>CAMBSX010000006.1 GCA_945870655.1 Chthoniobacter flavus | reverse complement strand
CCGCGGCCACCGCGCGGGGTTGGCCGTCGATTTCGAGGAAAGGGGCACCGCCGGAAGCCAGGCCCAAGCGGAAATTTCCGGCGCCCGGGCGGGTGAAAAGAATGGCTTCGTTGGCCGTGGCGATCGGTTTGACCCAGAAAATGAGTGTGAGGCTGCCGTCCGCACTCCATGCATTGGCGGCCGAACCGGGAATGGAAACCGGATCGCGTCCAACCAGGCGCAAGCCGTCGGCCACGATGGTTCCCTCGGAGATGCTTCCGGCGCTTCCGGCGTGGGAGGCGTTGGCCGTGGCATCTTGGGGCGGGGTGCCTCGTTCGTTGAGGTGGTAAACGAAAGCCGCGTTCTCGGGGTAGGTTTTGGCCTGGTCCGGAGCGCCCTCGGCCTCGGGCGCGGCGTTGCCGTAGTAGAGGAAAAATTCAGCGGCCCCTTTTTCCCCGGCGGCCGGGACTCTCACCCAAGCAAAGCCCTCCGCCATGAGCGGGTCGAATTTTTCGAGGTGGAAGGGCAGAACTTGTCCATCGGCGGCGACGAAGCGGAGGTCGCTGCCGTCGGGCTGGACGAGGTCGAAGGGAAGGTTGCCCGGATGCAGGCGCACGAGCACCACGGTTTCGCCCGTTTCGCCCCCGATCTCCGCTCCCTCCGCTGCGGGGTCGAGGGTGAACTTGGTCCGCCCGGTCCACTCCTCTTTCCACCAATCGGGCGCGGCGGCCGAGACCGTTGCGGCGAGGGTCAACCCGGCAAGGATCAGGACGAGAGCGCGGAGAATAAGGGGGTAGGATTTCATATTAAAATTCCGCCCAAGCGCGGAAAACGAGCATCGGACTGCCGGCCGGCCGGTAGCTATCCGCCTCGGTCGAGCCTTGCGAGATTTGCGGAATACCGACGTAGACCGCACCATTCAGCCAGTCCATGAATGTGGCCAGCGCCCCGAAGCCGAGGCTGAGCAGGTTGAAGTTGGTGGTCTGTTCGGGCAAGGGATCATTGATGAAGACGGAACCGGCATCAAGGAAGCCGAGCAGGCGGACTTCGTGCCGGTCGTTTTTGATCCACCAGCGCAGGAGCGAAGGGGAGCGGACTTCCAATGTCCCGGCGATGGCACTGTCTCCCACCGCTTGGGATTCGAGGTAGCCGCGCACCGTGGTGAGCCCGCCGACCGAAAATTGCTCGCTGTCGACCAAGGCATTGTCGGTGGCCTGGCCTTGGAGCAGCGCTTTGACTTGGAAGTCCTGCCAGAGGTCGTGCTCGTAGCTGGCCAGACCGCGGAAGTAAAAATAGTTGCCGTTGGCCGCGTAGCGCCGGTTGTCGAATTCCACCTCCCCGCTGCCCATCCCGCGGAAATGCCAGTTGATGGACCCGTCGAATTGGAAGCGGTAATCCTTGCCCATCCAGAAACCGTTGTAGCTGAGGAGGAAGGGGTAGTAGGTGACCGGCGAGGAATCGATCAACACGTTGTTGAAGGATAGCGACTGCTCGAAATTCTTGTAATCCATCCCGAAGGTGAGGTTGTGGAACATGCCGGTGTGGCGGGTGGGCAACTCGGCGATGAGGCGTCCGCCGTAGATCTCGCCGTTGCCGGTCGAAGCGCTGCCCCCGAGGGTCGAGACGTCGCTGTTTTGACGGATGGCCTGCGCCATGAGGGAGAGCCACTCCACGCGCGGTACCGGGGCGAGATAGTAACCGGAGTAAACGAGGGCATCGTCGGCGTCCTGCGGCGCGACCTGGAATGCCGCGCCGATGGTGTGGCCGAGCTGCCAGAGATTGTCGTAGCGCAAAGAGGCGTCGAGGCGCAGCGGCGTGGTGTTGGCGCTGTAGCGGTTGTTCAGCTCCACGCTGCCGTGGAGGGGAAAGGAATCTTCCACCACCAGTTCCACGTCAACCGAGCCCGGCATGGCGCCGGGTTTGAATTCCGGCGTGACCCGCAGATCGGCACGCCGGTTGAGGCGGATAACGTCTTTCTCGACGTCGCGGAAGTTCGGGATGGACCCTTCGGCGAGGGAGGGAGCCAGACGTTTGATCCTTTCGATGTCGTGGTACTTCGACCCCCGGACGGTGAGCCGTCCCACCGGCATTTCCTGCACGCTGAGGACAATGACCCCACTGGTCGGATCCTGGGGAGGAACCTCCACGACCACCGTCTGATAGCCCGCACGATGGTATCTTTGCTCGAGTGCGGCACGGGCCAATTCGACATCCTCCGCCGTGCGCTCCGGGCCGAGGTAAGCATAGACAGCGTAATCAACCTGATCGCGCGGCAGGTGGCGCGATCCGATGACGCGGTACTCGCGGATGTGGAAAGATGGAGGCGGCAAGTCGGAGCCGGTGTTTTCCCCCTCCGCATCCGTGGTCGGCACGGCCCGCGCGGCCTCGCGGGGCGCGGCCAGAAATACGGTCAGGCCCGCCGCGAGCAAGCAGGCGCGCACCGTGACAAAGCGGACCGATTGGGCGGGCGAAGACATGGACCTGAGAGAATAGGGCGGAAGTGCTTTTGCAGGACAGCCGTGGAATGTGAATTTTCCGTCACATGGACCGTCCCCGACAGAGTAAAGGGTCAGCCGAAGCGGCCGGTGATGTAGTCCTCGGTGCGTTTTTCCGACGGGCTGGTGAAAATTTTCGCCGTGGTGCCGAATTCCACCAACTTGCCAAGATAGAAGAAGCCGGTGTGGTCCGAGCAGCGGGTGGCCTGTTGCATGTTGTGGGTCACGATGACAATGGTGAATTCTTTTTTCAGCTCGCTGATCAGCTGCTCGACCCGGGCCGTGGCGATGGGATCCAGGGCGGAGCACGGTTCGTCCATGAGCAGAACCCTTGGCCGGTTGGCAATGGCGCGCGCAATGCAGAGCCGCTGCATTTGCCCGCCGGAGAGCCCGAGAGCACTCTGGTGCAAGCGATCTTTGACCTCGTCCCACAAGGCGGCGCCGCGCAAACTGCGCTCGGCCGCCTCGTCGAGCAGGGCGCGGTCGTGCTGGCCGCCAATGCGCAGGCTGTAGACCACGTTTTCGTAGATCGACTTGGCGAAGGGGTTGGACCTCTGGAAAACCATGCCGACCAATCTCCGCAAGGCGATCACTTCGAGGGCAGGATCCCACAGGCTCCGTCCGGCCAAGGTGATTTCCCCGGTGTGCCGCACGCCGTCGATCAATTCGTTCATCCGGTTGAAATTGCGGAGGAGGGTCGTTTTCCCGCAACCGGAAGGTCCGATGAAAGCGGTGACCTGACGCTCGGGGATATCCAGGACGACGTTGTGCAGGGCCTGGTTCTTGCCGTAGAAGAAGTTGAAGTCGCGCACCGAGATGATGGTCCGCCCTCCGGCAGGCGGAGGCGTTTCCCGGGCGGGACCGGGGAGGGAAGTGGTTGCGTCGGGCATGGGTCAGTGTTTTTTGCTGAAAACGAGTTGGGCGGTCACGTTGGTCGCCGTGACAAGGAGAACCAGCACGAGGGAAGCGGTCCAAGCCATTTTCACCTGATATTCGAAGGGAACGATGGAAAAATTGTAAATAAGCACGGCCAGAGAGGCCGTCGGCTCCATCAGCGAGGACATCCAGAACTGGCTGAAGAGTGCGGTGAAGACAAGGGGTGCGGTTTCCCCAGCCGCGCGGGCCACGGCAAGCATCACTCCGGTCATGATGGCCGGCATGGCCTCGGGCAGGACGATGCGGCTGATTGTTTGGAAGCGCGTGGCCCCAAGGCCGTAGGACGCCTCGCGGTAGGACCGCTGCACCCCGAGCAGGGCCTGCTCCGAGGTGAGCAGAATGGTCGGTAGCATGAGCACGCCGAGGGCGACACCGCCGGCCACGGCGGAGAATTTTCCGGTGGCCAAAACAATCGCGGCGAAAGCGAAAACGCCGCAAATGATGGATGGGATCCCGGTGAGAAGTTTGGCCGTGAAGCGGGTGACGGTGGCAAGGCGCCCGGCCGGATCGTATTCGCAGATGTAAATTGCGGCGAGGATGCCGGGCGGCCCGGACAGGGCAAGTCCGATCCCGACCATGAGGAAAGTGCCGACCACCGCGTTGCCGAAGCCGCCTCCGGTCATTCCGGCCGCGGGCGGCAACTGGGTGAAAATCGACCAGTCCAGCAAAGGCAGGCCATTCTTCACCACAAGGTACAGGATGGACGCGAGGGGCACGAGTGCCGCGAAGGACAGCGCGATGCACAGGCCGGTGAGGAGACGGTTGCCCAAGGAGCGGCCGATCAGTTTGGTCGACTCGATGCCGTCTTCCTTGAAGAAGTCCTCGGTGTGGGTGAGAGGATTATCCATACGCGTCAGCGGATACCCGCCGTTCTTTTTTCGGTGTAGCGCAATACGGCTTCGCCGGCGAAATTGACCGCGAGGGTGAGGGCAACAAGCACCAGTGCGGCATACATCAAAGCGGCAACCTGCATGCCCTCGGCCTCGCCGAATTGGTTGGCCAGCAGGCTAGCCAGGGTGCCGGAGGGGGCAAAAATTGACCAAGAGAGGCGCGAACTGTTCCCGATGAGCATGGCCACAGCCATCGTCTCACCCATGGCCCGTCCCAGCGCGAGGATGGTTGCCGCAACCACTCCCGGTGCGGCGGTGGGGAGAATGACCCCGAGGATGGCTTCCCAGCGGGTGGCGCCAAGGGCATAGGCCCCCTCCCGCAAGGTCCGCGGCACGGCAACGAGCGATGCGCGCGATATCGCCGTGATGGTAGGCAGCACCATAAGAGCAAGGACCACTCCGGCAGTGAGCAGGGAATTGCCGTAGGCCGGACCGGTTAGGAAAGGAAGATGGCCGCAGCGCTCCGTGACCCAGGTGCCCAAAGACTGGATGAGGGGAACCACGACAAAGATGCCCCATAGTCCGTAGACCACGCTGGGGATGGCGGCGAGTAACTCGACGACAAAACGGACAAAATCACGGGCCTGACGGGGCAGGAAATCCTCGCTCAAAAAGATGGCAATGGCCAAACCCGGGGGGAAAGCCAGGACCAAGGCGATGATCGCGGTGGCCACGGTGCCGACAAGGAAGGGCAGCACGCCGTAGCGGTCACGGTTGGGCTGCCACTGCGCGCTGGTCAAAAAACCAAGGCCGTATTGCTCGAGGGCCGGTTTGGCTTCCTGGAACACCTCCCAGAAAATCCAGCCGAGCACGAAGACCGAGGAAGCCGCGGCCAGCGCGGTGAACCAGCGGAAAAAATCCGGAAGCCTGCGCGCCACGCTGTCATGGATGCCGCCCGAGCTGGTCTTGTCGGTCGTCATGGTAAGACGGGTCCGCTTAATCGATGGTGGAAAGCGCCGCGTTGGCCTTGGCCACCACGGACTCGGGCAGCGGGATGTAGCCCAGATCCACCGCAAAGGACTGGCCCTCGGTCAGCCCGTAGGTGACGAAGTCCTTGAGCGCTTTGAGCTTCGCGGCATTGTCATACTTTTGGTAGAGCAAAAGCCAGGTGAACGAGGCGATGGGGTAGCCGTCCGGAGCCGTGGTGTCGACCGGCCACGCCCGAAGGTTTTCCGGCAACTCGACCGAGGCCAGCGCGGCGGCACCGCTGAGTGGCGTGGGCACAATGAAGTTGCCCGACTTGTTTTCGACCGAGGCGACCGGCAATTTGTTCTGTTCGGCGTAGCCGAATTCGACATAGCCGATGCATCCGGGTGTTTGTTTGACCAGCGCGGTGACCCCCTCGTTGCCTTTGCCGCCCACCCCGACGGGGAAAGTCACCGATTTGTCGTATCCCACTTCTTCATCGAATTCGGGGCTGATTGCGGCCAGATGCTGGGTGAAAACATAGGTTGTCCCGCTTCCGTCCGAACGGTAGGCCACCGTGATGGGGCGTGCGGGGAGCGGCAGACCGGGGTTGGCCGCAACGATGGCCGGATCGTTCCACTTGGTGATCGTGCCCAGGAAGATGCCGGCCAGCGCGGCGCGGGAGAGTTTCAGCCCGGTAACGCCCTCGAGATTGTAGGCCAGCACCACACTGCCGGCGGTGACCGGAATCATGACCGCTCCGCGTGGCGACTGGGCGATTTCGGCGTCGGTTATGGCCGCATCGCTCGCCCCGAAATCAACCACTCCTTGGAGGAAGTTTTTCACCCCGGCCCCACTGCCGACCGACTGGTAGTTCACCTCGATGGCCGGAACCTGCTTGTTGTATTCGACCGCCCAGCGTTGGTAGAGGGGTGCAGGGAAGGTGGCGCCCGCACCGGAAAGTTGCTGGGCCTGGAGAGGCGCGGTCAAGCCGGCCGCCAAGATGACAAAGTGAAAGAGTGAATTTTTCATGGGCAAAAGATTAAGGGCAAAGTCTCGTTGCTCGGCTGGCCCGAAAGAAGCGAAAAGCATGGCCGTGGCGGATTTGTCACATTTGGCCCGGGTTTTTGCCGAGACTCTCCAAAGTTCGTTCCTCTGCTTGCGGCTGGACCCCCGCAGGCCTAATCTATGACGTGATGGACCTCACCACGGCCAAACATATTCTGGGCGACTTTGACGACGCCCTGCGCACAATGCGCGACACGGTCTTGATGATGGCCTCATTGACCGAGCGCTTGCTGGCCTCCGCCAGTGAAAGTCTTTCCGCCCGAAGCTTCGAGGCTTGCGAGCGGGTCATTGCGGACGACGCAGAAATTGACATGCTGGAGAAGTCGGTCGACGAGGCCGGTGTGGCCATTTTGGTCCGGTTCCAACCGTTGGCCAACGATCTGCGGGAGGTGGTTGCCGCCATGAAAGTCAGCACCAACCTCGAGCGCGTGGGTGATCAGGCCGTGGGCATTGCCCGCCGCGCCCGCCGCCTCAACGAGGCGCTTGCCCTGCCCGAGACGGACGGCTTGGTCAAAATGTGCCGCGTCGCGGCGGGTATTTTCCGCGACAGCATCCGGAGTTACGCCGACCGCGACGAAGGGTTGGCTCGAGGACTGAAGGAGCGAGACCGTGAGCTCGACGCCATGCATCATGCCTACATCGATCAGCTGACCGCGCGCATGGCCGACAACACCAGCCGCATCCGCGATTATCTCGATCTCGTGCTTATGGCGCGGAACCTCGAACGCGTCGGTGACCACGCGACCAACATTGCCGAAGACGCTGTCTTCGCCGCCTCAGCCCAGGACATTCGTCACACTGCGGTACCCCGGGAGGCCTGAGCACGTCAGATTCCGCGCGGGGAATCAGGCGGTGCACCCGCGAATTCTTCCGGTTGCGGCGCGGGAGCTGCCGTGGCGGCTGACCCCGGGGACGGCACCAGCTTGGGCAGCCGTTCGGCCAGCGGCTCGCGGAAAATGTCGACTCGCGCGCCGACCCCCACGCGGTCAAACAAGGCAATGACATCGCTCGAGCGCATGCGGATACACCCGTAGCTGACGGGGCGGCCGATGTTGCGCTCCTCGGGTGTCCCGTGGATGTAAATAAAGCGGCCGAAGCTGTTTCCGTTGCCGCGCTCTTTGCCGCCGAGCCAGAGGATGCGGGTAACGATGGGATCGCGTCCCGGTGCATCAACCGGCAGCACCTCGCCGGTGAAGCGGCGCGACTTGAAAACCGCCCCCGGCGGCAAACCATGGCCGATCTTTTTCAACACGCGGTGCTTGCCGAGCGGGGTGCCGTAGCTGCCCGGTTGCGAACTCAGCCCGAATTTCGAGGTCGAGATGGGAAAGGTGGCCACAGGTTGGCCTTGGTCGGTGACGAGCATCTTCTGGTCGGCCACACTGATGTGCATGGTGTGGCGCTGGTCGAGCTGCGCGCAGCCGGCAAAAAGCAGGGGAAAGAAAAAAAAGACCGGGCGGATCCTCATCGCGGGGCATCAATCTAGCACAGCCCTTTGACCAGGGCGAGCCGTCCAAAGTGCCCGATTCGATAAAAATATATCGAAAATTTGGTGGGAAAAGTTTTTTGAACGCCGGGCGGCAGGCATGGTCAGACTTATCGGTTTGGTTTGCGCCAAGAGCCGCCGGCCGGTCAGTTTTCTTGTTTTCTGATCGGAATCACCGGCGGCTCACTTTTTTATCTTGAGCAGAGAGCCCCGCTTCCTAGCGTCCACGACGTGAAACCCGTCCAGACCTTCCCGGCTTCCGTTCTGGTTATCGAGGATGAGGCCGACATGTTGGAGCTGGTCCGTTACCATTTGGACAAAGCGGGCTTCCGCGTCCTTCTCTCCCGTGACGGACGGCAGGGACTGGAACAGGCTCGGGCCGAATCCCCGGATGTCATCGTGCTCGACCTCATGTTACCGACCATGAGCGGGGAGGAGGTGTGCCGGGAGTTAAAGGCGGCCGCTGCCACCACCGCCATTCCGGTTATCATGCTCACGGCAAAAGCGCAGCCGGAAGAACGCGTTGCCGGCCTCGAGCTCGGGGCGGACGACTATGTGGCCAAGCCTTTCAGTCCGCGCGAGCTTGTTCTTCGTGTCCAAGGCATCCTGCGCCGCCGCCGCGTACCGAGTGCGGGGGACATTCTGGCTTTCGGACTGTTCGAACTCGATCGGGGGATCTTCGAGGTGCGCCTCGAAGGCGAGCGCCTCGACCTGACGGCTATTGAGTTCAAACTCCTTGCCACGCTGATGGAAAAACGCGGTGCACCGATGGCGCGGGTCGATCTGCTCCGCGATGTCTGGGGCTACCGCCATCCGATCGACAGTCGTACGGTCGACACGCACATGCGGCGTTTGCGGGCCAAGCTTGGATGTCATGCCGACTGTCTCGCCACGGTGCGCGGTGAAGGTTATTGTTTCAACACGGGAGGGACGGAACCTTGAATTGGTCGACGATAGCCGGGTTGTGCGCGACGGCCGTTCTTTTGTTTTTCGTCGTCCGCTATCTGGCGGGGATTCTCCGCTTGCGCTCCGCCTTGCGCCGGGTGGCCCACGGCGAGCTGACTCGTCCGCTCACCCTTGATCTCCCGCCCGGTTTGCGCGCGGCGCAGCGCGACGTCGAGGCGATCGCGCGGCAGGCTCGCGACCTCGATCGCGCTGCGCACCGCGAGCGCTCCGAGCTCAATGCTATCCTCGCCAGCATCCCGGAGGGTATCTTCACCGTCGACCGGCGCCTCTGCCTCCTGCAGGCCAATCGGGGCGTCGAGGCCATGTTCCAGCTTTCCAGCTCGCCGGTCGGGAGGACCGTGGTCGAAGCCTTCGGTCATGCCGCCATGCACCGCCTCGTGCAGCTGGGATTGCAGGGGGGCAAAGAGCATCGTGGCGAAATCACCGTCGACCGGGATGGTGCCGTCCGGATTTTTGAGTTGAGTATTTCGCCACTGGAGCTGGGTTCCGATCATCCGGGTGCGGTGGTCGTGGTGCACGACATCACGCGCATCAAGAGCCTTGAGCAAGTGCGCCGGGAATTTGTCGCCAACGTCTCCCACGAGTTGCGAACCCCGCTGACCATTATCAGCGGTTATCTCGAAACGCTGGCCGATGGAGGTCTCGATGACCGGCCCATGGCCGAGAATGCACTGGGCGTCATGTTCAAGCATGCCGACCGTCTCGGTCGCTTGGTCGATGATCTTCTTGTCATATCCCGCGCGGAATCGCGTTCTGTCCCGCTCGAGGTCCAGCGCATCGACCTTGGCGCGCTGCTGCAGCATGTCGTCGAACAGTTCGACGAGCCGATTCGCAGCCAGGCAGCCACGGTACGCATCGTCACGTCGGGTGGGGACCTGACGCTCGAGGCCGATGCCGTTCGCCTCGAGCAGGTCTTCATCAACCTCCTTGAAAACGCGCTCAAATACGGCAACCGGCCCGGCCTGGCGGTCGACCTGCACCTCGAGCGATCAGGCCCGAATATCGAGGTGCAAGTGACCGACAACGGACCCGGAATCCCCCGGGCGGACCAGGAGCATATTTTCGAGCGCTTTTACCGGGTGCACAAAGACCGCTCGCGAGAAACCGGAGGCACGGGACTCGGGCTCTCCATTGTCAAAAATGTGATCCAAGCCCATGGCGGCAGTGTCGCCGTGCGCAGTGCGCCCGGCGAAGGTTCGACTTTCACCGTGGTCCTGCCCCTCCTCCAATCCGCGACGGTGGCGCCCGCACCTTGGTCGGCCGCGAGAAAGACCGCAACCGAGGGCACGAGCGGGGGTTGAATCCCTCGTTATGAAATCACTCGTTCTCTCCGCTGTCCTCTGCGCCGCGCTGTTTGCCGTAGGTCCCGGCAACCTCCGAGCGCAAAGCCCCACATCCACCGAACGTCCCGATAAACCACCGGGGAAAAAGCAGGGCAGGCCTGATGGCCCGCGCGAATCCGTGGCCGGGCTGAACCGCGAAGACGCACAGCGCCTCGCCACGGCCCGCGACAAGGCGAAAAACGATCCCACGGTCCGTTCGCTCAGGGAGGCGCGCGATGCGGTCGACAAGCAATTGGAAAACGCCATGAATGCCGCGATTCTTGCCGCCGATCCGGGCCTCGCCCCCACTTTGGAAAAAGTGAAACAATCCCGGGACCGGGCCCGCGGCATGCGCGACCGCTTCGAGTCGTTGACCCCCGAACAGCGGGAGCAATTGAAATCCGCCCGCCAAGCCGCCCAGGCCGACCCTGCCGTGATTGCCGCGCGCGAGAAAATGAAAGCGGCCGAGTCGCCCGAGGCACGGCGGGAAGCCGGTCGGGCCATGCATGAGGCGATGAAAGCCGCGGCCATCAAACAGAATCCGGATCTCGCCCCGCTGCTCGAGCAACTCGGGCTCCCGCCGGGTGAACTTCGCGGCCCGGGAGGTCCCAAAGGACCGCCGGCCGAGATGCCAGACGGAGACGAGTAGTCCCATGGCGCCCATCCGCGACCGACCGCGGGTGGTTGGCGGGACCGCGTCATGCGCGGCGATTTCTTGATTGCATATCCCAGGGGTTGACTTACGTTGGAGGGGTCCTTTTCGGTCACGACAGCCATGATTGTTGTTACGTCTTGTCTGCGGGCAACTTATGCATCCGGGCGCCTCTCGTCCGTGCTGCGGAACATCCTGCTGAATCTGCCGGTCATACACCGGCTCGAGCGCGGCATTCTTGTCGTCACCGGAAAAGTCACGGAAAGGCCATCCGGCTGCGGAGTCCGCTCCGCCCGGGCAGCTGGCGCCATGTCGGCGCTGCTTCCGTTCCATCTCCGCGGGAAGCATCCCCAGCACGAACAGCGCGCCCCGCGGTCCACACCATCAAGCCATATCCATTGTCCCAATGAACTCTTCTCATTCCGATTCGGGTCCCCGTCGCCGCCGGCGCGGGGGACGTCCCCGCACCTCCTCCTCACGTCCGCCGCGTTCCGGCGACAATTTCAAAGTGACCCGCGAGCCGCGCAAGCCAGCCGGTCTGTGGGATAAAATCAAAGCCTTCTTCGGCCTCGCGCCGCAGCCGGCTAAACCTTCCGCCAACGGCCACCACCGCCCGGAACGTCGTGAGCGCCCCCGCGACGAATCCCGCGAGTCGCGACCGCCACGCGAACCGCGTGAGGCCCGCGCTCCGCGCGAGTCCCGCAAACCGGAAAACATTGAGGTTACCACCCCCCGACTCTACATCGGCAACCTGTCTTATGACGCGGCCGAGAGCGACCTCTTCGAGTTGTTCTCAGGCGTCGGCACCGTGGCCCATGTCGAGGTTATCACGAACAAGCATACCCAGCGCTCCAAAGGCTTCGGCTTCATCCAAATGAACAGCGTTTCCGAGGCCAAACGCGCCGTCGAAGAACTCCATGACAAGGACTACATGGGCCGCAAGCTCGTGGTCAGCGGAGCCAAGCTTCCGCCCGATCGCGCCATCGGCCGCGACCGCAACGAGGACGCGCCTACCGATGAGTCCGCCCCGGAGGAACCGGCTTCACACCTCTGATCAGCTTGTTGACCGCACGCCACCACGGGTCGGCTTGGCCGGCCCGTGGTGGCTTTTTCGGTCCGGTAAGCCGGACGCGGCCCTCACGCCGCCAGACCTGCCACCGGCAAGCGTGGGGATGCCCCTTCTGCTTTTGATTTGCCGCGGCCCCCGTGCCCATGGCCACACCACCCCGTAACATTCTCCGACACGTTGTCTTCGTCACCGGTCCGACGTCCGTTGGAAAATCGGAATTCGCCCTTTCCCTCGCCCAGAAGCATGCCGGTGAAATCGTCTGCGCCGATGCGTTCCAACTTTACCGCGCATGGCCCGTCCTTAGCGCCCAGCCGACGGCCACGGAAAAAGCGCGCGTGCCGCACCACCTGTTCGGATCCATTCCGGACACCGAAGAAATGGATGCCGCCCGCTTTGCCGGTCTCGCCCGGCAAGCCATTGCGGACGTTGTTGCCCGCGGCAGACTTCCTATCGTGGTGGGCGGGAGCGGACTCTATCTGCAAGCGCTCATCTCGGGTTTGCCGCACCTTCCCGCCATTGATCCCGCGGTACGTGAGCAGGTGCGGACCATGACACTCGATGAGATGGTGGCCCGATTGGGTGAACTCGACCGGGCCAGCCTGTCGGTCATCGACCGGCACAACCCCCGTCGTGTGGCGCGCCGCCTCGAGTTGACCCTGCAGACCGGGCAACCCGCCTCCGGCTTGCTTGTCGAGCAACCAGTCCCGCCCGGACTGCGTGGCGTGGTCCTGACCCGCGACCGCGACGAGCTCAACGCCCGCATCGCCACCGCCGTGGCGGCGCGTCTGGCCGGCGGCGGCATAGAGGAGGTCCGAGTCGCGCACGACGTGGCCGGACGAACCGCAGGTCAGATACTGGGGTGGCGCGAGATCACCGCTCTGCTCGAAAACAAGATCGATCGTGCCACTTGTGCCGAACTTGTCACCATCGCGACCCGGCAATACGCCAAAAGGCAGTTGACGTGGTTCCGGGCCAAATCCACATTCCCCGAAGAGAATCTTTCCCACGTGACGCCCGGCTTTCTGGACCGCATCGCCCGTCAATTTGGTCTGCCATGATCGTCGCCACTCCTCCGCCCCGCGCCACCGAGAAAACCATTTTGGTCGGACTCGAACATGACGGCGTCAGCAGGTGGGACCTTGAGGAGTCTCTCAACGAATTGCGCGAACTGGCCGCCACGGCGGGTGCCAGCGTGGTCGATACCGTCACGCAAAAGCTGCAACACCCGACCGCCCCGTACTACATCGGCAAAGGCAAAGCCGAGGAGGTCGGTGCGCTCTGCGCGGAACACGGCGCCGGCTCGATTATTTTCGACGACGAACTTTCGCCCGCCCAGGGTCGCAACTTGGAGAACATCACCTCGAAGAAGATCCTCGACCGCACCCAGCTGATCCTCGACATCTTCGCGCGTCGCGCGCGCAGCCGGGAAGGCCGCCTGCAAATCGAACTCGCACAGTTGCAATATCTCCTGCCGCGACTGACCCGTATGTGGACCCACCTTTCACGCCAGACCGGCGGCATCGGCACCCGGGGTCCGGGGGAAACCCAGCTGGAAGTCGACCGCCGTCGCGTGCAGGAGCGCATCGCGCGCTTGCAAAGAGACCTTGAAGAGGTGCGCAAACACCGTGCCATCCAGCGCGAGGGTCGTGCGCGACACCAGTGGCCGGTCGTGGCCATCGTCGGCTATACCAATGCGGGCAAATCGTCCCTGCTCAACCGGTTGACCAAGGCGGGGGTCCTGGCCGAGGACAAGCTGTTTGCCACGCTTGACCCGACCACACGGCAATTCGTCCTGCCGAACAAGTTGAAGGTCCTGTTCACCGATACAGTCGGCTTCATCCGGAAACTGCCCACCACGGTGATCGAATCCTTCAAGGCTACGCTCGAAGAGTTGCAATCGGCCGACCTTCTCGTCCACGTCGTCGACCTCAGTCACCCCCAATGGGAGGAGCACATTGCCGCGACGGAGGAGGTCATTCGCGAACTCGAGGCCGACGGCAAACACACCCTCATTGTTTTCAACAAGATCGACCGCTTGGCCAATGCCGAAGGGATCGATGCCGCGCTGGCCCGCCATCCGCAAAGCGTCGCGGTCTCCGTGAAAACGGGGGAAAATCTCGGGCAGTTTGTCGACGAGCTGCAAAATCAACTTTCTGCGTGGCGCCTCCGCCAGAAATTCCGCATCCCGCAAAGCGCCAGCCTTGCCCTGGCCGAATTGCATCGCGCCGGCCACGTTGTGGCCATTGTCTACGAAGGCGACGACGCTCTGGTCACCGCGCACATTCCGCCCGCGCTGGAAGCCAAATTCGCCCGCTATGCCGTGCCCTGACATTTCAAACGGAAAGAAACAAAGACAACGAAACGGGCAGTTTCCCCTTGGTCGCCTCCGTCCTCCCCGGCTCCGGTCCCCCTTATGAAATCCTACCGCGAAGAACTCTGGTTCGAAGTCCCCGCCCGTCGCGGTCTGCTCAATATCACCCGGCAAATCGGAGAATGTCTCCGCGTCAGCGGCATCAACGAAGGACTTTGCCTGGTCAACGCCATGCACATCACGGCAAGCGTGTTCATTAATGACGACGAAAGCGGGCTGCATGCCGATTTCGAAAAGTGGCTGGAAAAACTCGCCCCGGAAAAGCCTCACGGCCAATACGGCCACAATGGGGCGGAGGACAATGCCGACGCGCATCTCAAGCGCAGCATCATGGGCCGTGAAGTCGTCGTGGCAGTGACTAACGGTCGCCTCGACTTCGGACCTTGGGAGCAAATCTTCTACGGGGAATTCGACGGCCTGCGTCGCAAGCGCGTCCTCGTAAAAATCATCGGAGAGTAGCCGCTACTTCTCCGCCAGCAGCTCCTTCTTGGCCGCGGCCAGTTCCGCGCGCTGGCCCGGGCCGACTTGTGGATATCCGAGACGGAGCGAATCAAGGGCGTCAATCACCGCGGCGGCGACCACCACCCGGGTGAACCATTTGTTGTCGGCCGGGACCACATACCAAGGGGCTTCTTCCGTCGCGGTCTGCCGGATTGTCTCCTCGTAGGCTTGCTGGTAGTCGTTCCAAAATTGTCTCTCGTGCGAGTCCGCGGTGGAAAACTTCCAATTTTTCTCCGGGGTGTCGATGCGGGCGAGAAAACGTTTTTTCTGCTCGGCCTTGGAGACATTGAGGAAGAATTTGCAGACGAGCACGCCATTGCGCGCGAGGTAGCGCTCGAAGGCGCGGATGTCCTCGAAGCGCTGACTCCAGATGTTCTTGGTCAGCAACGACCGCGGGATCTTCTGTTTCCCGAGAATTTCCGGATGCACGCGAACGACCAGGGTTTCTTCGTAGTAGCTGCGGTTGAAAATGCCGATCCGTCCCCGCTCCGGAACCCTCTTGCTGCAGCGCCAGAGGAAATCGTGGTCGAGTTCCTCGCTGGTCGGGGCCTTGAACGAGTGGACCTCGCAGCCCTGCGGGTTGACCCCGGACATCACGTGCTTGATCGCCCCGTCTTTGCCCGCCGCGTCCATGGCCTGAAAAATAAGCAGCACGGCCCACTGGTCCTGGGCGTAAAGTTTGTCCTGCAAGGCCGACAGTGCCTGCACGCCCTGCGCGAGCGCCTCTTTGGCACGCTCTTTGTCCTTGGTGTCGAATTCCAGCGTGTTGCCGGGATCGCAGTCCTTGAGCCGGAAGTTTTGTCCGGAGGTGACGCGGAAGGGCGCGGCGAGCTCTCGGGCGCGTTTGACGAGTTTATCGGCTTTCATGGGATCATTGGGCGGAGAGGGGCAGGCGCGTCAGGCAGGCAAGGACGCATCCGAAGGCGATGGTGACGACACCCGCAAAGAACCAAGCCAATTAAGTGCGCTCGTTGGTCTCGTGGTCAATGTATTGCTTGGTCACGGGGAGAGATGCAGGTAGCCCGACACGGTCTCCGAGGCTCCATGGCAAAGCCGGAAAAAGTGGTCCCGGACGGTTGACCCTGCCGCATTGTCCTCTAAAATCGGAATTTCATCATGAAAACGTCCTATCCTAACTCCAGTAAAGTTCACCCTTTCCGCAATCGTCTGTCCGCCGTTATCGGCTGTGCCGCGCTGATCACCGGCGCCTCTCTTGTTCAAGCTGAGGAAGCTGCCTCCGAGGCTAAGCCGACCGCCGGCGAATTGGCGGCTAAAACCGGTCAGGATGCAACCGGCGCAGTGACCGGGACCGCGGAGAAAGCCGGCGGGACAGTCATGGACGCCGGCAAGGGCCTCCTCGACACCGCCAAGACGGCGGTCGAAGGCGTTGGCAATACCGCCAAAACGGCGGGTGAGACGGTTTTGGACACCGGCAAGGCTTTGATCAATAAAAACCCTGTTGAGGGTGCGGGCAACGCGGTCAAAGCGATCAGCACGGGTGCGGTTGATACCACCGGGGCGGCGGTCGGCACAGTAACCGACACCACCAAAGGAGCCGTCGGAACCACAGCGGGAGCGGTGGGCGGAACGGTAGGCACCGCGGCCACCGCGGTCCAAGGCACAGCCCAGACCGGAGTGGATGCCACCCAGGCCACCGGCGCGGCTGTCCGTGATGGCGCGTCTGCGGTCAAAGGTGCGGTGACCGGTGAGAAGGCTGCCGAGTAAGGTCTGGCTTTTCCCATCTCTGCCAATCAAGGGGCTCCCGATCGGGGGCCCCTTTTGCTGATCAGCCACGCGGAAGAAGTTCGATCATCCTCAAGCCGACCCAGACTGCGGTAACGCAGACCGCCACGCTGGAGAGAGCATAAGCCACCGCGATGAGCACTTCACCTCGCCGCAGGAGAAAAACGGTTTCCAGACCGAAAGCGGAGAAGGTGGTGAAGCCGCCGAGCAGTCCGGTAAGCAGGAGCAACCTCATCTGCGGGGTGAACCATTCGAGGCGCTCGATCATTCCGGAAAGCACTCCGATGAGGAGACAGCCGAGCACGTTGACCACGAAGGTGCTCCAGGGGAATTTGCCGCCCAGCGTGTGATGCAGTACCCAGCCACTAAGCAGGTAGCGTACTATGGATCCGATGAAGCCGCCTGCCCCGACGAGAAGGATGTTGGCTCCGCTGCTCACAATGACTGCAGGGTAAAGCTCCGGGGCGGTTTGCCAAGCCGCGCGCTTCAGAGCATGCGTACCCCGCGCGGTCCGGCGGCGAGGTGGCCGAGGAGGAACAAAGGTTCCTTGATCGCGTCGCGCAAGGCCGGTTCGTCCTGCGGATCGCAGACCATCATCATGCCGACGCCCATGTTGAAGGTGCGGAAGAGTTCATCGTCGGGCAGTCCGCTCACCTCCACGATGAGTCGGAAGAGCGGCGATACGGGCCAGGCGTCGCGCTCGATATCCGCGGCACAACCTTCCGGAAGGACACGCGGCAGGTTGTCGAAAACGCCCCCGCCGGTCAGGTGGGCCAGCGCCTTGACCAGCCCGCGGTCCAAGGCCGTGCGCAGCACACCGAGATACGAACGGTGCGGCGCGAGCAGTGCATCACCCAGGGTGGTGTCAAGGCCCGCAGGTGTCGCCTCGAGCGGCAGGCCGCGGAAAATTTTTCGCGCCAGCGAATAGCCATTGGTATGCAAACCGGACGAGGCGAGGCCGAGAAGGAGGTCGCCCGGTTGGAGGTCGGGCCGCGGGAGGAGGCGCTTTTTTTCCGCCGCGCCGACCATCGTGCCGGCCACGTCGAATTCCCCCGGGCAATAGACCCCGGGCATTTCCGCCGTCTCTCCGCCGAGCAGCACGCACTTGGCATCCGCGCAGGCCTCGGCCATCCCGCCGACGATTTCCGCGATGCGCGATGCCGAAATGGACGACGAGGCAATGTAGTCGAGAAAGAAGAGCGGAAAGGCACCCTGCACGAGAAGATCGTTGATGCAGTGGTTGACGATGTCATGGCCGATCGAGGTGTAACGACCCGCGGCGGAGGCAAGCATGACCTTGGTGCCGACCCCGTCGGTGGTGCCGAGCAGTACCGGGTGCTCGAAGTTTTTCAGGGCGGAGGCGTCGAGCGCACCACCGAATGACCCGATGCCGCCGAGCACGCCGGCGGAATGCGTGGCTTCGACTTTCTTTTTAAGGAGGGTTACCGCGCGGTTACCCTCGTCGATGTCGACGCCGCTTGCCGCGTAGCTCCCGGCGGTGCGGGCCAGTTCGCGCCAGCCTATGTCGCGGCGAAACTGGCAGCCACGGAAAGAGATGTCGCCCGCGGCCTCATAAGCGCGGGTGCGGGCCTCTTCAAGATTCGCGCCGGTCGCAGTCACGTTGAGCACGCGGCCGCCGGAGGTGACAATCGAGCCCCCGGCCTCTGCCGTGCCCGCATGAAAAAGGCGCACCCTCTCGCGGTCTGCGGCCCGATCCAGTCCTGCCACCGGATCTCCGGTTTCCGGTTTTTCCGGATAGCCACGCGAGGCGAGCACCACGGTGCAGGCGGTTTCGTCGTGCCAGCGGACCGGGGTTCCGGCCAGACGCCCCTCGACACAAGCCAGGGCAATCTCGCGCAGCGGGGTCGCGAGCAAGGGCAGCAAGGTTTGCGCCTCGGGGTCTCCGAAGCGGCAATTGTATTCGATGAGCTTGGGTCCGTCCGCAGTCAGCATCAGTCCTGCGTAGAGCACGCCGACGTAGGGGGCACCCTCGCGAGCGAGTCCCGAGATGGTCGGGCGCACGATGCTGGCGAGCACTTGTTCAACCAAGGCCGGAGGACAAATCCCGGTAGGCGCATAGGCGCCCATCCCGCCGGTGTTCGGGCCGCGGTCGCCTTCGTGAATTCGTTTGTGGTCCTGGGCCGGCGGCATGGCGGCGACGGAAGTGCCATCGCTGAAAACAAGCAGAGAAACCTCCGGACCGGTCAGACGTTCTTCGAGGAGAATCGGCCCGGATTGCGCCAAGCGGACCAGAGCTTCGTCGCGCTCGGACTTGTTTTCGGGAATGACCACACCTTTGCCCGAGGCAAGGCCGTCGGCTTTGACCACGACCGGAAAATCTTGCGCCTCGGCCCAAGCGCGCGCCTCTTCCGCGGCGGCCGGACCGGAAAAAGTTTTATTGCGCGGCGAGGGGAGTCCGTGGCGTGCGGCAAACTCGCGGCAATGGCTCTTGCTCGTCTCCAGTCGCGCCGCTTCCCGGGATGGTCCGAAGACCCGGAAGCCGGCAGCCCGCAGGGCGTCGGAAACTCCCGCCGCCAGCGCGCTCTCGGGTCCGATGAGCACCAGGTCGATTTTTTCCTCACGGCAGAGGGCCACGACTTGCCCGGGATGGCATGGGTCGATGTCACGCCGGTTCGGTGTACCGCCGTTGCCCGGTGCCACGATGACGCTGTCACCGGGGCACTCCAGCGCGCGGGCCATGGCGTGTTCGCGTCCGCCCGATCCGAGCACGAGAATCTTCATGCCAGGGCGAACTCGAAAGATTCCTTGGGCGCCACGCCCGAAACATCCACCGGGTATTTTCCGGTGAAGCAGGCTGTGCAGTAGCCCGATTTTTTGCCGATCGCGGCCATCATGCCCTCGACTGAAAGAAAAGCCAGGGTGTCGGCCCCGACATGCTGACGGAGCCGCTCGGGATCGAAGCGCGCGGCGATGAGTTCGTCATAAGTCCCCATGTCGACCCCCATGTGGCAGGGGTGAAGCACGCGCGGCGAGGTGATGCGCAGGTGGACCTCCTTGGCCCCGGCGTCGCGGACCAGCTTGATCAGTTGGGCTGAGGTCGTGCCGCGGACCAGCGAGTCGTCGATGATAACCACGCGCTGACCGGCAAGGTTGGCCGGCAGGACGTTGAACTTCATGGCCACGCGTCGTTCGCGGAGAAGCTGGGTCGGCTCGATGAAGGTGCGTCCGATGTAGCGGTTTTTGATGAAACCGTCGTTGAACGGGATGCCGGACTGTCTTGAATAGCCGATGGCCGCGGGAATGGACGAATCGGGGACCGGCACGACGACGTCCGCTTCGGCCGGCCACTCGATGGCCAGTTGCTCGCCCAGTTTCTGCCGCACCTTGTGCACGCTCTCGCCGTCCCACTCGCTGTCGGGCCGGGAAAAATAAACGAACTCGAAGGAGCAGCGCGCCGGTCCGGTGGCGGCGGTGGTCGTGCGGTGACGGGTGATTTCCTTGCCTCGCACCACGACGATCTCGCCATTTTCCACCTCGTTGATCTCGGTGCAACCGAGGGTGTTCAAGGCGCAGGTTTCCGAGGCGGCAGCCCAGCCGCCCTCGGGGGTGCGCCCGATGGAGAGCGGCCGGAATCCCCAGGGGTCCCGGGCCGCGATGAAGCTGTCGATTCCGAGAAGGACCAGCGAGTAAGCGCCTTTCCACGAGGGCATGGTGCGTTCCAGGCGTTCCTCCCAGGTGCGGCCGCTCGCCGCGGCGAGCATCAGGGCCATCACTTCGGTATCGCTCGCGGCGGTGAGGGCGAAACCGCGTTGCAAAAGTTGGGAGCGAAGCTCGGTGGCGTTGACCAGCGACCCGTTGTGCGCGAGGGCGAGGGGTCCGTGCATGGTTTCGACCAGGAAGGGCTGGGCATTGCGCGCGGTGGACGCACCCATGGTCGAGTACCGGGTGTGCCCGATGGCTTGGTAGCCGGTGAGTGGCGCCAGCGTCTCCGGGGTGAAAATTTGGGAGAGCAAACCGACATCCTTGTGGATGCGCGCCCGCTGCCCGTCGGACACGGCAATGCCCGCCGCTTCCTGTCCGCGATGCTGCAGGGCGAACAGCCCGAAGAAGGCGAGTTGGGCGGTTTCTTCGCCGCTGGGTGAAGAAACCGCGACGACCCCGCATTCTTCGCTCGGGCGGTCGTCGCGAAAAGGGGAACTGGCAAGTTGGGTGCTGGGTTTCATGATGCGAGAGCGGCGACCACGCCGTTGCGAAAGAGTGGCAGCGCGTGTCCTTGTTTCCGGACAGTAACCATGGCACGGCCTTGGCGCTCCGTCACGTGGTTCTCCGGGTGGGGCATCATGCCGAGCACCAGACCGGTGGAATCGCACACCCCGGCAATGGCCTCCGCGGATCCGTTGGGATTGGCCGGGTAATCATCCGCCGCGTAGCGGAAGGCCACACGGTCCTCGGAGCGCAGCTGTTCGAGCACGGCTGTTCCGGCCGCGTATCGGCCCTCGCCGTGAGCCACGGGGCAGCGGAGCGGCTCCTCCAAGCCCCTCGTCCAGACGCAGAGCTGCGAGGATGGTTGCAGTGTAACCCACCGGCACTCGAAATGTCCCCGCTCGTTGTGCTGCAGGGCCCCCGGAAGCATTCCGGACCGCACGAGCATTTGGAATCCGTTGCACACCCCGAGGATCGGGGTGCCTTGGGAAACTTTTTCCGGCAGGAGGTCGCCGAGCAGGCGCTCGGCTTCGAGGGCAAAAACGCGACCCGAACCGAGCGCATCTCCGTAGGAAAAACCACCGGCAATGACGATCAGCTTGGCCCGCTCGATCTCGCCGCGCCGCCCGGGCAGGTCGAGAAGATCGACGCAGACCGGAGCGGCGCCGGCCTGCTCGAGGGCGAAGGCCGCATCGTTTTGGCGATTCGTGCCGGGTGCGGTGAGAACGATGGCAGGAGGCTTCATCACGCGTCCCCCCTCCAGGCGCGCTCGAGAGCGGCGCCGTCCCACCTGTGGGTGCCGAGGCGCAGGTGGTAGTCTGCGACCACCCCGCCGATGACGGCAGCCTCATCGCCGAGGGATTGGAGAACCCGCGGGATATTTTCCTCGCGAACCTCGAGCACGAGGCGTCCGAGTGATTCCGAAAACAGGGCGGAACACTCATCAGGTTCTCCCAGCGTGGCCTCGACCCCGAGTCTTCCGCCGATCACCATTTCGGCCAGGGTCACGGCCAGCCCGCCCTCGCTGACGTCATGGGCCGATTCAACGAGCCCTTCGCGCATGAGGGCGTGGATGCGGCGGTAGCGGGCTGGAGCCGAGGGGTCGGGTGCGGGCACCGTGCCACTCTCCTCGCCTGTGACGAGATTGAAGTGACTGCCCCCGAATTCGCGCGTGGTGCGGCCGGTCAGGACGAGCGCGTGACCGGCCGCGCGCAGGGCGGTGCCGATCGACCGGTCCGCTTCGGGCACGTGGGCTAGGGCGGTGATGACCAAGGTCGGCGGGATGGAGCGGCGGGTGCCGTCCGAGGCGACGTATTCGTTGTTCAGCGAATCCTTGCCCGAGACAAAAGGGGCCCCGTAAAGCTGGGCGGCCGCGCAACATCCGCGCACCGTGGCAACCAGGTCGCCCAGCGTTTCCGGACGCCGCGGATCGCCCCATGAAAAATTGTCCAGTAGTGCGGTCTGGGCCGGATCGGCACCCGAGACCGTGACGTTGCGCATGGCTTCGTCCACCACGGCGTGGGCCATGTATTCCGGATCGTAGAGCCCGTATCGCGCATTGACTCCGATACCGAGGGCAAAGCCGGACCGCCGTTGTGGCGGGGCGATCACCGTCCCGTCCGACGGGCCCGACTGAGCGCTGCCAGCCATCGGGCGGATGACCGTGGCGCCGAGAACTTCGTGGTCGTAACGGTGAATGATGGCTTCTTTCGACGCGATGTTCGGATGGGAGAGGAGAGCAAGAAGCGCATGGGAAATATCGGCCTCGCGAAGCTTGGTGTCGGGTCTGCGGTCGGGAGAGGGCAGCACGGCGCGCAGGCGGCGGACGGGCCGGCCTTTGTGCAGAAACTCCATCGGCAAATCGACCACCGGCTTCGCGCCATGGCGCACCAGCAGACGCCGGTCGCCGGTGAACTCGCCGATATCGCAGGCCGACAAGCCGAGGTGACGGGCCCGCTCGAGAACGGCCGCCGCCTGGCCCGGCGGCACCGCGAGGACCATGCGTTCCTGTGCTTCGGAGAGCCAGACTTCCCACGGCTGGAGCCCGGCGTATTTGCGGTCGACGGCGGTGAGGTCGACGGAAACACCCGTGGCTTCACCCAATTCGCCGACCGCGGAAGACAGTCCGCCCGCCCCGCAATCGGTCAAGGCGCGCACCAGTGGGTCGGGACGGTCGAGCAATTCGACGAGCAAATCGGCCACCAGCCGTTCAATGATCGGGTCGCCGATCTGCACGGAGGCCCCGGCCACTTCGCCCGTGGTGGCATCCATAGTCATGGAAGAAAAGGTCGCCCCGCGGATCCCGTCCCGCCCGGTCGCCCCGCCGACGACCACAACACGGTCGCCGGGTTGCGGCCCGCTCAATTTGTCATAGCCCCGGAGCACCTCGCCGACGCAACCGCAAAAGACGAGCGGATTGGCGGTGTAACCGGCATCGTAGAGGACGGCACCGGCCACGGTGGGCACTCCCATTTTGTTGCCATAGTCGGCCACCCCTTCGACCACCCCCTCCTCGATGACCGCGGGGTGGAGCACGCCTTCCGGAAGATCGTGATGGTCGAGTTCGCGCGGACCGAAGCAAAGGATGTCGGTCAGGGCCACGGGGCGGGCGGGAGCGGCAAGGACGTCGCGGATCACGCCACCCACCCCGGTGTTGGCTCCACCGAAGGGCTCGATCGCGCTGGGATGGTTGTGCGTTTCGGCCTTGATGGCGAGCCGCAGACCGTCGGCAAAGGCCACGATACCGGCGTTGCCGTCGAAGGCGGAGATGACGAAAGGGGCCTTCATTGCGCGAGTCGTCTCGCGCAACTGGCGCAAGAGGGGCGCGACCTCGCCCTGTTCGGTTTCGATGCGCGCGGCAAAGGTCTTGTGGGAACAGTGGTCGCTCCAGGTTTGCGCGATCGTTTCCAGTTCGGCGTCGGTCGGATCGCGTCCTTCGGCCGTGAAGTATTGTGCCACAGCCTCCATTTCTTCGGGGTCGAGGGCGAGAGCACGGTCATTGTTGATCCGGGCCAGCGCCTCCGGGGTCCGTCCGCACAAAGGGACAATTTCGACCGCGGAGGATTCCGCCGCCGGCGCGGAGGTGAAGCCGGGTTGCACTTCGCCGAATGACCATGTCTCGATGACCGGATTGCAGAGAAGGTTGTGAACAAGAAAGTGGAGGTCTTTTTCCGGAAGTTCGCTGCCGCCGGTCATTTCGAAGCGCGATCCCGTGGCGGCTTCGATACAGCATCCGCTGCGCGCCGCGCTTTCGGCCAGCTGTGTGGCCACGCGGTCGGTCACCCCGGCCCGGCGCGCCACCTCGATGACAAGCCGGCCGGCCGGTACGGTGGCTGTGCCGACCTCGAGGCGAGTGGCCTCGCCTTGGGCATCGTCGAGCAGTCGCGGCACAATGAGGCGCAAATTCGCGGTGTCCGTTTCGCCGCGCAGAAAAAAGATGTCCGAGGCCTTGAGAGAAACAACGGCAAACCCGAGTTGCCGGGCCTGCCTGGTCAGCGCGCGGTCGCGATGTGCGCCGCATGGCTTGATCACTTTGGTGAAGGAGGGACCTGATGTGCTGAGCGGCGTGTCTTTCATCGGCGGGCAAACGTGGCGACGACGGATGGCAGCAAGGCGTGCTCGGCCACCTGGATCCGCGCCTGCAGGGTTTCGGTGGTGTCGTCCGGCCTCACCTCCACCTCCTGTTGGGCGATAATTTCACCGGTGTCCACTCCTTGGTCGACGTAGTGCACGGTGCAACCGGTGATTTGATCGCCGGCGGCAAGGGCTTGGGCGGCGGCCCGTGCCCCGCGGTGATGGGGAAGGAGAGAGGGATGCACGTTGATGATGCGTCGCGGGTAAGCGGCGAGGAGGGAGGGGCCGATGATACGCATGAAACCGGCCAGGATGACCAATTCCACCTTTTCCTCGCGCAGGATAGCGACAATTTTTTCTTCCGTGGGAGGATCGAGGCGTCCACGCGCGATGCCCGGCACGATGCATTCGGTGCGCGCCCCGATGGTGCGGCCGAGTTCGAGAATCCGCGCCTCCGGTCGATCGGAGAGCACGGCGGCGATGCGGGCGGACAGGACACCCTGATCGATGGCGCGGCAAAGGGCGGCAAAGTTCGAGCCGTGCCCCGAACCGAGAACGCCCAAGCGGAGCAGGTCTGGTCCGCTCATTTGGACCGCCGCGGACAAGGCGGGAAGGGATGCATCATTCCATACCTCCCGGTAAAGAGGGCAAGGGACTCAATCTATGTCTTGGGCTGCTCTGGAATAACACAAATATTGATTTGGTGATGCTTAAGCCTGTCGAACCGCTTGACGTTAAAGAATCCTCTCTTTATCGCTCATACTCAGTCCTGGTTGGTCTCGTCCGTCACGAGGCGGGCTATGACGCCGGCAGTACGTTCAAACGAGAGGAAGCCGGTATTGAGCGTGGCGTGGTAAAGGGCCGGGTCGTCGATGTCACGCTGAAAGTTGCTTTTGACGTAGCGGCGTCGCCCTTCGTCCTGCTCATGCAGGTATTTCACCGCGGTTTTGGCATCCCAATGAAAATGCTTTTCGAGATGGGCCAAGCGTGAGGTTTCCGGTGCGACGAGACGTATGTGGATTCCGCATTTCATCCTTGCGGTGATGATTTCGGCGCCTCGTCCGACAATTACGCACCGCCCGAGCCGGGCCAATTTGAGGATGGTGTCGCTGGTATGATGGAAAATGGTCCACATCGAGGGATGGAGACCGAGCACCTCACCGATGATGGCCTGCAGGGTGGTGTCCCTGTCTTCGAGGACAAGCTTGGCAATCTCTTGCGGCAGATCGGCGTCCTCCAGTACTTTGGCGATCAGGTTCTTGTCGAAAACGGTCCAAGGCTGGGCGTCTTGGGGAAGGTCGGTGTTGAGTTTTTCGGTCAGAAGACGGGCAACGGTTTCCGCACCGGCGCCGGCTTGGCGGGAAAGGGTGACGAAGGGAAGATGGGGGCCGGTGCCGAGAGGTGCACGGTCTTTCTGGCTGACAAAGTAGGCGCGGTATTTGGCAAAGTGGTCGGTTCCAGACATGACGTAAATTTACCAGAGGAAGGGCGGGGCGGAAGGAAGGAATTTTCGCCCTCGGGTGTGGGTAGGAAATGGTCCGCGGCCACGCCATAGTCATCGCGTCGTGGCCTGTTTGCTTTGCGCGGATGGACGGGTCTTGAAGGGCTCCGTCCTGCCCCGAAGCGGGCACGATGGAAGGTCCCGACAACCCGGATCAGGGGAGCAAGGAAAGGAGCGGTGCGGGGTAAACGCCGATCCAGATGATAAGGGCGCAGAGGAGGGCGATGGTCAGTTTGGCCAAGCCGCTCACTCCGATTTCCGGGGCATCGGGGGCGGCGGGTTGCTGCCAATACATGGCGCGGATCACTTTGAGGTAATAATAGAAGCCGGCGGCCACAGTGATCACACCGAGAATGACCAGTCCCCAATGCTGCTGCTCGATGGCGCACTCAAAGATGAACAATTTGCCGAGAAAGCCTGCGGTGAGGGGCAGACCGGCAAGGGAAAGCATGGCTAGCATGAGGGCGAAGGCGAGGTGGGGCGCACGTTGGTTGAGTCCGTTGAAATTGGCGATGTCGTCACCCCCGGTGGCCTGGGCCACGATGGTCATGACAAGAAAGGCGAGCAGCGTCATGAGGAGATAGGCGGCAAGGTAGAAAACAACGGCGGTACCGGCAAAGGGCGCCCCGATGGAGACGAGACCGAGGAGGAGGTAGCCGGCATGGCCGATGCTGGAGTAAGCGAGAAGACGTTTGAGGTTGGACTGCGGGATGGCGGCGAGGTTGCCGAAGATCATGGTGGCACCGGTAATGACGGCAAGAAGGGGGAGGATTTTTTCCTGCAGGGCGGGGACAACAAGGAAGGCTTGCAAGACCCGCAGTAGCACGATGAATCCGGCGGCCTTGGAAGCAACAGAGAGGAAAGCGGTGACCGGGGTGGGTGCACCTTGATAGACATCGGGCACCCAGAATTGAAAAGGAGCGGCGGCAATTTTGAAACCGAGAGCAATGAGGACGAGGCCGAAGCCGAAGAGCAGGGCGGGCGCGGTGGCTTGGTCGAGGGCGGGGAGGGCGGCCGCGATGGCGGCGAGGTTGAATTGTCCGGTCACGCCGTAGATCCAGGTGATGCCGTAGACGAGAAATCCGGTGGAGAGGGCGCCGAGGACGAGGTACTTGGTGCCGGCTTCGAGGCTGTTCTCGTTGCGGCGGAGGTAGGAGACGAGGATGTAAAAGGTGATGGTGACGAGCTCGAGCGAGACGAAGATCATGACGAAGTCGACGGCCGAGGCCATCCACATCAGGCCGGCGCAGGCCAGGACGGGGAGGGTGTAGAATTCGCCGAGTCCGGCCCCGCGGCGTTCGGAGGGGAGGTTGGCTTCGACTGTCGGGGCGTATTCGAGCGCCATGACCAGCACGATGACGGTTGTCACGAGGGCAAACTGCTTGAGGAAGATGGCGAGGGGGTCCGCGCTGTAAAATTTGGCGTAAGCGGCGGTGACGTTCATCGCGGCGGGGTCGGCAAAAAAGGTGGCTCCCAAAATGGCGAGGAGCCCGAGGATGCCGGCGTAGGCGAGGCCGCGTTTGGCCCCGGGGCCGGAGAAAGCTTCGGCCATGAGAAGAATGATGCCTAGAACGACAACGGAGACTTCGAGGTAGAGCGGGTTCATCGGGGCAGGTAGGCGAAGACCGGGTGGAGGTAGTCGAGCAGGAGGCCGGGACGGAAGCCGGTGAGGAGCAGCACGGCGATGAGGATGATGACGGCCCAGCGGGCACCGGAGGAAATATCAGCGGTGTCAGCTTTGATAGCTGATCCGCGCGCGCCCCAGAAAATATTGCGGTAGGCACGGAGCATGTAGACCGCGGAGATGACCACCCCCCAGAGGGCGAGGGCGGTCGCGGTTTGGAACCAATTGAAACTGCCGACCGCGCCACGGGCGAAGGCGCCGAAGAATATCATGATTTCGCTGGCGAAGGTGGCGAAGCCGGGGAGACCAACCGAGGCCATGGCTGCGAACCCGAAGAGGAGGCCGAGTTTCGGGGTGACACCCGCGAGGCCCCCCAGTTCGGAGAATTCGAGGGTGCCAGTGCGGCGGTTGATTTCCCCGCAAAGGGCGAAGAGGGCGGCCACGGTGAGCCCGTGGGCGAAGAGCATGAGCGACATGCCGGCGAGGCCGAGCTGGTTGAGGGCGACGAAGCCCAGGAAGGCGTAGCCCATGTGCATCACGCTGGAGTAACCGAGCAGGAGGTCGAGCCGCTTCTGCGCGAGGGTGACGAAGCCGACGTAGAGGATGTTGCCGAGGAGCAGAACGAGAACGAGGTGGGCAAACTGCTGGATTTCTTCGGGGAAGATTGGGACGGCGAGGCGGAGGAGGCCGTAGAGTCCGAATTTTTTGAGCACGCCGGCGTGGAGCATGGCGGCGGGGGCAGGGGCGGAGGCATAGGCTTCCGGCGCCCAGGTGTGGAAAGGGAAGAGGGCGATGAGGATGCCGAAGCCGAAAAGAAGGAGCAGGTAGACGACGGGTCCGGGGGTCAGGATGCCGGCGTAGCCGAGTTGCTGGAGGAGGCGGATGTCAAAGGTGCGCAAGCCTTCGGGCACGGCGAGCCAGAGACCAATGAGTCCGAGAAGGAGAATGAAGCTGCCGAAGGCGAGGTAAATCGTCACTTTCCAAGCGATGCGTTGGCGGTCACCCGAACCCCAGATGCCGATGAGGAGGAAGGTGGGAATGAGGGCAAGCTCGTGGAAAGCGTAGAAGAAAAAGAGGTCGATCGAAGCAAAGGCGCCGATGGCACCGCCCGAGATCAAGAGAAGGCACGCGTAGAACATGCCAGGGGACTTTTCCACCTGCGGGGTGACCCAGACCGCGGCGAAGGTGACGAGCGTGGCCAGCAGGAGGAGGACCATGCTCAGCCCGTCGGCCCCGAGCGAAAAGCTGAGGCCGTAAGCGGGGAAGAGCGCGTTTTCGCTGACAAACTGGAAGCCGCCGATCTCGAGATTGTAGGACGCGAGGAGGTAGAGGCTGAGAAGGAGGTTGGCCCCGGCGCCGAAGAGCGAGATGCGGCGTGGAGCGGAACCAGCCATGCAGAAAGCCGCGGTGACCAGAGGGATGAGGATGAGGGAGAGGAGCGGGCTCATCATCGGAAAACGAGGAAGTAGAGGACGAGGAGGACGCCGGCGCCGAAGAAGAAGGCGTAGGCTTGCAAATTGCCCAGTTGGAGAAGACGCAGGAGGTAGCCCGCGCCCCAGACTGAGCGGGCGCTGCCGGTCACGACCAAGCCGTCAATAATCCAGCGGTCGAACCAGGAACCAAACACGGCCAGTCCGCCCTGCACCCGGACCACAATCCAGTTGTAGAAATCGTCGATGTAGAGGCGATGGGCGAAGAGCGGGATGCGGACGGGATCGTGGGCGGGTCCACGCAGATAAAGCAGCGCGGCGAGGATGGCGCCGGCGGCGAGGAAGCCGAGGACGATTTTGTGCGCGATGGCGGGGGCTTCGGCGTAGGCGATGTCGAAAAAGTGGCTGATGAACCAAGGGTAACCGGCTATGACGGCGGGGACGGCGAGGATGACGAGCGGCAGCGTCATGACGAGCGGCGATTCTTTGGCCCGGGCGGCATGGTCGCCGCGCGGCTTGCCGAGGAGAACGACGAACAAAAGGCGGAAGGTGTAAAGGGCGGTGAGGAGGACGGCGCTGGCGGTTATCCAGAATCCGGGACGGTTGTTCAGCCAGGCCCACTCGATGATGTTGTCTTTGCTGAACGATCCGCTGAAGAACGGGACACCGGCGAGGGCGAGCCCGCCGGCCAGCATGCAGAGTGCGGTGACCGGCATGCGGGTGAGGAGACCGCCCATTTTCCAGATATTCTGCTCGTGGTGCAGGGCGATAATGATGGACCCTGCGCAGAGGAAGAGGAGGCACTTGAAGAAGGCGTGGGTGAAAAGGTGGAACATGGCCACGTCGCCGGTCGCACCCACGCCGATGCCGACAACCATGTAGCCGAGTTGGGAGATGGTGGAATAAGCAAGGATGCGCTTGATATCGTCCTGCTGGATGGCCATCAGACCCGCGGCGAAGCAGGTGATGGCGCCAATCCACATGATGACATCGCGCACGACGTCCGGAGCGGCAAGGAGAACTGGGAAAATGCGAGCCAGCATGTAGACGCCGGCGGCGACCATGGTGGCGGCGTGGAGGAGCGAAGACACCGGGGTCGGGCCTTCCATCGAGTTGGGCAGCCAGACGTGGAGCGGCATCTGGGCGGACTTGCCCAAGGTGCCGCAGAAGATGAGCAGACAGGCCGCGATGAGGTAACCGGGATGCAGGATGACGGCGTGGAGATTTGCTTCGATCCCGGCGAACATGATGGATCCGGTGGCCAACCAGAGCATGAGGATGCCGAGCATGAAACCGAAATCACCGACACGGTTGACGGTAAAAGCCTGTTTGGCGGCGTCTGCCGCGGAGTCCTTGCGGAAATAGTGCCCGATGAGGAGGTAGGAGCTGACACCGACCAGTTCCCAGAAGATGAACATCATGACGAGGTTGTCGGCCAAGACGATACCGAGCATGGAAAAGAGGAACAGGCAAAGCGACGCGTAGTAGCGCGGGATGCCTTCATCACCGCGCATGTAGCCGGCGGAATAGACAAAAACGAGGGTGGCGACAGTCGTAACGACGACGAGCATGACCCGGCTGAGGTTGTCGAGGATGAGGCCGATGGGAACGGAGAAGACGCCGGGCACTTCGATCCAGGGGATCTGCGCGGTTATGGCAAGGGACGGATCGAGGAATACTTTCCAGCTGAGGAGGCAGGTCAGCGTGGCGGCGATGAGGCCCACGGCACCGGCGGCGACATTGCGGCGCGGGAGAACGAAGAGGATGAACGCGGCCGCGACGAGCGGGGCGAAGAGGATGATCCAGGGATAAAGTTGCGGGTCCATCTGCTCAGAATTTCATCCGGTTGAGGTCCTCGACGTGCGTGGATTGGCGCAGGCGGTAGAGGGCGACAATGATGGCGAGCCCGACGGCGACCTCGGCCGCGGCGACGGTGATGATGAAGAAAACCAGAACTTGGCCGTTGTAGTCGGGGAGTCCGAATGCGGTGACCCCGTGGCGGGCGAACGCGACAAGGGAAAGGTTGGCTGCATTGAGCATGAGTTCGAGGCTCATGAAGATGATGAGGAGGTTGCGGCGCAGAAGCACGCCGGCCAGACCGAGGGAGAAGAGGAGGCCGCTGACCAAAAGATAATCGCCGAGGGTTGGCATGACTTTAGCGCAGGCTGCGACGGCTGAGGAAGACAACGCCGACGGTGGAAACGAGGAGGAGGACGCCGATGATCTGGAAGGGCAGGTTGAAATCGCTGAAAAGGGTCATGCCGATATCGTAAGCATCAGGGTAGCCGGTGCGGGCCAGAGGGGGAAAGTGGTCGGTGGAGGCGGGGAGGGATTTGACCACGTGTGTGATGAGGACGACGAAGCCTCCGAGCACCGCGATCCCGCCGGCCAATGCGGCGATGTTGAGGCGGCGGCGAGTCTCGGCCTTGAGGTCGAGAAGCATGATGATGAAAAGAAATAGGACCATGACTGCGCCGGCATAGACGAGGACCTGGATCACCCCGATGAAGAAGGCGTCGAGGGTGACAAAGAGCGCGGCGAGGGCGAGGAAGGAGAGGACGAGACTCATCGCGCTGTTGACCGGATTGCGGAAGAGGACGACGGCCGCGGCCGAGGCGAGCATCAGCACGGAGAAGACCCAGAACAAAATGGTGAGCATGCGGTGATTTGCGCCGGGGGCGCTTTTCGTGCGCCGCTTTTCAGGCCGGAGGGCGACAGCTTAGGAGGCGGGCAGGCCCGTTTCGATCACTTTTTTTCGTTCCACTTGTGGACCAGCCCATGCATGACACCGCCCAATTCGTAGAGCTTTTCCTTGTCGTGGACCATTTCCGAGCGGGTCAGGCCGGTGATCGAGTAGTCTTTGCGCAGGAAAATGGCCTGTTCAGGGCAGACTTCCTCGCAGAGTCCGCAATAAATGCAGCGGATCATGTCGATATCGAATTTCTCCGGGTATTTTTCGACCTTGGACCAACGGTTGTCGCCGGGCAGTTCACCGGGTTTGATCGTGATGGCGCGGGGTGGACAAATGAACTCGCAGAGCTGGCAGGCCACGCAACGTTCGCGGTTATGCTCGTCTTTCACCAGGGTCGGCGCTCCGCGGTACCACTCGGGCATGGCGCTGTCCCACTTCTGCTCGGGATACTGCATGGTGACCTTGGTCTGGCCGAAGAGCATTTTGATGAAATGCTTTATCGTGATCCAGAGGCCGCCAAGGATGGCCGGGAAGTAGGAGCGCTCCAGGAGATTCAGTTTCGGGCGTTGGACGATGGTGGCCATGTCAGGATTGGAGATAAGCAAGAATGCCGGCGGTAAGGAAGATGTTGAGCAGGGCCACTTCGAAAAAAACATACCAGCCGAGCTTCATCAACTGATCGAAGCGGAAGCGGGGCAGAGTCCAGCGCACCCAGAGGAAGAAAAAGATGATCGCGGCAACCTTGGCGAAGAAAGTGCCGATATTGACCAGCCCCCAGAACCAGCCCTGCGAGCCGTCCGGGACAAACGGCAGGCTCCACCCGCCGAGGAAGAGGGTCACAATGACCCCGGCGCCGGCAATCATGGCGGCGTATTCACCGAGGAAAAAGAGGGCGAAGCGCATCGAAGAGTATTCCGTGTGGTAACCACCGACCAGTTCCTGCTCGGCTTCGGGCAGGTCGAAGGGGACTCGGTTGGTTTCGGCAAACATGGCGATCATGAAGATTACGAACGAAATCATCATGGGGATCCACAGGAGGGATTGTCCGAGATCGAGCCCGAACATGCCCCCGTTGTCCGTGGTAATTTCGAGCAGTCCCCCGCCGCTCTGGAACCATGCGGGGAAAACCATCCAGCCGTGGTCGACTTGGTATTGCACGATCTCGCCGAGATTGAGCGTGCCGGTGATCATGAAGACGGGTACCACCGAAAGTCCGAGCGAGAGTTCGTAGGAAATCATCTGCGAGCTTGAACGGATGCCACCGAGGAACGGGTACTTCGAGTTCGAGGCCCAGCCGGCGAGGACAATGCCGTAGACTCCGAGGGAGGAAACAGCGAAGACCCAGAGCACGCCGATATCGAGGTTGGCGATGACCATGGGGACCCCGAAGAGCGAACTGCCGAAGGGAAGCACGGCAAGAACAAGAATGGCGGGAATCATGGCGAGACTCGGCGCGATGCTGAAAAAGAATTTGTTCACCCCGCCGGGGACGAAGTTTTCTTTGAGCAGGAGCTTCACACCGTCCGCGACCGGTTGGATGAGCCCGGCCCAGCCGACACGGTTGGGCCCGATGCGATCTTGGATGAAGGCACTGACTTTGCGTTCCGCCCAGACCGAGTAGGCGACCATGGTGAGGACGACACCCAGGATGACAAAGGTCTTGAGGGCCGCCGTCCAGACGAGGAAAATTTCAGGCTGAAGAAAGAGATCGAGGCTCGGCATGAGAGACATCGCCGGACCGCTGGCGACCCTCCACCAATAATTACGGGCGCTGCGGCCTTCAACCACAAAGGTCCGCCGGAAAAAATCTTTCCATGACGCGCTTGCGGGGTCACAAAATGCGTGGTGATGAGAAGGGCTCTGATAACCGGGCTGGCCTGTCTTGCTTCTTTCACGGCGCGCGCCGATGTCGCTTACCTGCAATTGCAGGCATCCACCAATCTTGCCTCGGGTTGGGATCCATTGCCGCTGAGAGCGTCCGACCTCACATCAGCCGGCTTGGTTTCGATTCCGCTGCCGGCTGGAATGACCAACGCCTTTTTCCGCATGGGCATCAATATCATGGAGGAGCCCGTGCCCCCGGTGAACGTCGGGGTGCGTTTGACTTACTTTTACGCGGAGGGCGGAGGGGATCCGGCCTTTGCTCCAAACCCCCATTCCATCCGGCAGGCGGTTTCGACGGATGGCCTGAATTTTTCCAATGCGGTGGAGATTTTCAGCGCCAACGATCTGGTTGACCCGGACGTGTTTCGAATCGCCCCGGGTTCTTACGGTTTGCTCGTCACCGACCATGCGGCATCCCGTCTGGTCTACGCCCGATCGCCAAGCATTGCCGGCCCCTACACCAATGCGGGCGGCTTCTTCCCGACCAATACCACGCAGTCCGCGACGATCGACATGGATGGAACTTTCCGTGTCTTCGCCTCGGGAATTTTTGCCTACAACTTTAACCCGGCCACCGGGGTCTTGGAGACCAACCGCATCGCCGGGTTGGGGCTGACCGCTTCACAAATCGGCAAGACCAACGGGATTTGCGCCGACCCTTCCGTCGTCCGTCTTTCCGACGGCCGCTACCGCATGTTTTTCAAATACGCACCATTTGGCGGTTCGCCGCGCGATCACGAGCTCTGGCACATTACGAGCACCGACGCCAGCGGCTCGGCCTGGGACACGAATTCCGCGGCTTACATCACCAACGGCTCCGTTCCCGGCGCGGTGCGTGATGGACAAAACCTCCTGCTTTATTTCGTCAGCTTTGACTTTTTGCTCAGTCCCAACGATTCCCTGGCTGCCGGGGTCAGCACCAACGAGGGGGCTAGTTTCAACTTTTATCCCGTGTTTTACGAGGGTGCTCCGATCAGCGGCGCCTACGACCCTACGGCAAATCTTCTCGGCGAGTGAGCGGCGTTCAGATTTCCAGCGTGGCCTGCTTCTCGCCCAGCGTGACGTCCTCCAGCGCCATGTAGCAGGCTCGTTCCTGCAGCGTCCCGAGGATTTCCGGCTCGATCTCGTCGAAGCGTCCGATGTTGAGTTCGGCTTGGAGGAGACCTCCTTTGTCGACCATGATGGAGCGGGCATGGACTTCACCGCGGAGAGATCCGCGTTTAAGGATGCGCAGGGTCCCGTTGCAGTAGATGCGGGCGGTGATTTTGCCGCGGACCACCATGTCGTGCACCCGCATCGGATGGGCGACGACCACGTCCGCGCTCTTTTCGATGCGGATGCGCCGGGATCCGACTTCACAATTGAGCCGCCCGGCGGTGCGGATTTTCGTTTCTCCGTCGCAAAAAATCTTTCCTGCCGCCCCGCCGCCGATGTCGGCCGCCCCGCAAATGGTGACATGGTTGTTCAAGTAGCCGAATTTTTTGATGGTCAATGAGCCGCGGGTGCGGACGACGCGGCTGACCCGCTTCTCGACGAGAACGTCATAGAGGTCGATGTGGGCGTTGCAATTCGGGCACGAGGTGGAGGCGGCCAGCCGCGGGACCTCGTGGAGGCGTCCACATTCGTGGCAGCGGATGCGTTTGAACTCCGGGGGGCGCCAGCGTTCATAGTATTCCCGCAGCTTGTCGATCTGCGGCTCGTAGCGGAGGAGCCAGGGTTCGGCATGGCGGAGGGCGCGCCTTCCCA
>CAMBSX010000005.1 GCA_945870655.1 Chthoniobacter flavus | reverse complement strand
TTGCTCGTTTTTTGGCCGCGTCTCCGCGCAATATGCGCCGCTCTCTGAGACATGGAAACTCGCAGCAATGAGTCAATTGTTCGTGCGCTGGAAGACGCATCGGTGCGGTATTTGATTGTTGGCGATCCGGCCATCCGCGAAAAGTGGCGAACCGATAAAGGCATGATCGTCCTCAAATTTGGAGTGACGAGCATCGCCGCACGCCCATAGACGTCTCCGTTTATGAACCGTTCGATTTCGATCAAGAGTATGCTGCTGCTGTATGGGTTGAGATTTCGCCCGGCTTGCGCGCCCCCATTGTTTCCCTGCCGGGACTTTTGCAAATGTAGCGCGAGGCTGGACGACCGCGTGACCTGGAAGATATGAACGAGCTGACCCGTGGCCGAGAAACTCGACAGTAAATCCCCGGAGCCCGATTACCGTTGGGGAACACCGGAGGGTAGCCGTGAATTCGACCGTCTCGTCGATCGCTCCATGACTTTCCGCGAGCGCCTCCAGTGGCTCGAGGATGCCGAGACGCTCTCTCTGCGCATGGCTGCTTCGCGCTTGAAAGAAGAGTCGAAGTAGTCACTCGTCCCCGCCACCCGCCACTTTCCCTCCATGGCCTACCTCTACCTTGCCATTGCCATCGTGGCCGAAGTGATCGCCACATCTTCACTCAAAGCCACCGATGGATTCTCCCGCCTGCTGCCTTCCTTGATCGTCGCCTGCGGCTACGGGGTGGCCTTTTACTTTCTCTCGCTCACTTTGCGGGTGATGTCCGTTGGCATCGCCTATGCCATTTGGTGCGGTGCGGGCATCGTGCTTGTCACCCTCATTTCATGGCTCGTGCTGGGGCAACGACTCGATGCTCCGGCGATCGGTGGGATGGCTTTGATCATTGCCGGTGTTGTGGTGATCAACCTGTTTTCCAAGAGCGTTTCGCATTGAAGCGGCTGCGGGTTCACCTTTTGGCCTCGTTGTATTTTCCGGCGACATACTCCCAGTTGACCACGTCCCACCACGCATCGATATATTCCCCGCGGCGGTTTTGATTTTTCAGATAGTAGGCGTGTTCCCAGACGTCGAGACCGAGGAGGGGTTTGCCGCCATTCATCAGCGGGCTGTCCTGATTGGGTGATGTTTCGATGACCATCTCGCCGTCAGGGGTGATGGTCAACCAGGCCCAACCGCTACCGAAAACCCTCATCGCTGCGGCGGTAAATTGCTTTTTGAACCCGGCAAAACTGCCGAACGTGTCCTTGATTGCCTCGGCCAGATCGCCGGTTGGTTCTCCGCCCCCGCCGGGTTTCATCATCAGCCAGAAGAGCGAGTGGTTGGCGTGTCCGCCGGCGTTGTTGCGCAAGGTGGTGCGGATCTCTTCGGGCACCTCGTCGAGGTGCGCGACCAGCTCCCACACGGTCAGTTTGGACAGGTCGGGGTGACCCGCCAGCGCCTTGTTGGCATTGTTCACATAGGCCGCATGGTGCTTGTTGTGGTGGATCTTCATCGTTTCGGTATCGATGTGCGGTTCGAGGGCGTCGTAAGCGTAGGGCAGCTCCGGGAGGGTGAAGGGGCCGGTGGGAGCAGGTTCGGAGGCGTGGACCGGAGAGATCACTGGAAGGACGGCTACGGCGAGGAGAACGGATAACTTTTTCATCGCCGCCATGCGATCACCGCAAAGGCATCGAGGCAAGCCGGGAGGTCTGATTGACTTGCCCGCTGCCTCCGTTACGCTGGCGCTAGGGCCCCGGTATCAGGCGCCCTGTTTCATGAAGCACGTCCTTTTCATCTGCACGGGAAATGTCTGCCGCAGCCCGATGGCCGAGGGCCTTCTGCGTCATATGGCCGGCGACCGGGTCAAAGTTGCCTCGGCCGGCCTCGGTGCTGGCCATGGCCAGCCGCCCAGCGCCCACGCTATCGAGGTGCTGGGGAAAGAGGGCATCGATATCGCGGATATCCGCAGCCAACCAGTCAGTGCCCACCTCCTGCAGCAGGCCGATTACATTTTTACCATGACGCGGGACCATTTTGACATGCTGCTGCTTCTTTTTCCCGAGATGGCGTCGAAAACCCGCCTCCTGCGCTTCGAAGAGGCAGCCAAGGGCGGCCGCGCAGACGTAACAGATCCCATCGGAGGCACCCGCGCTACCTACGAGTCGTGCAAAGCAGACATCCAGCGCGCCCTGTCCCATGTTATTGCTTTAGTGACCGGAGAGAAAAACACCATGAACACAGCAACCCAAACCCGGACGGCCCACGAACCGTCGGATATCGCCGCCATCGAGGAAACCGACCCGGCCATTGCCGCCGCCATCCATGACGAGGAACGGCGTCAGTTCGAAAACATCGAGCTCATTGCCTCCGAGAATTTCACCAGTCGAGCAGTACGCGAGGCGCAGGGTTCCGCCCTGACCAACAAATACGCCGAGGGTTATCCGGGGCGTCGTTGGTATGGCGGTTGCGAGCATGTCGACGTTGTCGAGTCGCTGGCCATCGAACGGGCCAAGGAACTTTTCGGGGCCGAGCATGCCAACGTGCAACCCCACAGCGGCAGCCAGGCGAATACCGCGGTTTATTTTTCCGCCTTGGCCGTCGGCGACCGGATTCTCACCATGGACCTCGCCCACGGCGGCCACCTCACGCACGGGCACAAAGCGAATTTTTCGGGTAAACTTTACGACATCGTTCACTATGGGGTGAGCCGCGAGAAGGGGACGATCGATTATGATGCTCTGGCCAGATTGGCCGCGGAATGCCGTCCCAAGATGATCACCGCCGGTGCGTCTGCCTACCCGAGGATCATCGATTTCAAGCGCATGCGCGAAATTGCCGACGCGGTCGGTGCTCTTCTTTTCGTCGACATGGCCCATATCGCGGGACTCGTGGCGGGCGGGGCCCACCCCAGCCCCGTGCCGTATGCTGACTTTGTCACCAGCACGACGCACAAGAGTCTGCGCGGACCGCGTTCTGGTGTGATTTTGTGCAAGGCGCAATATGCCAAGTCGATCGATGCCCAGGTCTTTCCCGGGGTGCAGGGCGGCCCGCTGATGCACGTCATTGCCGCCAAGGCAATTTGCTTCCATGAGGCCCTTCAGCCAGCCTTCCGCGCGTATGCGGCCCAAGTGGTGGCCAACGCCAAGGCACTGGCGGCGCGCCTCTCCATGCTCGGGTACACCATCGTTTCCGGTGGCACGGAGAACCACGTGCTCCTCGTCGATCTCCGGCCGGCGGGGCTCAACGGCAAGGAAGCGCAGGAGACGCTCGATTTGGCCGGCATCACGGTGAACAAGAACGCCATTCCGTTCGATACCGAGCCGATCATGAAGACCGGTGGCATTCGGATCGGCACGCCGGCCATGACAACCCGCGGGATGAAGGAAGAGGAAATGATGGAAATCGCCGACTTGATTCACGCTGCGTTACAGCAGTCGGGTAATCCCCCAGAACTCGAGCGATTGAAGGATCGCGTCCACGCCTTCACCTCGCGGTTCCCATTGCCGTAAGACGTTGGCCATCAGGGTCCTAATCCCTGAATAGCCCCCTTTGGCCTTTCTGGCGTGGAGGGAACGCACCTTGCCGCGTCGAGGCGTCGGCGCCACCCAAGGAAAGTTCCGGTGTCGCCCGGTAATATCGATTGCCTCCGTCCATCTTTGAGACTAAGTCTCAAGTACGGTAGTTTTATGAGTCGGCCGCCCACATTCAGTCTCGAGCACAGCCCCCGCCGGGTCAGTAATCAGGTGGTTTCATTGGATGACACCAGCGAGTGGGCCAAGCATCTCCGGCGGGTCGGTTTCCGGGAAGGTGTCGAGGTCGAGGTCCTTTCAGGCCGCGATCCTGTTATGGTCCGTTGTCAAAATAGCTGCGTCGCTCTGCGTCGTTGCATGTTGGGGTGCGTTCAGGTCTGTGCCTTGCAGGAGGCTCAGCGCCGAATGTCCTCCGACGCACAATGAGCGGGGAGATTTGTCCGCTCGCTGCCTTGCAAGCCGGCGACCGCGGCCGCGTCCAACCCGGAGCCCCCGAAAACCCGGCGTTCCAGCGCCTCCTCGCCATGGGGCTTTTACCCGGCACGGAAGTGGCGGTCCTTCAAGTGGCGCCGTTTGGTGACCCGATCGAGATCGAGTTTGGGGGCTTGCGTTTGGGTCTGCGCAAAAGCGATGCGGCAGCCGTGCAAGTCCTGCGGCTAGGTTGAGTGCGCGGCGTGAGCATGAGCAAAGACAAAACCCGCCGGGTTCGCATCGCTCTGGTCGGCAATCCGAACACGGGCAAAACGACCCTTTTCAACCGCCTGACCGGCGCCCGCCAAAAAATCGGGAACTACCCGGGTGTCACGGTAGAAAAAAAATCCGGCCTTTGGGAAAGTGGAGGCCGCCCTTTCACCCTCGTGGATCTCCCCGGCACTTACAGCCTTGCGGCATCTTCGCCTGATGAACGCGTGGCGCTCGATTTCCTCACCGGCCACCTTGAGGGAGAAGAAAAACCGGACGCCGTGATCTGCGTGGTCGATGCCTCCAATGTGGTGCGCAATCTTTTCCTCGCCTCGCAGGTGGCCGACCTCGGCCTGCCCATGGTCATCGCGCTCAATATGGCCGATGCGGCGGACCGAGCCGGAATCATCATCGACTCTGCCCTGCTCTCGCGTTGTCTCGGGGTTCCGGTCGTGCGCATGGTGGCGACCAGGGGCGACGGGATAGATGCTCTCGGGCATGCCGTGGCGCAGGCGGTCGACCACGGAGCCCCCATGGCGCAGGTAGCTTGGCCGGAGGCGGTGGACCGCGCGGTGAAATACCTCGCCGCCGGGTTGGAAAAAGAAGGGGCGAGTCTGCTCGCCCCCGGCGAACTGCGTCGCATTCTTTTCGATCCCCGCAGTGCCGTACTGGAGCGCGCCGGTTGGCCCGTGGGCTCGGACCCTGCCCCGCTCCTTGGCGCCGCGCGCGACGTCTTGTCCGCGGCGGGATGGCACCCGCTTTCCGCCGAGGCCCTTCTCCGCTACGAGCACCTTGGCCATCTCACGGCCGCGGCCGTCAAGTTCCCGGAAAAGCGGCGTCGGTCCCCGACCGAACGCCTCGACACCGTGCTGACCCATCGCGTCTGGGGATTGGCGGTTTTTGTCCTGATGATGTTTGTTGTTTTTCAATCGATTTACCGCTGGGCCGGGCCCTTTATGGAAGCAATCGAGGCGGTGGTCGCCCGCGTCGGGGAGTTGGTGGCGCCGTGGTTTGCCCCGTGGCCTGCCTTGCAGAGCCTGGTGGTTGACGGGGTTGTCGGCGGAGTGGGAGGAGTGATTATTTTCCTGCCGCAAATTCTTATCCTTTTTTTCTTCATCGCCCTTCTCGAGGACACCGGCTACATGGCGCGCGGCGCGTTTCTCATGGACAAAATGTTCGGCTGGTGCGGCCTCAACGGCAAAAGTTTCGTACCCATGCTCTCGAGCTATGCGTGTGCCATTCCGGGCGTGCTGGCCGCCCGTACCATCGAGGATCCGCGCGCCCGGCTAACCACGATTCTGGTCTCCCCGCTGATGAGTTGCTCGGCGCGCTTGCCCGTCTACACGCTGATGATCGGCGCATTTATCGAGCCTTCCTTTGGTGCCGCCTTGGCCGGTGGGACGCTTTTTGCCATCCATGTCGTCGGCCTTGCTGTTGCCGTCCCCGTGGCCTGGGCAGTCAACAGATTCGTCCTGCACACCCGGCCGCAACCGTTTCTTCTCGAGATGCCGCCTTATCGTCTGCCGCGCTTGCGCGACATTTTCTGGCGCATGTGGGAGCGCGCGAGGGAATTTCTCGCGCGTGCCGGGACGGTGATTGTGGCCATGACCGTTGTCATCTGGGCCCTGGTTTATTTCCCGCGCCCCGCCGAAGTGCGTGAACGCGTCACGGCGGATTTGTCCGTGCTCAATGACAGCTCCGCAATCGACCGCGCCGTCGAGGCCGCCTACCTCGAGCAAAGCTATCTGGCGCGGGCCGGCCGCGCTTTGCAGCCGGTTTTCGACCCGGCCGGCTTCGACTGGAAAATCACGGTGGGTGTGCTGGCCAGTTTTCCCGCGCGCGAGGTCATTATTTCCACGCTGGGAACGATTTATGGAGTCGGGCACGATGCCGATGAAGCATCCGGCGACCTGCGTTCGGCCTTGGCCCGAGATTTCTGGACGCAGGGGCCGCGCGCCGGGCACCCGGTGTTCACCGTGCCCGTCGCCCTGGCCGTCATGGTTTTCTTTGCCCTTTGCTTGCAGTGTGGCGCGACTGTGGCGGTCATGGCCAAAGAGGCTGGCTGGCGCTGGGCACTTTTCGGCTTTGTCTACATGAGCGCTCTGGCGTGGCTCGGTGCAGTCTTGACCTTCCAACTCGGCACGCTTTGGTTGGGGTGATAATCATGCTGGAGATTTCTGTCCTTGTCGCAGTGGTGGGTGGCGCACTCTTGTATTTGGGCCGCTGTGTATGGCTGCTCCTACGCGGAGCGCGCGGGAACTGTTGCGGAGGCTGTCCGCTCGGTCGCCCCAAGATCGGGCTGGCCGACCGGCCATGGGGGCCGTCTATTAGCAAGAGTATGAAGGCACCCGTCGTCTTTTTTCTCGCCGGGACGCTCGCACTTTCTGCCGGTGCGACACAATTGACCCCAAAACAGCGCGCCGGGGCAGAGCGCACCGCACCGCTGACCGTGCCCAGTCCGGCGGAGTTTTTTTCGGCCATCGACAAAGCGGGCAAGCCGGACTGGATGTCATTCTACCGCGAGCCCGTGCCGACGACCTATCCAACCAGGCCGCGCACCGCCCTCAATCTCGGTGCGCTCATCACCGACGGTTATGTGGCGGTTGAGGGACAGGACGGCCAGCAGGTCAAAAATACGGGAAAAGATATCGTCGCGTTGGCCGGAGCCCTCGGGGTAGGCGAGGATGTTTTGGTGCGCGGCAAGAGCATTGCGGACTTTGCCGATCAAAATGACTGGTTTGCCCTGCGCGAGGAGCTTGAAGCAACCACCAATGAGATCCGGCGCGCCATGATAACGCAACGCGATGAAGCCCTTGCTTCGCTCATTACCGCAGGTGGCTGGCTCCGTGCGCTCGACGTGGGCAGCCGGGCCGCCGAACTTAGCGGGGAAGAAACATCCGCCGGCCTTCTGCGCCAAGCGGAACTTGTCGGGTGGCTGCGCGATGAATTGCAAGTGTTGCCGGAGAAATCACGCAGTGATTCGTCGGTCATCCAAACGGATCTGGCTTTGGCCTCGCTCGAGCAAACAATGCAGGAAACGGAACCGGCGGAATTCGGGCAAAAGCGCGTCCGCGCGGTCAAAGAAACCGCCGCGCAGTTCATCGCCGCTGTGGCCGCCAAGGAACCATGAGGACCCCAACCATCGTCGTTCTCGTCGCGCTCTGGTCCTGTCTATCCTTCGCGCAGCCCCCAGTTTCCAAACCGTCCCCTCCGGCGGAGCTGCCCACCCCCGCGCCATTGCGAGTCAGGCTGGCTGACCTTGGTACGGCGCTTTCCAACGAGGGCTTTAAAATGCGGGATCGCGTCTGGAGCGGTCGCGTCGAGTCGGGCCGACCACAACGGCTGGTGGTGAACCTCTTCCGGGGCAATCACTACTGGTTTTGCGCCGCCGTCGGGTCATCCGAAGGGAAAACAAAACTGACCCTTTTCGGTCCGGACGGGCGGGCCGTGGAGTCCGCGGCCCATCAAGAACCGGGCCTCGCTGCTGTTGGCGTGACAGCAGAGGCCACGGGCCAGTATTTTGTGCAGCTCGATACCGCCGGGGGACCGGCCTCGGAATTTTGCCTCCTTTATCTTTACAAATAAACCGCCTGTCATGACCGCCGAGACCACCGAAAAACTCCAGGGACCCGCCGTGCGCCAGTATTCCGTCTTTCTCGCCAACCGGGTCGGCGCTCTCCTCGAGGTGGTCAAAATGCTGTCCGAAGCGCGCGTGGTTGTGCTTGCTTTGAGCATTCAGGACTCCTCTGAAACCTCGATCGCGCGGATCATTGTCAGCGACCCCGAATTGCTCGAAGAATTGTTCGACCGTCATGATATCGCCTACGGCGCCTGCGAGGTTGCGGTGGCCGAACTTGAGGAGGGCGCCTCCGATCTTCCCCGTCTTCTCGCCGCCCTGCTCGAGGCCGAAGTGAATATTCTCTTCAGCTACACCCTGCTGGTGCGTCCCCGCGGACGTCCCCTCGTTGCCGTGCACACGGACGATTTGGAATGCGCCAGCGCTGTGCTCGAGGGACGGGGTTTTCGCGTGCTGCGGCAGTCGGACCTTTCGCGTTAGGTCCGGGTATCGTTTGTCGCGGCTGTTTACGGCTGCCCTAAGGAAGAACTTTCCGCGCCTTCACTCTCGTCTGCCGCGGCAAGGAGGGCGGGCGGCTGGGCCGTTGTCTTGGCCCCGAGTGCGCGGAGCTTTTCGGTCTGGCCGATAAGGTTGCCGCGCCCGTCGCGCAATTTGTTCATCGCATCGTCGTAACTCTCTTGCGTCTGGCGGATGCGCAGTCCGATATTTTCAAGGTCGCGGCAGAAGGCGGCAAATTTGTCATAAAGCTTTCCACCCTGTTCGGCGATTTGCACTGCGAAGCGGCTCTGTTTGTCTTGCTGCCAGAGTTGCGCGACCAGCCGCGCCGTGGCCACGACGTTCGGAGCCGTGACCAGCACGACGTTCCGCTCCAAGGCCTCGCCGATAAGATCCGGTGCCGTGTCCAGCGCGGCGTGGAGTGCGGGCTCGATCGGGACGAAGAGAAAGACAAAGTCCGGAGACTTGATTCCTGCCAGATGAGCGTAGTCTTTCGACGAAAGCTGCTCGATGTGCCGGCGCAGGGCATCGGCATGTTCTTTGGCTGCACCGGCACGCTCCTCTTCGCCGGTTGCGCTGCATTGGCGTTCGTAAGCGACAAGCGACACCTTCGCGTCGATCACCAGTTGCCGTCCGCCGGGCAGGTCGAGCACCACGTCGGGCTGCAAGCGCCGTCCCCCTTGACCGGTGGTCGAAACTTGGGTGCGGAAATGCTGGCCTTTGACCAATCCCGCTTTTTCCAGCACCGACTCGAGGATCATTTCGCCCCAGTTGCCCCGGGTTTTCGCCTGACCCTTCAGGGCTTGGGCGAGATTGCCCGCCTCGCGTGATACTTGTTGGTTGAGATCGCTCAGGCGCCGCACTTCCTCGGTGAGGGCATGACGCGCCTTGCCCTCCTCTCCGTAAGCCTCGTGAACCTGGCGTTTGAACTCTTGCAAACGCTCGCCCAGCGGGCCGAGCAGCTGTTCAAGCTGCACCCGGTTTTGCTCGGTGAAGCGCTTCGATTTGTCTTCCAAGATGGACGACGCAAGGATTTCGAATTCCGCCTTGAGGGCTGCCCGTGATTCCTCAAGGCCGGCCGCTTTTTGTTTTTCGGCGGCCAGCTCACCGGTGTAGTCCCGCAATTGCCGGGTCATGCCACGCTGTTCTTCTTCGAGAGATTGGATTTTCCGGCCGAGCTCGGAGGCCTGTGAACGGGCGGCCGCCGCTTCCGCCCCGGCGCGCACGGCCCGCAAGTGGCCGAGGAGAAAACCGACCAAACCTCCGACGAGCAAAGCCGCCGCCGCCCACCAAAAATGCTCGTCCATGGCCTTAACCTTTAGCACGAGTCCCCTCCATGTTCCAAAGAATGCCGGTTTCGGCTATCCGGGACCCTTCACTCCGATGGTTGCTTCCCGCCGCGCGGTCCGCTATAAGCACGGGATGAGCATTTCCACCGCCACCGCCCGAGGACCAGCCTCAGCCCAGCAGAGCGCAAAGCTGATGAACGGCGCGGAGATCCTTGTCAAGTGCCTTGAACTTGAAGGGGCGGACACCATTTTTGCCTACCCGGGTGGGGCCAGCATGCCTATCCACCAAGCACTTACGCGGTCAAAACAGATCCGTACAATTCTCCCGCGGCACGAGCAGGGCGGGGTCTTTGCCGCCGAGGGCTACGCCCGTGCCACAGGTAAAGTCGGCCTCTGCATGGCCACCTCCGGGCCCGGCGCGACCAACCTCGTCACCGGTCTGGCCGATGCCTTCATGGATTCCGTGCCGGTGATCGCCGTGACCGGTCAGGTTCCGCAAGAAATGATCGGGCGAGGGGCTTTTCAAGAAACCGACTTCTTCGGCATGACCCTGCCGATCGTCAAGCACAGCTACCTGATTTGGGATATCCGGGAGATTCCCCGCATTGTCAAAGAAGCATTCCATATCGCGACTTCCGGACGCCCCGGCCCCGTCGTCATCGACCTGCCAAAGAATATCCAGAACCAAAAAATGGAACCCGTCTTCCCCGAGACAATCACCCTGCGGGGATACAACCCGGACAAGCGGGCGACCGACGAGCAATTGCTCGAGATGATCCATCTCATCAAGCAGTCGCGCGAGCCCATGATCTATTGCGGCGGAGGTATTATCACGTCGGATGCCGCGCCCGAGTTGCTCGAGTTCGTCGAGCGGGCCCAGATTCCCGTGGCCACCACGCTCATGGGTATCGGATGCTTCCCCGAAACGCATCCGCTCTCGCTCAAGTGGCTTGGCATGCACGGCACGGTCTATGCCAACAACGCTGTCAACGAAGCCGACCTTCTCCTCGCCATCGGCGTGCGCTTCGACGACCGCGTGACCGGCAAAGTGGAAAAATTCGCGGAACATGGAACGATCGTCCACGTCGATATCGACGACTCCGAACTGGATAAAAACAAGGTGGTCGCTCTCCCGATCCTCAGCGACGTGAAGTATGCCCTCAAACGCCTCAACGAACTCTTGGCCAAAGAAGGCTTCGAGCGGGTCAAAGGCAACAAATTCGACCGCTTCAAGCCATGGTATGACAAAATCGCCGCCTGGAAAAAAGCGCAGCCCCTCCGTTACACCGACACGGACGACGCCATCCAGCCACAATACGTCATCGAGCAGCTTTACAAATTGACCAAAGGCCAGGCTATCCTGACCACCGGGGTGGGGCAGCACCAGATGTGGGCCGCGCAGTATTACGATTTCGACAAGCCCCGCACCTTCATCACCTCGGCCGGCCTCGGTGCCATGGGCTTCGGATATCCCGCCGCCATGGGTGTGAAAGTTGCCTGTCCTGATGTTGAGGTCATCGACATCGACGGCGACGGCTCTTTCCTCATGAACGTGCAGGAACTGGCCTGCGCCCACGTGGAAAAAATCGCCGCCAAGGCCATTATCCTCAACAACCAGCACCTCGGCATGGTGGTGCAATGGGAGGACCGTTTTTACGAGAGCAATCGCGGCCACACCTTTCTCGGAGACCCCGAAGACACCGCACGCATCTACCCCGACTATGTGGAGATATGCAAAGGTTTCGGTGTGCCTTGCGAACGCGTCATACACAAGAAAGACCTTCTGCCCGCTCTGCAGCGGATGCTTGATGCCAAAGGCGTTTATGTCCTTGACGTGATGACTCCGTACACCGAACACGTTCTGCCCATGATTCCGGCGGGCATGACCTACAAGGATATCATCACGGAATAAGTTTCCCGGCCGCCCCCTCAGGCGGCATTGCGCCATGCCCGAAGACGCCCCGACGCTGGACCTCAGCGCCCTCGACTTCCGTCCCTCTTGGGCCAAGGACCCGGCTTCGGCCCCGCCGCCCGAGCAGCGCGAGTTCCGTGAACCGCGGGAAACCCGCGGTCCGCGTCCGGACAAGCGCGGTGGATTCAATCGCGGGAAGCCGCCGGCCCGCGACCGCAAGGAATTCCGCGGGGCCCCGACCCGCGATAAGTTTTCCGGTTTCCGCCGCGAGGAACGTCCGGCTCCCCCGCCGAATCCTTTTCCATGGCTCCGCATCGCTTTCACCGCCACCGCCCCAGCGGTTGAAACCGTCGCCCAGCAGATCCGCCACACCGGCAAAACTTTCAGTCTCTTCGATATTGCCCGCATCCTCCTTCGTAATCCGGCCTCCTACACCATCGACCTGACCGCCGCGCCGAAACAGCCGGAAGGGCCGTTTTACGTGGTCGATGCGGACCAGAGTGTGTGGCTCAACCGCGAATCTGCTCTGCGCCACCTCCTGCGCAAGAAGCTGGAGGAACTCTACCGGGTCGAATCCGTCGTGATTGATCCGCCCAAAGGTAACTTTCCGGTTGTCGCCGTCTGTGGCATGTCCGGTGTCCTCCTCGGTCCGCCGAACCATCATGACTTCGAACGCAAGCTCCGTGAACTTCATCGCGAACGTTTTGCCCGTCTTGATTTCGAAGCTTTCCGATCCCGGCTGAAAATGGAGCGCGATCCGGAGGTGATCGAAAAGTGGCGGGCCGAGGCCTCAAAGTCGGTCGAGTACTACCCGCGGGAAGGTGAAGCCCCGGAAAAACTGGCCGACCTCGCCGCAGTAGAACGCCATTTCGACCATCACCATGCTGCCGTACACATCAAATTTACCGGTGTCGCTCCCGTGCCCGGTGATCCGAAAACCACCGCCGTCGATCCTGCCCTTGCCCCGCTTCTCAACTACGCACGTGATGAAGAAGAGCGCTTTCCTCTCCGTTTGGCCCAAAGTTTGAGCCGCGCCCTGAGCGGAGCGGGCCTTCGTTTCCACAAAAGCGCCAACCGGACGACCTTCGTTTCCGCCTCCCGCTCGCGGCATCTCAATCTCGAAGAAACTCCAGTCAGTGATTCCATCCGAAAAATCGTGGAAACCATCCGCAGCAAAAAGTCGATTCGCCGTGGCCAGCTTCTCGACCTTCTTGTCCCCGCTCCCGCCCCGGCGACCGAACCTGTGCTCCCTGCTCCCTCTGATCCGGCCCGCGATGCTGTGATCAATGATCTTCTTTGGCTTACCCACGAAGGCTATGTCATTGAATATGCCGATGGGCGTCTTGAATCGGTTCCGATGCCGAAAAATCCTCCCAAGCCGGCCGGTGATCAACCGGCTGCGACCGAAGCCGCGGCTGAAGTAGTGCCTCCAGCAGCCGCCCCTGCGGCGGGCACCGAGGATCAGGTTCCGGCCTGTTCCTGACTCATTCCGTCTTACCGAGCACGTCTCCCCGGTCGCGGTAATAGTTGTAGCGATCCCGCACCGCGGCGATGTAAGCCCGTGTGCTGGCGATATCCATCGCCTGGCGCAATTCCTCGGCCGACATCAACTCGCCTCGCGACCAGCGTTGCACGCGGCTGCGTCCGGCGTTGTATTCACCCAAGGCAAAGGGCAACGGGTCCTCTTGCGTCGACCAATGACGCAACGCGCGGCCCAAATACCAGGTCCCGACCTCGATGTTGGTTTTGGGATCGAGCAGGTCCTCCGGAACGAATGTCTCGATACGTTCCGCGTTCATCCAGTCCCGGGCCGCCGGTTCCGTGACTTGCATCAATCCCCGCTCGCCGTGGCCGCCGAGCTTGTCCGGGTGGAACCGGCTTTCCTGCCAGATGACGGCTTTGACCAAGAGAGGATCCACGCCGTGCCGTGCCGCCGCGGCGGCAATTTTGTCGTCATGAACACTGTGACGACCTAATCCGGACCAAACGTGGAGGCGGTAGAAGGGGTCCTTGTCGGTCAAGACCAGGACGACGCCAGCGACAAGCAAAAGAAATACCGCGGCGCCCGAGATCGGAATGATACGCTTGGCCATGACAGCGTATTTTACCCCCACATTGCTATCGCATCCAGAGCTATGCGCGTTCTGCCGCGGGATCAGCGCCACAGGCTCTCGTAGGCGTCGACAAACCGCTGTGTCGCCTGCGCGTCAGGCAATATCTCCACAAGGCGTGGCGATCCAGACGGTAATTTGTCGCTTTGCTCCGATACCACCCCGTAGTTCCAGCCGAACATTTCAGCCCAACCGCGCAGGCGCAACTGGTGGGTGTTGAGAAATGCCGCGTGCTTGAACATGCGGTCGAAAATTTGTCCGCCTGCATTATTGATCACCGCCAAAGTAATATCGGCTTGCTCCATTTGCGCGGCCGGCCACAGTCCGGCCAAATCATAAAGGGCCGACAAGTCGCCGAGCAGGGCCGCGGTCGGACGATCCGGTCCCGCCAGTCCGAGGGCGGTTGAGACCAAACCATCGATCCCGTTGACCCCGCGGTTGGCGTGGATGGTGCGCCGGTTTTCCCTTCGTGGTGCGGCCAGGTCCCATTCGCGAATCGGCAAGCTGTTGCCGAGGAAGATCCGTGCATTTTCGGCCATGCCGGTGGCAAAGTGGCGGACCAATCCGGCTTCGCTGCGCGGTTCGCGCCGAAGCAGGGAGTCCAACTGGTCCGCCACGGCGGAGTCCCGCGCAAAAAGCGGGCCCGTAGGGCCGGCTCTTGGTACGAATTCCGTGCAAATTTCGCGGAATGCGGACAGCGGCACGACCGGAGATGGATTCGCCAAGCCGGGAAGGTTCACTGAAGAAACATGCAAAACTTTCCAGTGTTCGCACTCCCGCCAAAAGCGCGGAGTGGGGACCCCGCCGATGCGGACCACCCCATCGCAAGCCATACGGCACTCCGGCGTGAGCAAAATACGTTCGCCGGAATGAAGACTGAATTTCTGGAGCTTGCCATGATTGCGCAATTGGGAAACCGGCTCCAGATAGAGAGGACAATCGAGCAAGGCCAGCCACGGCGCCAGCGCGTAAGCCTCGCGGGGATCGAGCGTCGACGCGATCACGAGCGGATGGCGCACTTCGCGGAAGAAGGCAGCACAAATCCGCCGTGCCGTCCGGGTGTCGATCCACGGCTTTTCGCGTGGTGGTTCTTCCGGACCACCCGGGGCGATGCTCTGGATCACGGCCTCCACGAGCGGCTCTTCAAACGATACGTTGAGGTGGAGAGGGCCGTTTAGTCTGGGCAGAGCCGTGATTTCCTCCGGTCGGTCGATGTCGACCACAGGCACGGCTGCCGCGGCGAAAAGTGGCAACTGGTTGATCGTCTGCGGGGCGCCGGTGCCGCGCAACTTGCGGGGACGGTCTGCTGTCACCGCGATCAGTCGACGCCCGGTGTGCGCCGCTTCGAGCATCGCGGGCAGCAATTCGGCGGCAGCCGTGCCCGAGGTGGTGATGACCGCGACTGGTCGTCCGTCGCGCGCCTCTCTTCCGAGCGCAAAAAATGCCGCGCTGCGTTCTTCGAAAAATGATATAACTTCAAAGCATCCGCCCGCTGCATCGCAAGCCAGCACGAGGGGGGCATTGCGTCCGCCGGGACAAAGACAAATGGTGCGTACGCCGGCGGCGTGCAGGGCGAGGAGAATTTCCGCGGATAGCGCGCGGTTCGTTTGCGCCGCGTTCAAAACCCGAGGTTGCCGCGGGTCGCGGCAAGTTTGAGGCGCAATTCGGCCGTTTCGCGCGCGAGATCGCTGCCCGCGACCAGACCGCATCCCGCCCCGCAGCGCGTGATGACCCGGTTCCACTGCACACCGCGGATCGCCACAAGGCAGCGGGCTGTGCCGTCCGGAAGAGCCAACCCGAAAGGGGCGGCGAAAGTCCCGCGATCGGTCCCGTCCAACCGTTCCACCCACCCGCGCCAGTCTCCGCGCGGAGCAATCCCCACCGCCGGTGTGGGATGAAGCAGGCCGACCAAGTCCGTGAAAGGCGGAGTTTGAGCAGGGGCGACACGCAGGTCGGTGCGCAAGTGGGAAAGAATGCCGATGCGCCACAGCCTGGTCGCCCCTCGTGTCACCGTGCCGAGCGGCCGGATTTTTGCGGTCAGATCTTCGAGTACAAGGGAGTGTTCGCTCCGCTCCTTGGGGTCGTCCATCATCTCGTCCGGAGCACGGCCAGCCTGCGACGTGCCGGCCACGGCCATGGTATGTATTTCCATGCCGTCGTTGGCGAAGAGCAGCTCAGGAGAAGCACCAAGACAACCGCGGTCTGCATCCCAGCACCCGTAAGGCATCAACCCAGCCGGGAGATTGGCCAGTGCACGCAAGGCCCGCTCGCGTTCGGCCTCCTGCAACGGCCCTGCGCTTTCTTCGAAAACAGCGGGCACCGCTTTCGACAATTCTCGACGTTTTAAGGCCGCTTGCACGGCATGGAAAGTCGCCGTGAAGGCGGTGGTATCGAATGGCCGCCAGACACGCGAGGACGGCCCACCTTGCAATTGCTGGGCAAGCCCATCGGGCGAAACAGCGGCCGCACGCGGATAGATGCGCCAAGGTTGCGGGTCGCGCAACATGAAGTCCGGCCCATAGAATGACAGCTGCTCCGGATGCGGCTGCGCCGATTTTTCCGGCGTGCCCCACGCGATGATCCAACGGTCATCGGACCAGGCAAAGAGCGCCCCGGACTGAAGGAAAGCACGGACGCTTTCGGCTGAAGGGGAAGAGCGCCGCAGCCAAGCGGCGGCCGGATCGGGTCGCGGTGTGATCGGGACGTTAAGCATCGGAGAGATTTACGTCCCGTGCGGTGGCCCGGGATTCGGGGCCTCTTAACCGCGCAATTCGCGCTCGGCTTGCAGCCAATCGGACTCCGGATCGCCCGGCAAACCGAGATTTTTCCGGCGCTCGGCGAGATAATAGGCCTTGAGGGCGATGTCTTTCATGGTGACCGATCCGATTGTCGCGGCCACCTCCGATTTTCCTGCCACCCGGCGGGTCACAATGCGAGCCGGGGTAGCGGTGGAGGTGCGGCGGCGGACGGCGGACGGTTTCCGCCCTGCAGTTTTTTTGACGGCCTTTTTGGCCGGTTTGGCGGCAGCTTTTTTGTCTTTCTTGGGCATATCTCTGAAATGTGTGTTTCGCAGTCAGTTAACTTGGGAGGCCCGCACGGGGCCAAGTTTTTTCGGCTTTAACCCTGCTTTTGGGGGTTTATGCTCGCGGGGTGGGCATTTCGCTGGCCGAGTTTTTCATCCGTTGGTTCGTCACCGCGGTGTCGGTCTTTGTCGCGGCATGGATCGTGCCCGGGATCGATTATACCAGCTTCACCGGTCTGGCTTTTGCCTCGCTTCTCTTGGGGATCATCAATGCTTTGGTGCGCCCCTTGCTTCTGATCCTCTGTTTGCCCCTTATTCTCGTCACCATGGGGTTTTTTATCCTCGTGCTCAACGCGCTTCTCCTTTGGTTTGTCTCCGGTATTTTGCCGGGCAGCTCGTTCACCGTCTCCGGCTTTTGGGCCGCCTTCTGGGGCGGTCTCGTTATCAGCATAATCAGCTGGATACTCAGCGCATTTTTCCGGGGCAGTGACGGACGCATCTACCCGCTCACCCATCACACGGTCATCAAACAGGCCCGGGGTCGCACCCTCGATTGATCATGGTCCCCGCAGGTTTGCGGCGGTGGTTGGAAGGTGGACGTCCAGGCATCAAGGTCTGCGGTATCACCCGGGAAGAAGATGCTTTGGCCGCTATTGCAGTCGGGATCGATGCTCTGGGTTTCAATTTTTATCCCGAATCAAAACGATACATTCCATTGGTTGATGCGGCTGGATGGATCGAGCGTTTGCCGGAGGAGGTCGGACGCATTGCCGTGGTGGTCAACGCGGACAAGGACCTTTTGCACCGCCTTCGCGGCAGCGGTCTGTTTCACGCCATTCAATTCCATGGTGATGAATCTCCGGCCTTCTGTGCCAAGCACGCCGGAGAGTTCTACATCAAAGCACGCCCCTTATCCGATCATGCCTCCGCCGACACGGCGGACGGTGACCCGGCTCCCTGCCTTTTGCTCGACGCCCACGCCCCCGGCCTGTTCGGTGGAACCGGCCGGGTGATCGATTGGTCTCTCGCCGCTCAGGTTGCCGCTCGCCGCCCCATTGTGCTGTCCGGGGGGCTTCATGCGGGCAACATCGCCGCCGCAGTGGCGCGGGTCAACCCTATCGCTGTCGACACTGCAAGCGGCGTCGAGTCGTCGCCCGGGATCAAAGACCCCGTCAAGATGCGTGACTTCGTGGCAGCGCTGCGTGGCGCTTGAGGCCCGAAAAACAGCACCCCGGTTCAAGGGGTCGTTTCCACTTCGAACGGGGGCGGACTGGTCTCCTGGCCGCCGGACATCTTGACTATTCCCGCGTCGAATGACGTGATGGCGCCGAGGTTCGACAATGCGTATTCTTCCACGCAAGCCCCGTCGCCCTGAAAAAAACGCGCCGTATTTTCTTCTCCTCCGGGGACAATCATTACGCGGTTATCCTCGGTTCCAGTCGACACGCGCAGGAGCGGCAAACCATCAGTCGTCCCCAGCACCGCGCCGGTTTCATCTGGTGTGGCGCGCAGAACCAACCGCCGTGAGGCGCCCGGATCAAGGGGGTTCTCGACCTGGCGCACCATCACCTCGGCCGGAATTTCGCCGCCCGAAGCGACCAAAGTCCCGTCGCGCCATCCGAAGCCCGAGCTATCCGTTATCTTTTTATCGAAGACATATTCCCAACCCCCGCCGCCGTCCTTGCGGCGTATGGCTACGGTGCGCTGGCCGTCCGGAACAGCCAGCGTGGCCAGGAAGTAATCCTCCTCCGGTGCTGTGGAGAGCGAGGTGATGTTTCCACCGTCCGCCGGTGGACTCCACTCGGCCAGTCGTCCTTCTTCCGCCCCGTATTGTGCCACGCAGGTCGAACCATCCGCCCGCTCCTCCAAGACCCAAAACGTATTGTTCCGTCCCGACGAAACGGTCCGGACTTGGGCTCCTGTCGGCATCTCGACTTTTGACCAGCTTGTTTGCCAGCGCCAGACCGAACCATCCTCACCCGCTGCTACGGCGCCTTGGTCGAGGAGGGCCAGCGAGGCTAGCGGTGAAGGAAGTCCGGAGGCCTCGCCTTGGGAGTCGAACGAGGGGAGAGAATAAAACCGCACCGCCTCCGCATCCAGCAGGGCGAGACGGTCCCCCCGCGCGGACACAGCCACGATTCCATCTGTTTTCACGGGCAACGGGACTTCCGCCCCCTCAGCCAGTCCTATCCCCCGCAGCGTTCCATCGAACAGGGCGAAGGCGACGTGGTTGCCAGCACCCAAGTGTATGGCGTGTGCCATTGCTGTCCGCGGCTCGGTCACCATTGTTTGCCAGCGCGCTTCGCTCTCCGGCGAATAGCGGACAAGCGCCCCGCGGCCACCCGCCAACCTTGCCAGGACTAAGGTATCGCTGCCGGGAAGGACTTGCGTCGCCTCCACCGAAACGATGCGCGGAGAATCGGCAGCTTCGATCCAATCGTTGAAATGGAAGGCCTCGCCGCTGACTGTGATGTCGCCGACAATGAAGCCGCGCGCCGTATACGTCCCTGCCACCACGGATTGTCCGGCATCATCATTTCCATCCCAACTGGTCGATAGACCGTTGAGACCGATACGGAAACGGCTGAAAGGCCACTCGTCGCAGAGTACGCGCACCAAGGCTCCCTCACGGTCATAGATGCCGAGGCTCACCAGACCGCCAGCGGTGGCGGGGACAAATCGAATGGGCGTGTCGTGCGGGACCGTTTCTCCCGGCGGGGTCGCCAGGGCAACGGTCGCGCAAACCAATACTCCGACAGCTAGAGGTAATAGCGCCATTCGAGGTCGGGAAAGATGTTGTCACGTTCCCGGCATGCGGCCAGAAAATCCTTGTCTGTCCGGCCGCTTCGCAGGATGTCGTAGAGACGGTTGAAACGCAGCAGGTGGTCCTTTGTCCGTTTTTCCGCGTAGTCTTTGGCCGTCCCCGTGCGCATGAGAAAAGCCCAGTCGCTTGATTGGGCGAGCAAAAGTTCGCGCCCCATCTGCCGGAGGGTCTCTTCTTTCTTTTTGCTCTTGGTCTTTTCAGAACGGCGGGCCATCTCGGTCATGCGTCGAGCCGCGGCATGCAAATGGGGATAGATCCACGCATTGGACTGGTCGAGCCACACCTCCCAATAACCCTTGTTGCCCCAACTCGACGCGCACGGCTCGACGATCTGGAGGATATCGTGGCCGATCAGGTAATCCGTCGGTGTGGCCAGCTCGAAGACACCCTGATCATAGGCCGCCTTGCGCAGGAACAAGTCGAGAAATTCCGGTCCTTCGAACCACCAGTGACCGAACAATTCGGCATCGAAAGGACTGACGATAACCGGCTCGACCGGCATTTCCGCGCACAAGGGTTCGAATTGCCGGAGCCGCTTGGCCAAAAAATCCGTGGCGTGTGCCTCCACCGCCACCTCGGCCCACGGGCGGCGATACAGTTCTTTGTGTCCCGTGCGGCCGGTGATGCGATGGTACTTGAGTCCGGTAAATTTGCGTTGCGCATCCCCGCCGAGGAATGGCCGCAGGTAATCCAATGGCAGGTCGTAGCCGATATCGCGGTAAAAATCCCGGTACGCGGGGTCACCGGGATATCCTTCTTCCTGACTCCACACCTGCCGGCTTGAATCCCGGTCTCGTGCGAAAACAGCCGGACCCTCCGGCGTGTAGCAGGGTGCATAAATCGCGAAATGCGGTTGCGGCCGGCCGAACATCAGCCCGTGCGCGTCCAGCACGAACCATTTCAGGTCCGCCTCGGCCAAATAATTCCCCAGTCCCGGAAAATAGCCGCATTCCGGCAACCAGATGCCGGACGGTTTGCGCCCGAAAAGTTCACGGTGGTAATCGCACGCGGTCAGAATCTGGGCGCGAACCGCCTCCGGATGCTCGGCCATGAGCGGTAAAAATCCGTGCGTGGCTGCGCAGGTGATGATTTCGAGGGTGCCCGCGTCCTGCAGGGAGCGGAACGCCGGTATGAGTCGTCCACCCCGCGCAAGAAAATCGTCCCGTGTCTCCCGGAAGCGCTCCAAGTAGAATTCTGCCAATTCCCGAGCCGCCGTAGGGCCGGCTGTCCGCGACACCTCGCTCTCGGCCAGCGCGACTGAACGGTCGAGATGGCGGGCGGCCCGCTCGCGGAGAAGGGGGTCCTCCATCATTGCCCCCAGCGTCGGGGTGATCGACATGGTGACCCGCACCGGCGCCTGCTCGGCCGCCAACCGTTCGAAGACACGGAGCAGCGGCACGTAGGTTTCGACGACCGCCTCGTAAAACCAGTCCTCCTCGAGGAAGTCCTCGTGCTCCGGGTGCCGCACATACGGCAGATGCGCGTGCAACAAAAGGGCGAACTTACCTTTTCTCATCGCAGCCACCCGAAACCTGCTCGATCGGTCACGGGTGCGGGGACGTGCTCAGGATTTCAGCTCCGCACCGGTCGTGGCATCGGTCAGAATAAACTTCTCGCGGTGCAGCGTGGGGTCGGGCTTGAAGGAGAGCCGACCGCCGTAGCGGCGTTCGATGTCGATGAGCAGCTCTTCATCCTCGGTGCGGAGGCGGTTGAGGAGGTCGGGATTTACGATCACTTTGATCTCGTGGATGGTCTCGATGTTCTTGCGCATCACACCATGGAGGGCTCGCTGCAACTCGACGGACATGGTCATGGTATTTTTGATCAGACCGCGCCCCTCGCAATACGGACACGGATCGAACTGGGACATGCGCATGCTCTCGGCGGCGCGTTGCCGGGTCATTTCCATCAGCCCGAGTTGGGAGATGGGCAGGACGTGGGTCCGGGCCTTGTCACGCTTGAGACGCTGCCGCATGAGCTGGTAGACTGCCTGCTGGTCTTTGCGCGATTTCATGTCGATGAAATCGGCGACAATGAGACCGCCGATATTGCGCAACCTCATTTGACGGGCGATTTCGTCCGCCGCCTCCAAATTGGTCTGAAGGATGGTGCGCTCCACATCCTTGCCGCCTTTGTTCCGGCCGGTGTTGACATCGACCGAGATGAGAGCCTCGGTCTCGTCGATCACAATGTATCCGCCGCAGGGCAGCCAGACTTGGCGGTGGAAAGCTTTCTCGACCTGTTTGTCGACGCCGTATTTTTCGAAGATATGCAGCTCTTCCTGGTAGAATTGGATGCGCTTCCTGGAGCGCGGGGAGACCTGTGCCACCAGTTCCTGCATCCGTTCGACGGAGGGAAGATCGTCGCAAACCACGGCGTCGACCTCCTCGGTGAGAAAATCGCGCACCGTGCGCTCGATAAGATCGGGTTCCTCGAAAAGTTGGTAGGGCGCGCGCTGCGCCTCCATATTTTTCTCAATGTCGGTCCACTGCTCGAGCAGCAGATGAAGATCGCGGACAAAAAAGCGCGGGCGCTGGCCGGCACCGACGGTGCGGATGATGACGCCCATACCCTCTGGGATTTCCAGTTCGTTGAGGATCTTGCGAAGACGTTCGCGCTCCTTCGGATCATCGATCTTGCGTGATATGCCGCACTGCGGGCTGTAGGGCATGAGGACGAGATAGCGCCCGGGCATGCTGATGTTTGTCGTGATGCGCGGCCCTTTGGTTCCGATCGGTCCTTTGCTGACCTGGACCATGATGTCCGAGCCGGGGGGGTAGATGGTCGGGATGTCCTTGGCCGTGATTTTTTTCGGCAGCTTCTTGTTTGTGTTGCGGCGCACTTCCTCGATGCCGCTGTCCAAGGCGGCGGGAATGGCGTCCCAGAAATGCAGGAAGGCATTCTTCTCGAAGCCGATGTCGACGAACATGGCCTTGAGACCCTGCTCGATGTTTTTGACGCGGCCCTTGTAAATGGAACCGACGATGTTGCGGTCGCTGACGCGCTCGACATTGTACTCTTCAAGCTTACCGTCCTCCAGCACGGCGACGCGTTTTTCGAGTTTCTCTGCGTTGACGATGAGGCGGGAGCCGCCGCTGGATTTGGTCGGCAAACCGAGGAGTTTTTTTACTTTTTCAATCATGATGGAGTAGGGTGGTTTGATCAGGGGCGTTGCGACGAAGGTGTCTTCTCCTTCTTCTTGTTGCCGCCGAAAATTCGTTGGAAAAGGTTGGGTCTCTTGCCTTCCACGGTGCCTTCGTCGTCGGCATCCGGGCGGACGGTGGGAGGGGTGGCATCGACCATGCCCTCCGAAGCGGCGAATTCCTCGGGTGGCGCGTCGGCCAGCGCAGCGGGGATAGCACGGCCGAAGTCGACGCTGGAGACGAATTGGAAACTGCCTTTGGCCGGGTCGAGCGAGGCGACCTCCACCGGCGCGCCTTCCTCCATTTTGAAAATGTCGGAAAGAATTTTCGCTGCGATGGGTGCGGCCACTCCGCCGCCAGACTGTGCGCCCTGCACAATGACACTGACCGCGTAACGCGGCTCGTCGTAGGGGGCGAAGGCGATAAACCAGGTGTGGTTGTCCTTGATGCCGCCACGCCAGAACTGTGCCGTGCCTGTTTTTCCGGCCACTTCGTATCCGGCGAGGCGTGCCCCCGGAGCGGTGCCTCCGCCGCGGTTGACCACATCCCACATTCCGCGCCGCACTTTTTCGATTTGCTCCGTGGTGAGACCTTGCTCCAGAAGGTTGGCCCGGACTCTGACTGGTTCCTGGCGCACCACCGAGCCGTCAGGGGCGAGGATTTTGTCGACCAGGCGCGGGAAGTAGCTGGTGCCGCCGTTGGCCACCGTGGCGGTGAGCATGGCCATCTGCAGCGGCGAGGCGAGCACGTAGCCCTGACCGATGGAAACATTGGCCGTTTGTCCGCTCGACCATCGCTCGCGCGGACGGTTCACCCGCATCCAGTCGGGCCCGGGCAGAATGCCGGGTGCTTCGGCGGAGAGGGGCAGCCCGGATTTTTCGCCAAGCCCCAGCATGTGTCCGGCGGCAACGATTTCATCGATGCCCGCGGCATTGCCGTACTGGTAGAAAAAGGCATTGCAAGACACTCGGATGGCGGACTGGAGGTCGAGGGTGCCGTGGGCCCCGTTTTTCGAGGCGATCCAGCAGGCCATCACCTTGTCCCCGAAGCGGACCCCGCCGCTGCAGTTGAGACGGCGCTCGTCGAGACCGGCCCGCAGGCCGGCGAGGGCAACGGGAATCTTGTAGGTTGAGCCCGGTGCGTAGGCGCTGAGAGCGCGATTGATCAATGGATCGGTCGCATCGCCGGTTAATTCGGCCCATCCGGCGGAGGAAATGACGGGAATGAAACTGTTCGGGTCGTACGAGGGTACGCTGGCCATGGCAAGGATGTCTCCATTGCGAGGATCGATGACCACAGCCGCTGCGCGCCCGACCGCCCGCAGGGCTTTTTCCGTAATGTACTGGATGCGAGCATCGATGGTCAGCTGCACGTTGTTGCCCGGCAGGGGTGCGCGCCGTTCGATTTCACCGTCGATCTGGCCCTTGGCATTGCGTTGCATGATCCGCGCGCCGGCTGTGCCTTTTAGATCGGCATCAAGCGCGAGTTCGATCTGCGCCTTGCCCTCGGTGTCAGGCTGGTAAAAGTTGAACCGGCTGGCTTCTTCTTTGTCGATCTCGGACGGCGTGCCGACGTAGCCGAGCAAATGCGAGCCGAGGGCTCCGTAAACGTAGCGGCGCACGGGACGGGCCGTGATATTGACCCCGGTGAGACCCACGTCGTGCTCGGCAAAACGCGCCATGGTATCGAAGTCCATTTCCTCGATGTAGGTGTAAGGCACTTCGGTGTCGTTGCGGAAATGGAGTCGCAACTGGTTGGCATTGTAGTCGCGGGCCAACCCGAGCTGGGTGAGTCGCGGCATGACCGCCTCATTGAGGATCTTGACAATGTCGGGTTCGGATTTCTCCGTCATCATGCCGCGTACCGTTGTGCGGTAGTTGCGCATCGGGACTTTCCCGTGGCGCGCACGGTAATCGCGCACCATTTCGGGCAAATAGAATTCCACTGCCAGACTGGCGCGATTGCGCGCCAGCGGGATGCCGTTGCGGTCGATGATCTCCCCGCGCACGGCGGGCAGGCGCACGCTGACCTGCGAACTGTTCCTGATGCGGGAGGTGTATTCCTCCCCACGGGCCACCTGCACATACCAGAGTTTTCCGGCCAGCAGTAGCATGGCGGCCAACACCAGTGAGGCGAGGACCGCAATGCGGAATTCGTCGGAGCGTCGGTTCATCATGTCAGGCGTTTGCCGCCGCGGCGCCGAAGGGGGATTCCGGCGGGAAGAAGCTGGAAAAAGAAGTAAACCACCGGGGCGAGGAGGAGTGCGAGCACGGCGGGCCCGGCAATGTGCCAGCAAACGTTCCAATCGAAGAGGAACGATCCGCGGCGGAGGCAGACCATGCTGTATTGCAGGAGGAGAAGAGAGAGCGTGGCTGCCCCGCTGGCCAGACAATGGACTTCCCACCTGCCTTGATGGAAAAGGGGCTGCAGCGGTCGCAAGGCGGTGCCGAGAAAAACATAGAACAACATAGACCACCCGAGGCCGATTTCAACGCGGTCGCCCACTACGTGGAGGAAAGCCAAATCGCTGAGCAGTCCCGTGAACAGCGACAAGCCGAGCACAGCGGGGAAAGGTAGCCAGAGCGCACCGTAGCAGAACAAAACGGGCACGAGGAGAAGATGCGCTCCCCCGAGGAACGGCACGGGAGGAACGAACTCCTGGGCGACCAGCGCGAGATAAATTGCGGCAAAAAGGACGATGGAGCGGATCATTGGCTTCCCAGGACGACGAAGACGTCTTCCAGTCTGGAGAAGTCCGCGGACGGTTCCACTATGGCTTGGCCATCGAGTTCGCGTGCGCGGAATTCTTTGATTACCCCGAGCGGTATGCCCGCGGGAAAAACCGCGCCGCTCACTCCGGCCGTGAATACTTTCATGCCGGGTTGAAGGTTGGCTTCGCGGTTGAGAAAGTTGAGGACTAGCTCGGGTGACGAGTTCCCCGCCACACGTTGGCCGCTGAGGATGCCCTGTTCGTTGGTGCCTTCGACGCGGGCCGCGACTTGGCAATTCTCGTCGGTGAGGAGCAGGACGATGGAAATATCTTTGGAAACCGTTGTGGTGCGCCCGACCAAGCCCTCGGCCGTGAGGACCGGTTGCGCAGCATCGACATTCTGCGCGAATCCGCGGTTGATTTTGACCGTGTTCCACCAGCTTGAGGCATCGCGTCCGATGATTTGCGCGGGCAGAAGCTTGAAGGCGGAGCGCTCACGGTAATCCAAGGCCGCCCGCAGACGCTTGTTTTCGCTTTCAAGGTTGCCGAACAGCTGGCTGGAGGCGCGCAGTTCGTTGTTTTGTGCGGACAACGCGGCATTCTCTTCCTCAAGTTGGTCGAGCGTCTTGAGGCCTTTCTGCAATTTTGCCACCCGGCCGCTGATGGCCGAGCCGGCTTGCAGGGCGGGACCGGAAACACGCAGGTAGCCGCTTTGCCATGAACGCATGCGCTCGGACGAAAAACTGAGGAAAACCACTGCGGTGAAAACCGCCACGCCGAGCAGGAAGAAGTGCAGCTTGTTCATGGTTGCGGGACCATCGTTCCGGCCGTGCCGGGTCGAGGCAGGATCAATTGACGTTGTGCTGGCTGCTGCGGACGTTGTTCTGCGCTATGCTGCGCAGCACCTCGATCTCGCTCAGCACACGACCGGTTCCTTCGGCCACGGCGCTCAACGGATCATCGGCGATGTGCACCGGCAACCCTGTCTCGTCGCGCAGCAGTTGGTCCAATCCCCGCAGGAGTGCGCCTCCGCCCGCCAAGACCATGCCGCGATCCACCAAGTCGGAGGATAGCTCGGGTGGGCAGCGTTCGAGGGTGGTGCGGACGGCATCGACAATGCTGTTGAGCGGTTCGGCAAGTGCTTCCCGCACTTCTTGCGACGTCAGGGTGACGGTCTTGGGCAGCCCGGCCACGAGGTCGCGACCTTTGACTTCCATCGATGTTTCCTTCGGTAGCTTGATGGCGGAGCCCAGCTTGATTTTAATGTCCTCGGCAGTGCGCTCGCCGATGGCCAGGTTGAAGTTGCGTTTGAGATATTGGACGATGGCCTCGTCGAGTTCGTCGCCAGCCACGCGCACACTGCGGCTGAAAACGATACCGGCGAGGGAAATAAGAGCGACTTCGGTCGTTCCGCCGCCGATGTCGATGATCATGTTGCCGGCGGCCTCCTGAATGGGGAGCCCGACACCGATGGCCGCGGCCATCGGTTCTTCAATGAGATAAACCTCGCGCGCCCCGGCGTGGGTGGCCGAATCTTTGACCGCGCGCTTTTCCACTTCCGTGATCCCGGATGGGACCGCGATGACCACGCGAGGACGCACCATGCGGCGACCGCCGTGCGCTTTGCTGATCAAATGGGCCAACATGGCTTCGGTTATTTCGAAGTCGGCAATGACCCCGTCTTTGAGCGGGCGGATGGCGACGATATTGCCGGGAGTGCGGCCAAGCATGCGTTTGGCTTCATTGCCGACGGCAAGGACTTTGTTCGTTCCGGCCTGCACAGCGACCACGGAGGGTTCGCGCAGCACGATGCCTTGGTCGCGTACATAGACCAAGGTGTTGGCCGTTCCTAGGTCGATCCCGATGTCACTCGAGAATAGGCCGAAAAACTTTCTGAACATGTGGAGTGGGGTCGGCCTGAGCCGAGACTGGTGATTGCTAACCCTTTACTGAAGATCACAGATAAACCCCCCACGCGCCCCGCGGCAAGGAAATTGCAACTCTGGTCGCCAATGGTGGTTCTAAGGGGCGGTGCCGGTTGCTGCGGGGCGTTCTGCGATTTGCCCGATGGCCCGGGCCAAATCCGGCGGCAGCATAAGGATTTCTTCGCTTCCGGTGACTCTGGCAGAACAGGTTTCCGCGCCAACCGCGCCAAGTTCGACCCCGGCGATGGGGTGACGTCCGGCGGCCTCCTCCGCGGAATTTTCCGAAAGCCAGGCCGAAAAAAGCAGGCGTTGTGCGGGCGGTTCGAGGCCGGTATCCCGAGCCGTCAGTCCCGGTTGGAAAGAGAGGGCGCGCGTGCTGTTGAAGAGTTCGATCAAGTCGGTGATTTCCTCGTTGCTCACCGTCGTGCCGCGTTCGGGATCCATCCACACCTCACCCTGGCGCCGGAGATCGAGCCCATGGTCTCCACTTTCCACCGTAATCCGGTCGACCGCGTCGGGCTCGACGTATCCCAGCGACCGGTCGCGCAGCGCCTCGGGCGAAACCTCGAAAAGCAGTTGCGCCGCCCTGCCGACCTCAAGCAATCCCCCGCGCGGGGCAAATCGTGCTGTCAGGGTTTCCGCCGCCGGGTCCGGCCCGCCGACCACCTCTAAACTGAGCGATTCACCGCCCCCCATGGGGGTCAGACTGATGGAGGCGGTTTGTCCGGGGAGCTGGGTCGCCCCGGGTGACGGTGCCTCGAATTTCGCCACCGGCAAACCGAGTAGCGCGTCCAGCAAAGAGCGCACGGCCTGCGGATCGGCTGGAGCCTTCACCGGCTTCTCGATGAACCAGCGTCCCCGCTCGCGCCGCACCGTCATCTCGCCGTCGGCACGGCGCACCGTGAATTTCTCGATGTCGTCTGGGGTCAATTGGGTGAGGCGTGGATCCCGGAATTTGGCCGCGGGCACGGTGGCCAGGTCCACGACCGTGTCGGGGACCCGTAAAATCTCGGATTTTCCACCGACCCGGGCGAATACCTCGTCCGGCAGGGCCGTGTTCGCGCCGAACTCGATGCGGAGCGGTTGCGCGCCCCGCAGGTCGAGGCGCAGGCGCGGTGCGGCTAGCCCTGCCTCCGCCACGGCCGGTGGCTCGGGCCGGACCCGGCGATCGCGCACCGTGAGGAAACGAAGCGCCGTGAGCAGGCGATCAACCTCCTCGGGCGCGGCTCGGTCTGTCAGCGGTGCCACGATCAACCAACCGGCGGCCTCGCGCCGGAGGCTGATCGTCTCCGTACCGCGAACCATGTCGATTTCCGTGATTTCGTCCGGTTCGAAAACCGCCGCGTAGCGTCGTAGTTCGTCAGCGTCGCGCGTGGCCGGTGCCATCTGGCGTAGATAATAAAGGCCCCCGACCGCAAGCAAGGTGACGAGAAGCAGGGCGATGGTCGCGCGGGGGTTCATCGTTCAGCGCCTCCGGCGCCACCATACGGCGATTCCGGCTAGGGCGGCTGCCGACGGAATCAAGACCAGCGTGTAAAGCGCGATGCGTCCGGTCTCCAAATCGGTGAGGTTCAAACTGAAAGCGCGCACCGTTTTCGGCGCGATGCCCGCAAGGTGCCCGCGATCAAGCATCCAGTTGAGCGCGTTGAGACCAAAATCAAGGTTCGGTTCGGTCACGATGCCGTCGGACACAAACTCGCTGTTACCTACCACGACAAGCCGCGCGGAGCCCACATCGACTTTCTCGTCGGCCACGCCGCCGCGTTCGGCCATCGCCGCCACAACCAGCGGTGCGGCCGTGTCGGCTCCCGCGTCGAAGGCCACGCCTTTGTTTTCGTCTGTCACATGGTCCTTCTCCCCCCAGAACGGCTCTTCCGCCGTGATGAGCGGTTCAACGAACGTTCCTTCTTTCTTCTCGTCCAGTCCGAGCGAACAAGTCGCGCCCGGCAGCAGGGCCTCGGCACCATACAGGCGGCGGGTCACACGGTTCACCGCCGAAAATGACCCGACCACGTCGCGCACGATGCCGGTGGCGAAGCCGAGTTCCACCGTGCGCAACACGCGGTCGTCGAGCGGGGTGATCCCGGCCGACGCGAGGAACTCCCGGAGCAAAGGAGTTTCCGCCGCGGGGTCGAGCAGCACCATGATTCGCCCGTCCCTCCTCCAGTAGTCGCCCAGCAACTGGGCGCTGGCCGGGGGCAAGTCGTAGCGCGGCCCGACGATGAGAATCCCCGCCGCGTCTTCCGGCACTCCTCCCGTGATCCCGAAGTTGAGCGGGGCGACACGCAGCCCTTGCCGCGCGATGTATTCCTGCAGGAGCGAGAGGGTGGAACCTTCGCCGACGCGCGGTTCGCCCTGGCCTTGCAGGAAGTAGACGCTGCGCTGGGTTTCCTCGCCCAACTCGATCAATGCACTGGTCAGGGCCTGCTCTCCTTTGAAAGCGACCACGCGCGGCGGGTCTCCGCTCAGCTGCGGGATAAAATCGTATTCCGCCATGTCGACCGCGCTGATTTGCTTGGATTTGCCCCCGCTTTCCACCACGACAAGGTTTTCTTCCGGGCCGAATTCGAAACGCGCCTGCAGTTCGCGGGCCCGCCCCAGATTGCGCATCGGGTCGATGTATTCCACGGTCAATTTATCCCCCGCCGCGAACTGGTATTCCTTCAGCAGATTCATCACATCGCCGTAGATTTCGAAACCGGGCGCGGCTGTGGTCGGGGAAAAAAACACGTAGACCGTGACCGGGGCCGGCAGTTGCCCGAGTACGCCGGTCGTCTGCTCGCCGAGACGGTATTTCTGGGCCGGCGACCAGTCGCTGCGCAGGTAATAATGGAACCCCGCGTAATTCACCGCGCCGAGCAACACGCAAGCCAGCACGATCTGGAGAGTGACGCCGAAGCGGATGCCGGCCCGCCGGCGGGAAGATTCTTGCGGAGCTGCCATCTCAGTTGCGCCAGCGGCGGGATTGGAAAACGTGGAAGGTGAGGAAAAGAACGAAGACGGTCAGCGACAGGTAGAAAACGAACGGCCGCGAATCGAAAAATCCGCGCGAGGCCTCGCTCATGTGCTCGAGGGCGGAAAAATAGGCGGTCAATTCCCGCAAGGCCGGCGTCACATTGAGCAGGAAGAAATTCAACAGCCCGGTGAAGAAAAACAAGGTGATCACGGTGAATGACATGATCGCCGCGACAATCTGGTTGCGCGTCAGGGCGGAGGCGAGGCAGCCGACCGCCAGATAGAACATCCCGATGAGCAACAACATGATGTAAGCGCCGAGAAACGGTCCGGCCGCCCCCGCCGCTTCGAGGCGCGTCACCCGGGTGAAGACCGCGAAATAAAGCAGGCTCGGCAGCCACAGCACGATGTAAAAGAAGAGCGCCCCGCCATACTTGGCCAGCACCACCTGACTATCGCGCACCGGCGCGGTCATCAGCGGCTCGATCGTTCCCATTTTGTATTCCTCGGAAAACAAGCGCATGGTGATCAGCGGGAAAATCAGCACGAATCCGAACCAGAAGAACACGGTGTTGAAAAACGCCTCGACCACGGTCACCTCGCTCGGCCCGCGGTTCAACGCCGCGACCCCGGCATAAAAATTGAATCCGGTGAGAAGGAGAAAAAAGAACATGACAACCCATGCCACGGGAGAAAGGAAATAAGCGCGTATTTCTCGGTTAAGCAGGGTGAAAAAGTTCATCGTAGCTCCTCCGATTGGGTGATTTCGGCAAAGACCCGCTCGAGGTTCACCTGTTCGCGGCCGAGTTCGCGCAAAGCCCAGCCGCGGGCCGCGGCCAAACGCGCCACTTCTTCGCGCGGATCATGCTCCGCATCGGTCCGCAGCACGCAACCATGCCAGCCGTCCGGCATTTCCTCGACCTCCGCTTTGCGCACGCCGGGCAGCGCGGCGAGGGCTTTCTCCAGATCATCGGCATCCGCGCGGATTTCGGCGCGGATGCCCCCCGCCGTGCGGACCCGGCCCGCCAAAGCTTCGGGGGTATCGGAGGCCGCGATGCGGCCGTGATTGATGATCAGCACGCGGCTGCAGGTCATCTCCACTTCCGAAAGGATATGCGTGGAAAGCAAAATGGTGTGCCGCTTGCCCAAGTCTTTGATCAGCTGGCGGACTTGCCGGATTTGGTTCGGGTCCAGTCCGATGGTCGGCTCGTCGAGGATGAGAAGATCGGGATCGTGCAGCAGCGCGTCGGCCAACCCCACCCTCTGCCGGTAACCCTTCGACAAGGCCCCGATCAGCTTCTGCTCCACATCCCGGAGGTTGCAGAGCTCCTTCACCGCATTGACCCGCTGGCGGTTGCGCCGCCCGCGTACGCCTTTGAGGGCCGCCCGGTATTCGAGGTACTCTTGCACCCGCATTTCGGGGTAAAGGGCCACATTCTCCGGCATGTAACCGACCCGAGAGCGTACCTCGCGCGACTGGCTGGCCACATCAAATCCCGCCACGCTCGCCCTCCCGCTCGTGGCGGACAGGTAGCAGGACAGGATTCGCATCGTCGTGCTTTTCCCCGCCCCGTTGGGACCGAGAAAACCGACAATTTCGCCCTTTTCGACCGTGAAACTCAGGTCATTCACTGCCGTGATACCGGCGTATTTCTTGGTCAGTCCTTCAACCTTGATCATGACGCTCGGGCCCGTTCCCGCCTCCGGGGCCAGGGCCGAACGCGCATATATGGCGCGGTTCGGGGGCGGTGGCAAGCTGGCGTGCCGATCACCGGCCAACATAAAAATTCCTTGCGGACCATCGTCTCTGTGTTGCAAGCAGGGCCGGTTCGGGTGATTCTCCCCCCCGCCGCATCCATGAGCCAATCTTTGTCGGGTAACTGGAACTCCGAATTGCTCGAAGAAAACTACGAGCGCTGGAAAAAAGACAACGAATCGGTTACTCCGCAATGGAACGCCTTTTTCGAGGGTTTCGAGCTTGGGTTGACCCAATCGGAAGAACTGGCGGAAGGGGCCCGCGCCGCCGTGCCGGAAGATGTCGCGCTGGAGCGCCGCGCCGATTCGCTGGCCTACTCCTACCGCACCCTTGGCCACACCATCGCGCGCCTCGACCCTCTCAGTCCCGCTCCGCCGGAGAACCCGCTCCTCTCCCTCAAGTCCATCGGTTTCACCGAGAGTGATCTCGAGCGCACCGTCTCCTCGAAATATTTCCGCGACGGACAGCCGATGTTGTTGCGTGAGATGCTCGCCGAGCTGCGCGCCATTTACAGCGATACCATCGGCGCCGAGTTCATGCACATCCAGGACCCGCGCCTGCGCAACTGGATCCGCGAGCGCGTTGAAAACCGCGGAGACCATCACAAAAAGGACCCCGGCCTGCACCGGTCCATCCTGCGCCAGCTTTATGAGGCCGAAACCTTCGAACACTTTCTCCACACGCGGTATGTCGGGCAAAAACGCTTTTCCCTCGAGGGCGCCGAGTCGCTCCTTGTCATCCTCGACACCGTGCTGCAGCGCTGCGAAGCGGCCGGCATCGAGGAAATAGTCATGGGCATGGCCCACCGCGGCCGCCTCAACGTCTTGGCCAATTTCCTGAGCAAGCCCCTCGAACTCATTTTCAACGAGTTCTCGGAAAATTTCATCCCCGACGTGGTCGGCGGCAATGGCGACGTCAAATACCACCTCGGCTACCTCGCCGAGCGCATCAGCCAGACCGGCTACGCTGTCGGGGTGCGTCTCGCCGCCAACCCAAGCCACCTCGAAGCGGTCGATCCCGTGGTCGAAGGCATGGCCCGCGCCCGCCAGCGCATTCTCGGTGACAGCGAAAAGCGCCGGAAAGTCCTCCCGCTTCTCATCCATGGTGATGCCGCCTTCGCCGGGCAGGGCATCGTGGCCGAGGTTTTCAACATGTCGCAACTTCCCGGCTACAAGACGGGCGGCACGCTGCACATCATCGTCAACAACCAGATCGGCTTCACCACGCTCCCGGCCGACGCGCGCTCCAGCCTCTATGCGACCGACGTGGCCAAAATGATCGAAGCCCCGATTTTCCACGTCAATGGGGAGGATCCGCTGGCTGTCGCCTTGGTCTCCGAAATCGCGCTCGATTTCCGCCAGCAATTCGGTCGCGATGTGGTCATCGATCTTTTCTGCTACCGCCGCCACGGCCACAACGAGGGCGACGAGCCCACTTTCACCCAGCCCCATCTTTACAACTCCATCCAGAAACACCCGCTGGCCAGCGAGATCTTCGTCCAGGAACTTGCCGCCCTCGGCACGTTGACACGGGAGGATGCCGAGCTGATCAAACAAGAAGCGGCGGCTGACCTGGAGGAAGCCTTCGACATTGTCAAAAAATCCGAAAGCGAGCGCCAGGAAGGGGGACGCTTTGCCGGTTCCACCGCCGTTTTCCAGCCACCCTATTCCTATGAACCGGTCCGTACGGCGATCAGGCCGGAGCTGCTCCGTGAAGTGGTCGAGGGACTTTGCCGCGTGCCGGACGACTTTCACATTTTGCCCAAAGTGCGCCGCATGCTTATCGACCGCCGGCTGGAAATCCTGCGCGATGGCGGACCATACGACTGGGCGTTTTCCGAGGCGCTGGCCTTCGGCTCGCTCCTCGTCGAGGGCACGCCCGTGCGTTTGTCCGGACAGGACAGCCGGCGCGGCACTTTCAGCCAGCGGCACTCGACCTTTTACGACGCGGAGCAGCGCGTCGACCATGTGCCGCTCAACCACCTCAAGGAAGGCCAGGCCCGCTTTTGTGTGTACAACAGCTTGCTCAGCGAAGCGGCCGTCCTCGGCTTCGACTACGGTTATTCAACCGACTACCCGGAAATGCTCTGCATGTGGGAAGCCCAGTTCGGCGATTTCGTCAACGGAGCTCAGGTCATCATCGACCAGTTCATCGCCTCGGCTGAATCGAAGTGGCAACGCCCCAGCTCACTTGTCCTCCTCCTGCCGCACGGCTACGAGGGACAAGGTCCCGAGCACTCCAGTGCGCGGCTCGAGCGGTTTTTGCAGTTGTGTGCGGACAACAACATGCAGGTCTGCAACCTCACCACTCCCGCGCAATATTTCCATGCCCTGCGGCGCCAGATTCACCGGGACTACCGCAAGCCGCTTGTCATCATGACGCCGAAGAGCCTGCTTCGTCATCCGCTTGTCGTCTCGCGCGAAGAAGACTTCACCGAGGGCCGCTTCTTTGCCATTTTAGCCGATCCCCTGCCGGAGGACCGGTCAAGGGTCACCCGCCTCGTTCTTTCCTCCGGCAAAGTTTATTACGACCTGAAAATTGAGCAGGAAAAGCGCGGGGCGCACGATACCACCCTCTTGCGCGTCGAGCAGCTCTACCCGCTGCACACCGAAAAACTCAAACGCATCTTCAGCAGTTGTCCGAACCTCAAGCGTATCGTCTGGTGCCAAGAGGAACCGCAGAACATGGGCGCGTGGTCCTACATGGCGATGAAGCTGCGTGAACTTTTCGGCTGCAATGTCCACTATGCCGGCCGTCCGGAAAGCCCGAGCCCGGCCGCTGGTGCGCTCGCCATCCATCGGCACCAGCAAGCGGAACTCGTCAGCCGCGCCTTCGAAGTGTAGGTTCACACAACCATGAGCGCCGAAATCAAAGTTCCTGCTGTCGGGGAATCGATCTCTTCGGGGATCATCTCCCTTTGGCACCGCCAAGACGGCGATTATGTGCGCGCCGGGGACGCCCTCTTCACCCTCGATACGGACAAAGTTTCGACCGAAGTTGCCGCCCAGGCTGCCGGTCTTGTCCGGATCAAAGTTTCCGCCGACCAAGAAGTGAAAATCGGTGAAGTGGTCGGCCTGCTCGAAGACGCTCCCGAGCCCGCCGCCGCCCCGACGGCTCCCACCCCGGTCACCGCCCGGGCCGTTTCTGTTCCCACACCTGTTGCCCCGGCGCCCGCCGCACCCGTTGCACTTGAACCTCAGGAACGCGGCGTCACGCGGAAAAAACTTTCCCCGCTCCGCAAAAAAATCTCTACCCAACTGGTCGCCGCCCAGCGCAATGCCGCCATCCTCACCACTTTCAATGAGTGCGACATGGCCGCGGTGATGAAGCTGCGGGCCGATCTCCAGGAAAGTTTTCAGGCCAAATACGGCATCAAACTCGGCTTCATGTCCTTCTTCATCAAAGCGGTGGTCGAAGCGCTCAAGTCCGAGCCGCAGCTCAACTCACGCCTCGACGGGGATGAGCTGGTGCGGAACCACTTCTATGACATCGGGGTGGCCGTCGGCACGGAACGCGGACTCATTGTCCCGGTTGTTCGCGACGCTGACCGCAAAACCTTCGCTGAATTGGAAAACGACCTCGCCTACTACGCCAAGAAGGCCCGCGACGGCGCCATAACCATCGACGACCTGCAAGGCGGCGTCTTCACTATCTCGAACGGCGGTGTTTACGGGTCCCTCCTCAGCACTCCCATCCTCAATCCTCCGCAGAGCGGTATCCTGGGTATGCACAAAATCCAGGAGCGCCCGGTGGCGGTCGACGGCAAGGTTGTTATTCGCCCCATGATGTACCTCGCGCTGAGCTACGACCACCGCGTGGTCGACGG
>CAMBSX010000004.1 GCA_945870655.1 Chthoniobacter flavus | reverse complement strand
AGATACATCCACTCCCCGGGAAAGACGGCGAGCTTGAGCGTGTCGCCGGTGACGAGGGGCTGACTGCGGGCCAGGAGCAAAGCACCGGCCATGTCGCGCAGACCGCCGACATAAAAGTTGAGCCACTTCGGGTCCGAGCCTTCATCTTTCGAATTGACCCGGCGCGAGCGCACGCCGCCCGGCCGGAACTCGGTCGTCTCGGTCACGCGGTAACGTTTGTATTTTTCGATCAGGGTGAACTGGATGGACCGCCAGCCGTCCTCGGAAACTTCCGCATCATAGTCCGCGTCGAGCTTCCACAACTTGCGCACCACACCGGTTGTGCCGCCGCGCACCGTGGCATTCCAAGTCCGTCCGGTCCCGCGTTCGAGCCGCACGTCGGCGGCCGCCGCCTCGAATCCGCCCCACCCGAAAACGTAGCGCGCCCGGAGATTATCTGGCGGGGGCGGGTAAGGTCCGGGCTGGAGCGCGGCGGCCTCGGTCCGCCAGTCGGCCCGGGCTTCCCCCACGGAGAGGACCAAGAGCGCCAAGATGAGGGGCCGGATCACGGAATAACGGGCACGGCTCCGGGGAACACCGGTTCGAGCGCGCTGCTGCGCACCCAGCCATCGACGCCGACCGGCAGGCGGACGAGCGACCAATCGTCGCGTGCGGCAATGACCCGCACCGGCGTGCCGACCGGCAGGTCGGCCAATTTTTGTCCGTTGTCGGCCGGCGTGCTGCGGGCATCGGTTGCGTCGCCCACGATGATCGACGTCTTGGACAAGGCGATGCGCGAGTCGCCGGCCCAGGACAGCGCGACCAAGGTGGCCCCGACCACCGCGGCAAGCACACCGGCGGCGATCAAACCCGGACGTCGCACCACGGAGAAGATGGCGAAGACAAAGGCTATGGTTCCGGCCCAAAAAAGCAGACTGCCGATCAAGGCAAGCAGATCGAAGCGGATGTATTGCCCGACAATTTCCGCCGCCCCGAGTCCGGGTGCAGGCACGCCGAGCTCGCCGAGCACGTGCTCGAGACTGCTGCGGGCCGCGGTGTTGGCCGGATCGAGCGCGAGGGCCCGGCGGTAGTTGATCGCGGCGGGCACTTCGCGGCCCAGACGGTAATCGGCATGGCCGAGATTGAGGAACACCGCGGGATTGCGCGAACCCGATTTGACCAGCTGCTCATAAGCTTCGCGCGCCGCAGCATAGTCGCCTTCGGCATAGGCCCGGTTACCCTGCTCGAAGAGCGAGTTTTCATCAGCCGGTTGGGCCGAGGCCGTAGCGGCAGCGAGCAGGAGGGGAAGGAGAAGTTTTCTAACCATGATTTTTGGCAAATTTTTCCAGCAGGTCGGTGACACGGCGCCGCTCTTCGGGGTCGAGCGCACCTCCGCTGGCCCGTCCGTAATGGAGTTCGTCGCGTTTGGCCAACACGGATTGCAGTTCGCGCCGCTCGGCGGGATCGGCAATCCGCCGCCTCAGGGCCTCGGCCGGGTCGACCAAAGTCGCGGGTGTGTCGTCCCACAAGGCCAGCCGCGCGACCATGAATTGCCCGGCGGCGGCATAAAACTCCCGCGGATCGGTGGCTTTCTGCCAAGCGGCTTGGGCCGCTCGCAACGAGAACTCGAGCTCGACGGTCCGCGCATCCTTTTTCGCCCGCCGGCGCATCCAGAGGAGGTAAGGGATGGAAATGATGACCGCGGCGAGGACGGCAAAGTTGAGCAGGTGGAACCAATCAGAAGTGATCCACGGACGGAAGTCCGGACCACCCGAGGAAAGGGCCGCAGCTGGTGCGGCGATATCATTCGGGGCCACGGCGGGCGACGCTGCATCTTCTCGTTCCACTCCGGCCGCTGCCGTGCTTGCGGCCGCGGAAGCGGAGCCCGCCGCGGTGACCGCGACCGGCTCGGTCTTGAGGGTGACATATTTCTTCTTGAGGGGGTCAAAATAAGAAAACTCCGCACCGGGCGTGGCGGACCGGTCTTCCCGCGCGACCATGCTCACCTCGAATGTTTTGGTACCCCCGAAACCGATGGCGTCATTGCCGTCGAAAGATTCCTTCGGGGCATAAGAGCGCCAGCCTTCGGCACCGATCAGGGTCGGCGGTCCCATCGCGTCGAAGTTGCCCCGGCCCTCGATCGTGAGGGCGAGCGTGACCGGTTCGCCCGCGCCAGCCTGCGTCGGATCAGCAGAGGCTTCCATGGTGAACTGGCCGACGGCACCGGAGAAATTATCCGGCCGGTCTTCTTTGGGCAGCGGCTGAACGTCAAGTTGGCGTTCGCTGGTAGTCGCCTGGATATTCTCCGCGCGTCCAATCCCAGGCATGGGGAAATTCTGGAAAAATTGGTCAAAGAACGGATCAAGGCCGGCCGGACCGCCGGGCGCAACCATGCGTCCCTCCATCCGGGCAGGCGGGATCTCGAGCGGACCGCTCTTCGCCGGGGTGATCGCACTGCGGAAGGTAACGATATTGTAGCGGACGTCGTCGATGTATTGCTCCGTCTGCTCGGGCTCACTCAACGGCGCGGCGGTGAACCCGTCGCCCCCGAAGGTCGGACGCTGTAAGTTGTCGAACTGGCAGTCGGCGCGAAAATAAAAGCGCAACTCGACGGGCACCACTTCACCGACATAAGCGGTCTTTTTCTCGCCCATGACGATCTCCCCGTAATAAGGCGCGGGTTCGCCGTTGCCGGTGCGCGGCGGGGTGCGGGCGGAGGACTGCCCGGACGGCGGACGTGACAACGGAAGTGTCTGCTGCGGCATCGGGCGCTGCACGCCGGGGCCCGGCGGCGGGGGCATGCCCCCGTCCGGACCGGCCACACGCAGGCTCGCCGCTTGGGTGCGGACTTGGCGTCCGTCGACTTGCACGGCAAAACCCGGAATGGTGAAATTGCCCGGACGGTTTGGCATGATGGTGTAGGCGTAGATAAATATCGAGGTGCTCTGCAGGTTGACCATTTCCACCCGGCGCGAGGTGCCGGTGAGGCGAATGTCCAGGCCATCGACCATGATCGAGCGCGGCATGTCCGCGGGTTTGCCGACGTTGATGAATTGGTATTGCAGCTGGAGCGGGACACCGACTTGGCCGGTCTGGGAGCTCAGGCTAGTCGTAACCTGAGAGCGCACGGTTCCGGCGACGAGCAAGAACAGGGCCGCGGCGGCAAGCAGGCGGGAAGCGGAATTCATGCAGGTGGTCATCTTACCAGTCTCTTGAGACATCCTGGAAGGTCCGACGTTCGCGCAGGTCGACTTGTTCTTCTTCGCTCTGCAAGGAGCGCAGCAGTGCCCGCGCTTGGGAGGCGCTCATTTGACCCTCAACTTCTTCTTCCGCCTCCGCTGCCGTTACCGCTGCGTCTTGTCCTTCGCCCCCGCCATCCCCGGCGCCGCCACGTAATTCGCCCTCTTTTTTCTCCCCGCCTTGGGGCGGAACAGGCGCGGGTTGGTCGCCGGATTGGGCAGATTCCGGGCGACTACCGGAGGAATCACCTCGGCTCGAATCACCGGATTCTCCGCCCTCACCATCGTCCGACTGTTCGCCCTCCGCCTGCTTGGGATCCTTCCCGTCGCCTTGGCCATCTGGTGGTTGCTCCTTCTTCTCCTCATCTCCGTCCTGCGGCTGCTCCCGCTTCTCCTGTCCACCGCCACCCTGCGATTGCTCGTCTTCTTGCCGGCCGGAGTCACCTTCCTCTTTTTTCTCGTCCCCCTTTTTGCCCTCTTTGTTGTCTTGGTCACCGCCGCTCCGCTCGTCCTTTTGGTCCTTTTGGTCGCCGCCACCCTGCGGTTGCTGATCCTGCGGCTGGTCACCCTTCTTCTCCTGATCCTCGTTGCCTCCATCCGCCGAGGCCTGGTCCTCCTTTTGATCACCTTTTCCTTCCTCCTTTTTGTCCTGCGCACCATCCTGCTCTTGGTCCTGCTTGTCCTGCTCTCCGCCCTGTTGGTCTTTTTTGTCCTGGCTGCCGCCCTGTTGCTGGTCCTCCTTGTCTTGACCGCCACCCTGCTGCTGATCCTTTTGGTTCTCTTGCCCGTCCTGCTGCTGGTCTTGCTTCTGGTCTTGCTCTTGCTGCTCCTGCTCGAGCTGTTGGAGCAACTCCTCGACGCGCTCTTTGTTCTCCCTGGCCTCCGTGTAGTCAGGGCGCGTTTTCAGCGCGGCCTCGTACTTGGCAATGGCATCCTTCCAGTCGGTCACTTTCTTCTCCTTGTCTTTCTGGCCCTCACCCTGACGAAAAAGCGTGTTGCCGAGGTTGAATTCCGCCGAGGAACGCAAAAGTGGATCGTCGGCCAACATCGCACGCGAAAAGAACTCGGAGGCCTTACCGTAATCCTGCAGCCGGTAAGCCGCCGTGCCGGCATTGAGTTGTAAACCCGGGGCATCGGGCTCCATGCGCAGTCTTTGTTCAAACTCCTGCCGGGCCTGCTCGTAGTTTCCGGCATTGTACTGGTCGAGGCCGGACGCCCACCCGGAGGAAGCGGAGAACAACCAGAGAGTCAGCGCGGCCAAGGGGCGGCGACGACGCTCGCCGACCAAGGCTTGCAAGCAGAGCAACGCGACAGCAGCACCCAGGGGCCATTGGTAACGTTCGATCGGGCGACGCGAAGCACTGCTGCTCATCTCGACTTCCTGCATCCGGCCGATGCCGTCCGTCGACAACAACCGCGCAGCGCTCTCGTCGAGCGGGACATAAAAACCGCCGGTAACTTCCGCGATCTCCCGCATGCGACCGGCATCGAGGCGCGATTGAACCACCTTGCCGGACTGGTCCCGCACGAACTCGCCCGGGCCGAGCGGGATCTCCGAGCCCTCCTCGGAACCGACCCCCACGGTGAAGATGCGGATACCGGCCGCGCCCGCCTGGCGCGCCGCCTCCAAGCCATCCGCATCGAGTTCCTCACCATCCGAAATGATGACGATAGCCCGGGAAAACCCTTCCGCTTTGCCGAAGGCCTCCTCACAGGCTCGGATGGCCGCCGCGATGTTGCTCCCGCCCTTGGGAATGAGATCCGTGTCGAGTTCGTCCACCGCAGCAAGCACCGCACCGTGGTCCAAGGTGAGTGGAGCCTGCAAGAAGGCCGAGCCGGCAAAGGCAACCAGACCGAGCCGATCACTCCCGAGTTCGACGACCAGATCCTCCGCGAGCAGCTTGGCCCGCTGCAGGCGCGTTGGCGCCACGTCCGTGGCCAGCATGGAGCGTGAGACGTCCATCGCGATAATAACATCACGCCCGCGGTGGGGAACTTCCAAAGTGTCATAGCCCAGTTGCGGACCAGCCAGGGTCACCGCGAGCAACCCAAGCGCGCCGAGAACGCAGGCTGCACGCAACCAGCGCCGGAAGGGGCTGGTGCTGCCGGCCAACAGGGTACGCAGTTTGGGTGCGACGATGCGCGAAACGAGTGCACGCCGGCGTTGCTCGGCCCACCAAAAGAGCGCCACGCCGAGGGGCAGAAGCCACAAGGCATGAAGCCACTCGGGGCGGGCAAAGGTCAGGGCAGACGTCTCCATAGTGTTTGTCCCAGCAAGGTCTCCGCGGCGAGCAGGAGGGCTCCGATCAGCACAAACCAGGGGAATATATCGCGGTATTGGGCGACTTTTTGGACTTCGACTTCCGATTTTTCCAGTTTGTCGATTTCGGAAAAGATACGCTGGAGCGACTGCGTGTCGGTCGCCCGGAAATACTCGCCGCCGGTCATGGCGGCGATCGCCTTGAGGCTCTCCTCGTCGAATTCCACCGGGATCTGGCGGTAGACCGTGCGCCCGAAAGGATCAACAAAAGGAAACGGAGCATTGCCTCGACTGCCCGAGCCGACGGTGTAAACTTTGATTCCCAGCGCTTTGGCCGCCTCAGCTGCGGTCGATGGTGTGACCCGGCCCATGTTGTTGTCGCCGTCGGTCAGAAGGACGACGATTTTCGATTTGGCCTCTTTGTCTTTGAGCCGGTTGGAGGCCGCCGCGAGGGCCGACCCAATGGCCGTGCCGTCCTCGACCAAACCGATGCGGATGCGCTCGAGGTTGGTGATCAGCCAATCGTGGTCCAAAGTGAGCGGGCTGACCAAATACGGGCGCCCGGCAAAAGCGACAATCCCAATGCGGTCATTCGGACGGCCTTCGATGAATTTTTCGGTCACCTGCTTGACTGCTTCGAGTCGATTGGCGCGCTGTGCGCCGATGGTGAAGTCCTCGGCCAGCATGGAACGGGAGACGTCGATGACCAGCATGATATCGACGCCGCTGGCCTGGGTGCGGGTGATCGTCTTGCCCAATTGCGGCCGCGCCAGCGCGAGAATAAGAAAGACGAGAGCGAGATAGAGCAAGCCGGTGAGAAAGTCCCCGGAGCGTGAGCGGCGGCGACCGCCGATCTTGGCCAAGGTTTTCGTGGTGGAAAACATCACACCCGGGGTGCCCCCGAATTTGCCCTTCAACCAGGCAAGGAGCGGAATAAGCAAAAGCAGCCAGAGCAGCTGCGGATAAACAAAGCTGAGGGCGGAGAAGTCAGGCAGCGACGGCATCGGACACCTCCTCCTTGACCAAATCTCCGGCCAAACCCGCCAACTCGGTATTGTCCGCACCGCTCGCCTCGGCCCGGGCGAATTTGATCGCGTCGGCCTTCTCGAGAAAACGAGCCAACCCCGCCAATCGCTCCGTGTTGAAAACCGCACTGCTGCGCGCGGTTTGCAGGAATTCATAGGAGGTCTGGGTCGTGGCCGGGAGGTGATGCTCCGCTCCAAGGTAAGTCCGGAGCACGTCGCAAACCTCGATGCTGAACTGGTAAGGCGGGACCTCCATCGCGCGGGCTTGCGCCGCCGCGAGGGCCGCCAGCGCTGTTTCGCGGGCAGTCAGAATGCGACGGGCTTTGCGTTGCCTCCAGCGCACCAGGGCCCAGGCCGCGGCCGCGAGCAGGAGTAAAAGCACCACTGCGACAGCGATCATGACCGGCAACGGATAGGGCAAATACCAAACCGGGCCGGCAATTTCGTGCGGCAGGAGGTCGGCGTTGGGATCAACGGGCGGCATGGGTTCAGGCGGAAAAACGGCGTTTTTCACGCCGGGCAAAAAAGGCGCGCAGGACATGCAGATAATCCTCGTTGGTGCGCAGCGGGATCATGTCCATGCCGACCTTGCGAAATTCCTGCTCGATGGATTTTTTCCGGCGGTCCTCCAGCGCCAGATAGGCGCCGCGCAAGGCACGGTTCGATGTGTTGACATCGATTTGCTCGCCCGTCTCCGGGTCCTCCAAGGTGACAAGACCGACGTCGGGCAGATCCTCCTCGCCCGGATCGACCACCGGAATGGCAATGAGGTCGTGGCGCCGGGCGGCGATGGCGAGCGGCCGCGAATAGCCCTCATCCATGAAGTCGGAAATGAGGAAGACCACCGCGCGGCGGGTGACCACTTTGTTGAGGTATTCCAGCGCGGCGGTCAGATTCGTCCCGCGGTGCTTCGGCTCGAAGAAGAGCATTTCGCGGATGAGCCGCAAAGTGTGCAGGCGGCCTTTTTTCGGGTGGATGAAAAGTTCGACCTCGTCGCTGAAAAGAAGGAGACCGACTTTGTCGTTATTCTGGATCGCGCTGAAGGCAAGGATCGAGGCGACTTCCGCCGCCAACTCGCGCTTGCTCGTGGTCACGCTGCCGAAATTGCCCGAGGCGCTGACATCAACGACCAGCATGACGGTCAGTTCGCGCTCCTCGGTGAATTTCTTGACGAATGGCGTGTTCATGCGCGCGGTGACGTTCCAATCGATCGACCGGATCTCGTCACCCGGGGTGTATTCGCGCACCTCCTCGAAATTCATCCCTCGCCCCTTGAAGACGCTGTGATACGACCCGGCGAACATCGAGTCGACCAGACGCCGGGTGCGCAATTCTATGCGTCTGATCTTTTTGAGGATCTCGCGGGTGTCCTGCATGGTGCGGAAGTTTTAAGTATGTAAGTTTGTAAGTTTAAAGAGAGGACGCGCACGCTTTCCGAGGCGGCGATCCTTAAGACCTAAGCTCTTAAAGCTTAACACTCTTCTCACGGCACCGGCAGTCCGGCGAAGATTTGCTCGATGATCATCTCGCTGGTCATTTCTTCGGCTTCCGCTTCGTAGCTCACCGCGATGCGATGGCGCAGTACGTCGGGCCCGACAGATTTGACGTCCTGAGGCGTGACGTAGCCGCGACCATTGAGGAACGCATGGGCCTTGGCCGCGAGGGTGAGATAGATGGTGGCACGGGGCGAGGCACCGTAGCGGATCATCCCGTCAAGCTTGAGGCCGTGGGACTGCGGCTGGCGGCTGGCCCAGACGATATCCACGATGTAGTCCTTCACCCGGTCGTCGACGTAGATGCGATTGACGATCTCACGCGAAGAGATGATGTCCTCCGGGCTGACCAGTGTATTGACCCCGAGTTTCGGCGAGGAGGTCGACATGGCGTCGAGGATGGCACGTTCCTCGGTGCGCGTGGGATAACCGACATGGACCTTGAACATGAAACGGTCGAGTTGCGCCTCGGGCAGCTGGTAGGTGCCTTCTTGTTCGAGAGGATTCATCGTGGCAAGCACCAGGAACGGGTCGGGCAATTTGTAAGTCTGGTCGCCAATGGTCACCTGGCGCTCCTGCATGGCTTCGAGGAGGGCACTCTGCACTTTGGCCGGGGCGCGATTGATTTCGTCGGCCAGGATAAGATTGGAAAACAATGGTCCGAGTTTGGTCGAAAATTCGCCGTCCCGCGGGTTGTAGATCAGCGTGCCGATCAAGTCGGCAGGCAGAAGATCGGGCGTGAATTGCAGGCGTGAGAAACCGGTGTGCAGGCACGAGGCCAGGGTGCGCACAGTCAGTGTCTTGGCCAACCCGGGCACGCCTTCGAGGAGGACGTGACCATTGGTCAACAGACCCATGATCAGGCGCTCGACGAGAAGCTTCTGTCCTACCACCACTTTGCCCACTTCGGAAAATAGCGGCTGCACCCATTGGCTGCCGCGTTGCACCTGTTCGTTCAGTTCATGCGTTGATTGACTCATAAATTTTTCATCTGGTTCCTGCCCGGCGGATAGCCGACCGAGATTGTTTCCTCATCAAAGAGACAGCCTGACCCGACGGACGTTCGATTTCCGCCCCATTTCAGGGGGTCGGGATCACGTAGTAAGGATCTCCCACCTTGTACTCCTCGTAAACCCGGCGGTCGACCCAGACATTGAACACGCGGTTTCCGTCCGGCGTCTCCACTTTGAACAAATACTCCCCGTCAATGTCCGTGCTCTGCAGGCCGCCGGCTCCCACCGTGATTTCCCGCGCCGGGGCGGGGGTAAATTCCTTGGCCATGATTTTTCCGGTGAAAGAACCCGCCCCTTGCATCGTACGATTGAGCGAAACCGTGGCCAGGACAATGGCGGCAAGGACCAGAACGGCGATGACAATACCGGTCCAGAGGATGCGGCCACGCTGAGGATCGCGATAAACTTTGGGTGGCGCCATTGATGGATGTTAGCTGCAGGGACGGCAGCCGGCACGCCCAAAGAGACGAAAGCCTTCCGCCGCCGCGCGCCACGCGATACGGTGACAATATTTACCCATGGATTACGCGGTTTACTTGCTAGCCTTGGCGCTCCTTTCCGTGCTCGGCCGGTTCCCCCTCAAGCTGGCCTTTCGGCTTGGCGGCCTTCTCGGTCTGGTCGCCTGGGCCGTGCTCCCCGGTTACCGCCGGTTGGCCCAGCGCAATGTGGCCATCGCCTTTGGCGGGGGAATGAGCGATCGCGAAATCCGGCGCACCGTGCGGCAGCACTTCCGCACCCTAGGCGCAAACCTGCTCAGCGTGCCGCGACTCGCCCGCTTGCCGGAAGAAAAGGTGCAAGCCCGGGTTGATCTGATCGGACTCCCCGCTCTCCGCGCCACCCTCGAACAGGGTCGTGGTGTGGTCATGGCCATCAACCACATCGGCAACTGGGAGCTTTACGCGCAACTCATCGGCCGCATCCGCGAATTTCCGGTTGGGGCCGTTTTCCAATCCCAGCGCAACAAGTACATCAACCGCCTGATTGAACGCAGCCGGCAACGGCTCGGATTGCGGACCTTCGACCGGCGCAAGGGCTACCTTGACGCGGTCGATCTGGTGGAAAAAGGCGGGGTACTTGCCATCCTGATCGACCAGCATGCCGGAGACGGCGCCCTTTGGACCCCCCTCTTCCGCAAATTCGCGTCCACCTCGCCGCTGGCCGCCATCATCGCGGAGCGCACCGGCGCACCTCTTGTCTCGGTGGCCATCCATACCACCGGAATCGCGCGCTGGCGCTGCATCATTGAGCCCCCCTTCGAACCGCGCGGCCAGTCTGTGGAGGGCCTCACTTTCGAGCTCAACCGCACCCTCGAGCGCCAGATTTCAGCCGGGCCGCCGGATTGGTTCTGGGTCCACAACCGATGGAAAACCCCAGGCCCTTTCCTCTTGGGCCACACCCGGCGCGGATTCCATCCGCCCGAAGCAGAGGCGGTTGCCGATCTCCAATCCTTCCGCCTTTTGATCCGCTCGAGCAATTGGCTCGGCGATGCCGTCATGAGCATTCCCGCGGTGCAAGCATGCCGGAAGAGCCGTCCCGATCTCCACCTCACTGTCCTAACTCCGGCCAAATTGGCCGCACTCTGGCGACGCGTCCCCGCCGTCGACGAGGTGATCGAAATTCAACCGGGGGAGTCTCCACGCGCCTTGGCGCGGCGGGTTGAGGCAAGCTTCGACGCGGCCATTCTTTTTCCCAATTCGCTGCGCTCCGCGCTCGAGGCCCGCGCCCTCCGCATCCCCCACATTGTCGGATACCCAGGGCATTGGCGCCGCTGGTTGCTCAAACGCATCCCGTCCTTCGCTCCGGACTCAGGCGGCCACCATGCCGATCGTTACAGGAAGCTGGTCGCTTTCTGCGGCGCTCCGGTCGGACCCGAAGCCGCCACCTTCCGGCGGGGGCCAGAACGGACACCGCCGGACAAGACCCCGCGCATCGGGGTGTGTCCGGGCGCGGAATACGGACCCGCCAAACGCTGGCCGGCCGAACGGTTCGCCGCGGCCGTGCAAGAATTCGACAAGCACTCACCCGCCTCCTGGGTTCTTTTCGGGGTGCCAGGCGACAAAGCGGCCGGCGAGACCATTGTCAACGCCTGCAGCGGCACCATTTCGAACCGCATCGGACAAACCACGCTCGACCAACTCATGGACGAGCTGGCCAGCTGCGATGCCTTGCTGACCAACGACACCGGTACCATGCACCTCGCCGCCTTTCTCGGCATTCCGACCGTTGCCGTTTTCGGCTCGACCGAACCGGAATTCACCGCACCGCTCGGAGACTTCCACCAGATCCTGCGCCACAAAGTGGAATGCAGTCCATGTTTCCGCCGCGAGTGCCCGATCGACTTCCGTTGCATGACGCGCATCGCCCCGGTCGAAGCCGTCGCCGCCCTGCGCCGGGTCCTCAACGCTACTTTTTAAGGATCGCGTACGTTTCTTTGCCTTGGCGCTCGACGAGCAAGACCGCTCCGTTGCCCTCGGCCAAATTACCCAGCACATCGGCCAATCCCTCGCTGTTGCCAACCGCCTCATCACCGGCCGCGGTGATGACATCACGCCGCTGCAATCCGGCCAGCGCGGCAGGACCACCCGGTTCAATGTGCGTGACGATGACACCGCCGGCGGGGAGCGACATTTCCGCCGCAACTTCATCGGGCAAATCTTGCACCTGCAGTCCAAAGGCGGTGAAGGGATCTGCCGCCGCCTCGCTGCCGGGGACAGGCGGGCGGAACGGCCGAGAACGAGCGGCCGCCTGCTTGGTCCCGGGTGCCGCCGGCAGTTCCTCGGCTTGGACCGGGACCGTCCGGTAATCACCCTCCTGCCGGCGCCACACCTTGAGATTGACGGTCGCGCCGATGCCTTTGTTGAGGACGGCTCGTTGCAAATCACGGGCACTCGCCACGGGTTCGCCATCCACATCGACGACCACATCGGCAGGCTGCAATTCACTGCGCGCCGCCGGCGTGTCGGCGAAAATTTCCCTCACCACCACACCATTGTCCAAGCCGAGAACTTTCTGCAGGGCCGGTTGGTCGGCGAGCGTCTCGATGCGGATGCCCAACCACGGTCGCACCACGCGCCCCCCCGCGATCAGTTGCTTGCTCACCGCCCGGGCCAGCTTCGCAGGGATGGCAAAACTCAGGCTGCTGTTCAGACCGTTGATCAGGGTGTTGACCCCGATAACTTTGCCGTCAAGGTCAACCAAAGGGCCCCCGCTGTTGCCCGGGTTGATCGCTGCGTCGGTCTGCAGGTAATCTTCATAAACCGTACTGGTCAGGTTGCTCCGGCCCTTCGCGCTGATCACTCCTGCGGTCAACGTGTAGTCCAACTCGAACGGTGCCCCGATGCCGCAGACAAATTCCCCGACCCGCATCTTGTCACTGTCTCCCCACTCGACGGCCGGCAGATCCGTGACCTCGGCTTTGAGCACCGCCAGATCCGTCTTTTCATCCACCCCCACCACTTTGAGCGGAAGACGCCGGCCGTCTTGGCGCCGCGCGACCACCCCGTTCTCCGGGTCGGCCCCTTCGATGACATGCGCATTGGTCAAAATGTAGCCGTCTGCCCCGATGACAAATCCCGACCCCTCGCTCTCCTGGGCGCGCGGACGACGGGGACCACCCGGCGCGCCGAAGAGGGATTGCCAGTCGAAGTTGTCGTCCCCGCCCTGCGGCTTGGTCACCTCGAGCACCACCACGCTAGGGGCCACCTTCTCATAGACGTCGGCAAAAGCATTGCCGAGAGCGCGCGCCGCAGGGCTGCCGGACGCCTCCCCGACCACGAGACCAAACACCGCCAAGAAAATTGCCGTAACTCTCGTCACGCTGTCCACACTACCACACACCACACCGGCGGCAAAGGACCTCTCGCCTTTCTCTTGTCTTTCCCGGGGTGCGGCTGGAGACTGCATGGCTGCCCATGGACCTGGGAGATCCCAAATTTTTCATCAACCGCGAGCTCAGCTGGCTCGAGTTCAACCGCCGCGTCCTTGATCAGGCAAAGGACCAGGCCGTTCCCCTGCTCGAGCGCCTCAAATTCCTCTGCATTGTCTCCTCCAACCTCGACGAATTTTTTGAGGTTCGGGTGGCCGGGCTCAAGCAAGTCGTCCAAGCCGGATCGCAAGCCACCGGGCCGGACGGTCTGACCGCCGCGCAGCAATTGGCCGCCATCTTCCACCGCGTGCGCGAGCTAGTTGCCGCGCAATACGGTTGCTGGCGCGAGCAAATCAAACCGCAGCTCGCGGAGAACGGTGTACGCTTCCACCACTACCCCGACGTCGACCCGGCAGTGCGCGCCCACTTCGACGACTACTTCGGGCGCGAGGTTTTCCCCGTGCTCACTCCGCTGGCCATCGATCCCGCGCACCCCTTCCCGCAACTCCTCAATAAAAGCCTCAACCTCATCGTCGAGCTGGAAGGAGACGACCTCAGCACCGATCTCGCCGTTGTCCAGATCCCGCGCATTCTCCCGCGACTCCTGCCCTTCCCGGAGAACGGTGGCGACGGCCAAGACTTCATCTTCCTCGGCAATTTGATCCAAGCACATGTCGGGCGCCTCTTTCACGGGGTCAAGGTTCGCGGTGCTTACATGTTCCGCATCACCCGCAACAGCAACCTCTACGTCGACGAGGAAGAAGCCCGCAACCTCCTCCGCGCCATCGAGGATGAGCTGCGCAAACTCAACCGCGGCAATGCCGTCCGCCTCGAGGTGTATGATACCCCGGAAGAGCTGACCAAACGCCTTTGCGACATCTTCAGTTTGGACAAGGAAGACGTCTACCGCGTCGACTGGCCCCTCAACCTGGTGCGTCTCATGCCGGTCGCCACCGAACTCGACCGGCCCGACCTCAAATACAAACGCTTCACCCCCGTCACCGTCGTCGGCCTTGGCGAGGAACACGATATCTTCTTCCACATCCGCAAGGGTGACATCCTCCTCCATCACCCCTATGACAGCTTCCAGACCGTCCTCGACTTCATCGGTCAGGCGGCCGAAGACCCGCAGGTTCTGGCCATCAAACAAACCCTCTACCGCACGAGCTCCGACTCGCCGCTCATCCCGCTGCTCGTCCAAGCCTCCCGGCAAGGCAAGCAAGTCGTGGTGGCCATCGAGTTGAAGGCGCGCTTCGACGAGGCGGCCAACATCAAGTGGGCCCGCCAACTCCGCGAGGCCGGCGTGGACGTGGTCTACGGCGTGGCCGGACTGAAAACCCACGCGAAAATGGCCATGGTGGTGCGCAAGGAATACGACGGCATCCGCCGTTACGTCCATCTCGGCACCGGCAACTACCATCCATCCACCGCACGGCTCTACACCGACCTCAGCTTCTTCACCGCACGCCCCGAGATCACCGAGGACGTGGCCAACCTTTTCAACACGGTCACCGGCGTATCCCAACTACCGCCACCCAACCGCCTGCTTGTCGCCCCGTGGCATCTGCATCAGGAGATCCTCTCGCTCATCGATCGTGAAATCGAAAATGCCCGCGCCGGCAAGCCGGCCGCGATTTACGCCAAGCTCAATGCGTTGGTGCAGGAGGAAATCATCGAGGCCCTCTACCGCGCCTCGCGCGCCGGGGTCAAAGTGCAACTACTCGTCCGCGGCATCTGTGCTCTGCGCCCGGGGTTACCCGGCGTGAGCGAAAATATCGAAGTGCGCAGCATTGTCGGCCGCTTTCTCGAGCACAGCCGCATCTATCGTTTCGAGAATGCGGGGGATCCGCGTTACTTCATCGCCAGCGCCGACTGGATGGAGCGCAACTCCTTCCACCGCGTCGAGGCCGTCTTCCCCGTGGAAGCCAGGGGCATGAAGGAACATGTGCAGGACATCATTGACACCTTCGCCAAGGACAACGTCAAAGCCCGCATCCTCCAACCCGACGGATCCTACCTCCCCGTCCCTCCGGGCGAGTCGCCTTGGGACGCCCAGGAGGAATTTCTGGCCGAGGCCGCCCGGCGCCGCAAACGCCGCGCCGCCGACCAAGCCTAACCCGCGCCCCGACGGCGGGAGCGCCCTTCGGCCTTTGACTTTACCCCTCTCCCGCTCAACATTCCTTCATGATCAAGGCCCTCCTCCTATCGTTGCTTGTCCTCACCACCGCCGCGGCCCAAGAATCCGCCGCACCCCTCGTGGACGTTGTCTTGCTCGACGAGATGGGTAACAATCTGCCCGTACAAGCTGTGAAAAAAGTGATCAAAACCGATGCGGAATGGCGCGCCCAGCTGGGTAATGGTGAGGTTTACGAGGTTGCCCGCGGCAAGGGCACCGAGCGGCCCTTCTGCGGCGCCTTTCATGACACCAAACAGTCGGGTGTCTATTCCTGCGTCTGCTGCGACCTGCCTCTTTTCCGCTCCGATGCCAAATTCGACTCCGGCACGGGCTGGCCGAGTTTTTTCCAACCGGTGGCCAAGGAAAATGTGATCACCGAAGTTGACCGCAGCCACGGCATGACCCGCGAGGAAATCCTCTGCGCCCGATGCGACGCCCATCTTGGTCACGTTTTTCCTGACGGCCCCCCACCCAGCGGCCTGCGCTACTGCGTCAATTCCGTATCACTCAAATTTGCGCCGGAGGCAAAAGAATGAGAACCCCTTTGGCCGCGGCACTTGTCGCCGCGCTGACAGCAACCCTCCAAGCGGATCCCGAGCCTATGAAAACCGAAACAGCCACCCTCGGAGGAGGATGCTTCTGGTGCGTCGAAGCCGTTTACGAACGCCTCCCCGGCATCATCTCCGTTGTCTCCGGCTACGCCGGCGGACAAACCGAAAACCCGACCTACGAACAAATCGGGACCGGCAAAACCGGCCATGCCGAAGTGGTGCAAATAGAGTACGACCCGGCAAAGATTTCCTACGAAAAGATCATCGATCTTTTCTGGGAGGCGCACGACCCGACCACCCTCAATCGTCAAGGGGCCGACACCGGCCCGCAATACCGCTCGATTATCCTGACGGAAAACGACGACCAAATGCGGATCGCCAACGAATCAAAGACCCGCGCGCAGACCAAAAGCAAATCTCCCATCGTCACCGAAATCGGCCCGCTCACCAAGTTCTACCCCGCGGAGGATTACCATCAGGATTTTTACCGCGAGAACCCGATGCACCCCTACAATCAAGTGGTCATCCGGCCGAAGCTCAAGAAGCTGGACGAAAAAGCAGCGGGGCTGGGCCGAGAGTGAGAGGAGACAAGCGCTGCGGGATCGCTTCTCCTCCAGCACCCTTCCTGGCCGGTGGGCGAGAAAGTCTCAGGCCAACCGCTTGGCGATCAGGGCCTCGAGTTTGATGATGTCCTCGGTGAACTTGCGGATCCCTTCAGCCAACTTTTCCGTGCCCATCGCATCTTCGTTGAGCATCCAGCGGAAGGTTTTCTCATCCATGGCGAGCTTCGAAAGATCGGACACCTTGGCTTCCTCGACCGAAAGTTGGCGGGTGACGGAGGCCTCCGAGCCCTGCAACTCGGCAAGCAAATCCGGACTGATAGTGAGCAAATCGCACCCCGCTAGCTCGAGGATCTGCGATGTGTTGCGGAAACTCGCGCCCATGACCTGCGTCTCGTAGCCGAATTTTTTAAAATAGTTGTAAATGACCCGCACCGACTGCACGCCGGGATCGTCGGCGCCGGTGTACTCCTGGCCGGTTTTGGCTTTGTACCAGTCGTAGATGCGGCCGACGAAAGGCGAAATGAGCCGCACCTTGGCCTCGGCACAGGCGATGGCCTGCGGCAGTGAAAAGAGAAGCGTAAGGTTGCAGTTGATCCCGTCCTTGTGCAATTCCTCGGCGGCGCGGATGCCTTCCCACGTCGAGGCAATCTTGATCAGCACCCGCTCTTTGGAAACTCCCCGCTTTTCATACAAGCCGATCAACTTGCGCGCCTTCTCAATGGTGGCCGGAGTGTCGAAGGACAACCGAGCATCCACCTCGGTCGAAACCCGGCCTGGCACGATCTGCAGAATTTTCTCCCCGAAAATAGTCAGCAGATCATCGATGATGGCGGGGATCAATTCCGCGCGCGGCAGGCTCGCCCCTTCGCGCTCGGCCACCGCCTGGTCAAGCAATGGCGTGTATTCCGGCTGCGAGACCGCCTTGAAGATGAGCGAAGGATTGGTCGTGGCGTCCTGCGGGGAGAATTGCCGGATGCTTTCAAAATCGCCGGTATCGGCGACCACCGTGGTAAATTGCTTGAGTTGGTCGAGTTGGTTCATGAAGTCAGTTTGGAAGACGGTAGCGGAAAAAACGACGTGAGATACAGCATAACCCGAGCCTCCTCATCGTTTTGTCCTTATCTCCTCGGCAAAATCTCCCCGCTCACGCCACGTGGCCCAGTGCGGCGGCGATAAACCCTTTGAAAAGGGGGTGCGGAGCGCGGGGCCGGGAACGGAACTCCGGGTGAAATTGGCAGGCAAGGAACCACGGATGGGAGCGCAGTTCGATCACCTCGGCCAAAGTGCCATCGGGCGAGGTCCCGGAAATGACCATTCCCTGTTTCTCCATTTCGTCGCGATACTTCATGTTGAATTCGTAGCGATGACGGTGCCGTTCGTTGATCTCGGACAGGCCGTACAGCTGGTGGGCCACGGTATTTTTGCGCAAGGCGCACGGATACGAACCAAGGCGCATGGTGGCACCCTTGGCCGTCACGTCTTTCTGGCCTTCCATCAGGTAGATGACCGGATCAGGAGTTTCGGGATCGAACTCGGTGCTGTCGGCCTTGCCGTGCCCGCACGCGTGGCGCGCGAATTCCACCACCGCCACTTGCATGCCGAGACAAATGCCGAGGTAAGGCGTCCCGGTTTCCCGGGCGTAGCGGGCGGCCGCGATCTTACCTTCGATCCCGCGGTCACCGAACCCCCCGGGGACGAGAATTCCGGCCACCCCGCGAAGGTGTTCTTCCGGTCCGCCGGCCGCTTCAAGGCCTTCGGCGTCGACCAGCACAAGGTCGACACCGCAATCGTGCGCGGCACCGGCGTGGGTCAGGGATTCGTAAATGCTTTTGTAGGCGTCCTGGAGTTCGATGTATTTGCCGACCACGGCAATACGGACGCGTTTGCGCGGACGCACCACGCGCTCGACAAATTTGGCCCAGTCTTCCATCTGCGCCGGAGGCGGTTCGAGTTGCAGTGCTTGGCAGACCACGGTGTCGAGGCCCTCCTGCTGCAGCATGAGTGGCAATTCGTAAATGGTATGAGCGACGTCGCGCGCCTCGATCACGGCCCGCTTGGGGACGTTGCAGAAGAGGGAAAGTTTTTCCCGGACATCATCATCGAGCGGGCACTCGGTGCGCGCGATGACGATTTTGGGCTGCAAGCCGATTTCGCGTAGTTTCGCCACGCTCTGCTGGGTCGGCTTGGTCTTCAACTCGCCGGCCGCCTTGATGAACGGCACGAGCGTGACGTGGATGAGCATGGCGTTGCTCTCGCCAGCTTCGAGGAGGTATTGGCGGATAGACTCAAGAAAGGGCAGTCCCTCGATGTCGCCGGTTGTACCACCGATCTCGATGATGGCCACATCGGCCCCGCTCTTCGTGGCCAGTTCGCGGATACGGGACTTGATTTCATCCGTGACGTGCGGAATGACCTGGACAGTTTTGCCGAGGTAATCGCCGCGACGCTCGCGGGCCAACACATTCTCGTAAACTTGTCCGCTGGTCAGGTTGTTGCGTCGCCCGAGCACACAGCCGGTGAACCGCTCATAGTGTCCGAGGTCGAGATCGGTCTCCGCCCCGTCGTCGAGCACATAGACCTCGCCGTGCTGATAAGGACTCATCGTGCCCGGGTCGACATTGAGATACGGGTCAAGTTTCCCCATGGTGACCCGCAAGCCGCGGCTTTCGAGCAATGTGCCGAGCGAGGCGGCGGCAAGGCCTTTGCCGAGTGAACTGACCACTCCTCCGGTGACAAAAATTGTTTTCATTTATTTGCGCAGGGCGCGTTCCGCTTTAACCACGTCGCCGGGGACATCGACCCCGACTGAACCGCGGCGCACCACAATAACACCGATGGCAATGCCATGCTCCAAGGCGCGCAGTTGCTCGAGCTTCTCCGCTTGCTCGAGGGGCGTGGGTTTCCATTTCACGAAAGCGAGGAGCACCTCGCGGCGGTAACCGTAGATGCCCTGGTGGCGCAGATACCGGATCCCGCGGTGTCCATCACGGTCATGCGGGATGACACTGCGGGAGAAGTAAAGCGCCCGGCCGGCGAGGTCGGTGACAACCTTGACCACATGGGGATTCCGCACATCGGCCGGACCGGCCACCGGGCTGGCCGCGGTGACCATGCCGAGCGCTGGGTCGTCCTGCAGAGCCCGGACCAAACGGTCGATAGTCGACGGCGCGATGTCAGGTTCGTCGCCCTGCACATTGAGGATGAGAGCTGCAGATTTGAGTTTTCCGGCAACCTCGGCCAACCGGTCCGTGCCGGTCGGATGCTTGGGCGAGGTCAGCGCCACTTCCGCCCCGAAAGCAAAAGCAGCTTCGGCGATGCGCATGTCGTCAGTCGCGACGATGACCCGCCCCACACGTTTGGCGCGGTTGGCACGTTCCCAAACGTGCTGGACAAGCGGTTTACCGCGCAATGCGACCAGGGGCTTGCCGGGAAAACGGGTCGAGGCCCAACGGGCAGGGATGACAACGGTTACTTCCGACATGATGACTGCCTCAGGATGAAGTCCACCGCGCCGACCAGGCCGGTCGTAATAGCGTCGGCGCCGCAGGCCAAATGGTCTTTGCCGTGACCGGTCTCGACCAACACGGTGCGCATCCCGGCATTTTTACCGCACTCGATGTCGGAGGTTTTGTCGCCGACCATCCATGATCGCGCAAGGTCCAACCCGTGCTCACGGGCGGCTTCCTCCAACATGGCTACGGACGGTTTGCGGCGCGGGCTGGGTGCGTCAGGCGTGCTTTCGTCATGGTAAGCAGCAGTGATTTCCGCTGGCCGGAGTTGGCCGAGCACTTCTGCGTGCACCCGGTGATAATCTTGGCGGGTGAAATAGCCGCGCCCGATGCCGCTCTGGTTGGTTACGATGATCAGGGCAAAACCGGCCTCGGCCAACTTGACCAGCGCCTCCGGTGCACCATCGAAGGCCCGAACTTGCGAAGGCTTGGCACAGTAGTGCACCTCGCGGATAAGGGTGCCGTCGCGATCGAAGAACACGGCAGGACGCTCAGCGGGCATGGTTTGCAAAACTGGCGAAAAGTTCCTCCGGCGTGAGCGTGGCCGTGCCAAGCTTGCCGACCACCACGCCACTGGCGTGGTTGGCGATTTCGGAGGCCTCGACCGGGGTGGCGCCCGCGCAGAGGGCCAGCGTGTAGAGCGCGATGGCTGTGTCGCCGGCCCCGGAGACATCGAAGACTTCGCGCGCGCGGGTCGGTGTGTGGTGACGGACTCCATCCTTGGTCAGGAGGAGCATCCCCAGTTCGCTCAGCGTGATGAGCAGTTGGTCGGCCTCCCACTTGGCGAGGAGCATTTCCCCGGCCGCGAGCAGTTGTTTGTCTTCCAGCGGATGCGAGGCCGGCTCGCTCCAGGGAAGACCGGCTGCGGCGAAAGCTTCATGCCGGTTGGGTTTGACCACGGTCGCACCGCGCCAGGCCAGCGGATTGCCCGGATTGGGATCGACGGCCACGACGCAACCGGCGGCCCGTGCCCGGCGAATGAATTCGCCCGACATTTCTTCGTCGAAAAAGCCTTTGCCGTAGTCTTCAAGGATAACGCCATCAGCTTGCGGTAGCGCCGCATCCAGCGCGTCAAGCAGCGCCTGGCGCTGGGTCGGACCGGCCGGTTCGGCCAATTCGCGGTCGACGCGCACCACTTGCTGGGTGCGGGCGATAATGCGGGTCTTCACTGTGGTCGGCCCTTCCCGCCTGACCACACCTTCCATGCCGATCCCCCCCGCAGCGAGAAGATCCCGCAAACGCGCGCCCGCGGCATCCTCCCCGGCCAAACCGAAGACCGAGGTCCGGGCCGTGAACTCATGCAGGTTGCGCGCCACATTGGCCGCACCTCCGGGGTAGGAAGTCTCGCGGTCCACCGCCACCACCGGAACCGGCGCCTCCGGAGAAATGCGCGACACTTTGCCCCAGATGAACTCGTCGAGCATGAGGTCGCCCGCCGTGAGAATACGGCGGCCGGACATCCTTCCGATGATTTCCTGCACTCGCGCGGCGCTGGGCACTTGTTCCACGACCGGCTTTTTATGCTTTATCTTGCCGGGTTCCCAAGTGAAATTTCCCGCAACCGTGATTCTAAGCCTCCTTTTTGTCCTGCTCCTCTGCCTGAGCACCGCCCTCGGGGAGAAACCGGACCAAACCATCGATCTGGGTCAATTCCCGGCCGAAACCGTTGATAGTGTCGTCATCCCGGTGCCGAGCGAAATCTTTACGGTCCTCGACAAACTGGGCAACCCGAACTGGCGCGGAGAGTTGGGGCCGGAAGAAAATTATCCGGCCAGCCCGAACCGCGCCCAAGTGGCCCTGCTCCTCGGCACGGTCATCGCCGACGGCTTTGTCGCGGTGGAAGCCGAGGACAGCGAGCGGGTCAAAAAAATCGGCCGCAATGTCCTTACCCTGGCCGAGGCGATCAACGTCCGCAAATCCGTCGTGGCCCGAAGCAACAGCATCATTGAGAAAGCCGATGCCCGCGAATGGAATGCCGTGCGCCGGGAGTTCGACGGCGCCCTCCAAGATGTCAATCAGGCCATGCTCGAATTGAACGACGCGCAACTCGCCCAACTGGTCAGCCTCGGGGGCTGGCTGCGAGGCACCGAAGTGCTTACCTCCATTGTGAAGGACAAATATTCCCGCGATCGCGCCGAACTCCTCTACCAACCCATGCTGGTCGATTATTTCAATCGCCAACTCGACCAAATGACCCCGCGCCTGCGACGCCAGCAGCTTGTCGGCGAAATCCGCAAGTCCCTCGGGCGCATCGGTCCGCTGATCAAAAAGTCGCAGCCCAGCGAAATTTCCGAGGAAACCGTGACCGAAATCAACGCCCTCGCCACGCAGATGGTGGAGCTCATTCGGGCCAAAGCCGGCTGACCATGAACCGCCCTGCCTCCCGTTTCCGTTGGCCCGCCGCGCTGCTCGTCCTCGTGCTTGCCGCCACGAGCGCCCGTGCATTCGTCGACGATGCGCTTTCTTTCGCTTACGAGGCGGCCAATCCCTACGCCGAACGCGGCTGGATCATCCGCGAGGACGCCTGGGGCGGCGACCTCGGCCAAGGCGACAAAAAAGCGGTCACCGCCCAGCTTTTCCGCGGGAACAGCTATATGTTCTTCCTCGCCACCGACATCAACGGCGCCGCCTTGCGGGTCAATATTTACGATGCGGAGGGCAACCTCGCCGAAAGCAAATCCTGGCAACGCGGACGCTTCGCCTACGCCGAGATCAAACCGCGGTCGACCGGAACCTACTACGCGATCGTCGAAATTATTTCCTCTCCCGAAGAGCGCACCGGTTGGGCTCTGGTCTACGGGTTTCAGCGGAAATGAGCGCTTGAGATGGAGAGCACCACGCTCCATTTCGACAATGCCCGTGCAGCGGGCGCGCTATACCAGAACGACGAGCGTTTGCTCCGCGAGATGGAACAGCGTCTCGGCGTGCAAGTGGCCGCCCGCGAAGGGTGGATCCGCATCGCCGGGGAAAAAGACAATGCCGACCGCGCCGCCAAAGTTTTCACCCAACTGGATGAAGCCCGCCGCAGCGGAGCCGCCATCGGCAGGCAGGAGTTCCGCTTCGCCCTGCAAACCGCCGAAGACCGCGTCCCCAATAGCAGCATCACCGAATTAGCCGCCGAGCGCATTATCTGCTCGCTGCGCAAGGCGCCGGTCATTCCCAAGACGCCCGGACAACGCGATTACGTCCGCGCCATCCGCGAGCATGATGTCGTCTTCGGCGTCGGCCCGGCCGGAACGGGCAAAACTTACCTCGCCATGGCCATGGCCGTGGCCGCTCTGAAAAAGGAACAGGTCAGCCGTATCGTTCTGACCCGACCCGCCGTGGAGGCCGGCGAGGCGCTCGGTTTCCTGCCCGGCGCGCTGGAGGAAAAAATCCTCCCCTATCTGCGGCCCCTTTACGATGCGCTTTACGACATGCTTGAGACGGATGAGATCCAAAAATTCATGGACCGCGGCATCATTGAAATCGCACCGCTGGCTTACATGCGCGGACGCACCTTGAACCATTCTTTTGTCGTCCTCGACGAGGCGCAAAACACCACCGCCGAACAAATGTTCATGTTCCTGACCCGCTTGGGCAACGATTCCAAGTGCGTCATCACCGGCGACCGCACCCAGATCGATCTGCCCCGCCACAAGCGTTCCGGACTGCTCGAGGCGGTCGAAGTGCTGCAAAACGTCGATGGCCTGGCTATCCGCTCCCTTAGCCGCAAGGACGTGGTCCGCCATCCCCTCGTGCAGAAAATCATCAACGCTTACGAACTGCACCGCGAAGCCGCGCCGGAGGCGTAAGTCGGTTGCCGAGGCGGACGGCATCATTATAGGATTCATTCTTTATGTCTCCACCCACTCTCCTCGTTCTCGCCGCCGGTCTGGGCTCCCGTTATGGCGGGCTCAAACAGCTCGACCCGGTTGGACCAGCCGGCGAGACCCTTCTCGACTATTCTGTGCACGACGCCATCCGCGCCGGATTCGACCGCGTGGTTTTTCTCATCCGCCGCGAAATGGAAAAAGACTTCCGCGACCAAATTGGCGCGCGCTACGAAGGAAAACTGTCCGTGGTCTACGCGTTCCAGCAACTTGACGATTTGCCTGGAGGATTCGTTCCCCCGGATGGGCGGACCAAACCATGGGGCACCGCCCAAGCCATCTGGTGCGCGCGCGAGGCCGTCGCCGCACCTTTTGCCGCGATCAATGCGGATGACTTCTACGGTCCGGATTCCTTCCGGCAGGTCGGTCAATTCCTCGCCACCGTTGATTCTTCCGTCCAACCGGCCCGCTTCGCCATGGCCGGTTACCGTTTGGACAAAACACTGAGCGACCACGGCACCGTGGCGCGCGGGATTTGCGAGGTCGGCCCGGATGGACTCCTGCTCGGCGTCGAGGAGTTGACCGATCTGGCCCGGCGAGCAGACGGGATCGTCGCAGCTGGCCAGCGGACTTTTGTCCCCGAAGCATGTGTCTCGATGAATTTTTGGGGGTTCACCCCGCAAATTTTCCCGCTCCTGAAAAAAGCACTGGAAGCTTTCCTCGGGCAGGAGGGGGGGAGCGAGAGAAGCGAGTGCTACATTCCGTCCGCCGTGGCGGGGATGATTGCCGATGGTTCTGCCGCCGTGCGCGTCCTTCCGACCGCAGCCGAATGGTTCGGTGTCACCTACCGTGAGGATCGTCCACGGGTGGTAGCAAGCATTGCCGGTCTGGTAGCGGCGGGGATCTACCCGCCCTCGCTTCACTGAACAGCTGGCTCCGTCGGGCCTACGCTCCCCGCTCGGGAAACTTCCGGCGGAAGAACACAACCGCGAGGACGGTCACTCCGCCCCGACCCCCGGAAGTGACATCTCGCCGACCGGCGTGGCGAGGCGTCCGGCCCGTTTCACGCCGGTCGCTCTTTCGCTCAGCCCACCGGCCACAAGCTTGTCGTGAACGGCCGCGGCAATGACCCGGCCCGTGCGCAGGGCGTCCTGAGTGACACCTTTCGCGCCGATTGCGCCAGCGGTCACCGCACCGCTAGCCACGCTCACGGCGATCGGAATGGTCAACGGCGAGGGCACGAGGGCACCCGCTATCCCGGGTTCCATGTTGCTCCCGCCGGTGGTCTCGAACGACAGCCATGGCTCAGTGGTCGAAGCCGCGAGATTAAAAACACGCACCGACGTTTCCAAACGGGTGCGCCCGGCCCCGAGCCCGACCGCCATGCGCAAAGCGCGGCTACCCTGCCGCAAACGGAGGATTTTTCCCCGCACGAGCAGACCCTCGGACGGTGTGGCCGCGCCGGCTTCCAAGAGACGTCCCGGCGCAACCCACGCCCCGGCCTTGGACATGATGCCGTCGGCCACCAACGAGCCAACCTTGGCCGGAACATCCTCGTTCGCCTTGGCCGCTGCCGCGTCAAATTCCGCCCCGCGCCGCACCTCAAAGGGACGCACATACAGCACCCCAGGCCGCGCGGAGGGGGCCAAGGCGGCATTTTCACGTTCCTGCAGCACACTGACCGACGAACAGCCGGTCGCGAGGAGAACAAGCGGCAGTAACACTTTCATGGTCGCAGCATCAGCCGGGCGTAACGGGCGCGGTCATGGAAGTCAGGTTTGCCCTTCTGGGCGGGAAAGGAGGACAAAGCCGGCCGGCCGCCCACTTGGTCATAGTCGTAACGTCCGGCCAAAAACTCCAGACCATCTTGGTCCGGTTTTCCGCCCAGAGCCGCCCAAGGGAAGGCAAGGACCGCGCGCCAGCCGCCTTCTGTCCCGCCGGCCTGCACCACCATACCGCCCGGAGCGTCCGCGGCACGACGGTAGTCGCGGAAAGCATAAACGGTTTGACGACCTTCCGGCGTGGCGTGGAGCTCGATATAGTCCGGTTTTCCGCGATGCGCGACAAACACCTCGACAACATCGCCGATCCTGAAGTGATCTTCACCGTCGGCGCGGCCCGGCGCGACGAGGGCAATGTCACGGCAGACGAACTCAAAAAAGAGCCATTGGTCATTCCACCGGGCCCTCACCTCGCTTGGGGAAGCGGAGGCGCCGCCGACACCCGAAAGAACCGCCGTGGGCACGACCTCCCAGCCGGAACGGTCCGACCAAGCAATCTCCGGATTCAGGCCGGAAGCAAAGAACGCCGCAAGAAGCAGACCGGGACTGGACATGGTTTCTTTTAACAGTCGCCGTGAGGGCCGTCACGCGCGCGTGATGCCGAGGGATGCGGTCAAGGTCCCGGGCACTTCTTCCTTGCCGAAATAAAGTCCGGAAACCGGTGCAATGTCGGCAGAATCCAGGCCGACGGCGGTGGCGATGTAGTGATGGTCGACGAGGACCCCATTGGAAGGATCGAGCCCCACCCAGCCCGCACCGGGCAGAAAGACCTCGGTCCAAGCATGCAACGCACTGTCGGCCTTGCGCTCGGCAGGGTCGCTCGAACTTTCCCACAAATAACCGCTGACCAAACGTGCCGCCTGACCCTCTGCGCGCAGGGCCGCGGCCAACAAAACAGCGGTGTCCCGGCAGGCTCCGCGGCGCAGCCGCAAGGTTTCCTTCGAAGCATGCGCGTCACCATCTTCGCGTCGTTCGTAGGCGACGTTGGCGTAAATCCACTGGTTCATGGCGACCAGTGCGCCGACCATTTCAGAGCCCGGCATGGGCCGGAGGGCGGCCGGGAAATCGGCCCTGTCTTCCGCGGCAAGGAAGGAGGCCAGGAACTCGCGTTCGCGCACCGAGTATTCGGCCGGCCACTGCAGGGCGCGGCTATCCAGCAGGAAACCGAAGGGATTACGCACCTCGATGGCGATCTCCGCCCGCAGCGTGTAGAGCAAATGATCCTCCTCCCGTGGGTAAAAGCAATGGGCGACCACGTTGTCGAAAAGATCATGACGCCAGTGGATGGTGGCCGAGGAATTCGTCTCGAATTCCATGGCGACAACCCGAGCCTGCAAGGCGTCGCGCGGGAAAAGCCGCACCACATGGGGCGAAAGCCCGACCTTGCGCCCGTAGCTGTATTCGGCCCGGTAATTTATGGCGAGTTTCATACGGTGCGCTTCATCAGGACCTTCACGGTCATATCTTGCCCGCCGCAACCCTTGAATGTCCCGCGCAATGGTGTGGCATCGGCAAAATCGCGCCCGAAGGAAACCGCGACATGGCGCTCGCCGCACCATTGATCATTGGTCGGGTCGAGGGCAACCCAGTCCATCCCGGGAACCAGAACTTCGACCCACGCGTGAGTGGCGACCGCCCCGGTCAGACGGTGACCCTCCTCGGGCGGATCGGTCTCGATGTAGCCGCAAACGTAACGCGCCGGCAGGCCGGAGGTGCGGAGCACGGAGAGCATGAGGTGGGCGAAGTCCTGGCAAACTCCAGCCCGAGCCTTCCAGATAACCGCGAGCGGCGTCGAGTTTCCCGTCGAGCCCGGTTCGTAGCGGAACTCGCGGTGGATCGCCCCATTGAGCTCTTCGAGAGCGGCGTGCAGCTTGGCATCCGACCGCAACCAGCGCCGTCCCCAAACCGTGGCCTCGCCCCCCGTGGGCACGGCCGAAGAAGCCCGCAGGTAGTCGAAGATATCTGTGCCGAGCGACGAAAGGATTTGGCGCGCCTCTCCGATGGTGAGATCGAGGGCCGCGGAAGGCAACCGCGGTGGCGAGGTGTCGACCAACAGACTGCTGCTCACCCGCAGATGATCGTGGCGTTTGACCATCGAATAAAACGAAGCCGGATTGCCGAAATAATCCACGTAGGTCGACGACGGCCCCGCCGGGCGAAAGGTCAGGTCATGGGCGACGATACGCTGGGTCGGCCTGGACGGGGGCGTCAGACGCGCTTCGACGTAGGCCTCGCTGGCCGGCTCGTCATAGCGGTAGTCGGTCGTGTGCAGAATCTCGAAACGCATCAGTCGAGAAGGATCTGGTGGTTGATGAATCCGTCGGCGATGACATCGTGGATGGCGTAAGTCCGCTCGCTGATCTCGGTGAGCAGGGCCACCAACCGGCCGAGGTGCTCCGGATCAAGCTGAGCCCCCCCGCCCGCTTCACCGGAAGCCATGGCCGCGGGCAGCAGATAAGACGCCCACTCCGTCACGGCTACCAGTTGCCTGGTGGCATCGAGCGCTGCGCGCGTGCGGGTCATCCCGGGAGAATCATCCTCCTGCGGCCCGAGCAAGTCCTGGCAGCGCCCGAGACAACGGAGCACAGAACGCGGCATCTCCGCATTCTCGTACAGCAGGCTCAACACGGGGACCGGCTCCGCGCGCATTTGGTAGACGCGCCGGTAGGCGTCGCGCGACCCGAGCAGGCGGAGAAAGGCGGACAACTCGATTTCCACCGCATGCCCGGCGGGGTCCGGGGCTTTTTCCGTCCGGCGCGCGATCGATTTGAAAATGGTCAGCCCCGCATTCGCCGTGATCGCTGCCCGCTCGAATTGCTGCCCGAGGAGACAAAAATTCCAACCGCGATCGGCCAGCATAGTTGATTCCGCCATGCCGAAAAATTCCGCGATGCCCGAGGTGGCCTCTGCGCTGTAGCGCTGGGTGGCCAGCGCAAGGGAGGCCTCGTCGGCATCCGGACGAAACCGCGCGCGGTTGAAGCGCCCCTCGAGATTGCTCAGCACGCCGTAGGCTTCAACACTCAGGCACTCCATGATTTGACCGGCATTACGCACGGCGCGGCGCAGCGTACTACAGACCGAGCCCTCCTCGCGAAGGTTGAGCACAAGATGGTAGCGCTCGAGTGCGGTGGAAATGCCGCGCTTGCGCCCCGTCTCGCGGTTCTCGAGCGGAGGGAGCACACGATTCCAGACCGGACGGTAGAGCTGGCGCTCGGCTCGGTTGAGTTCCTCGGTCTCAAGGCTTTCGACCACGCCGACCATGTAAGAGAGACTCTGCGCCCGCTCGAGGTAACGACCCAGCCAGTAAAACGAGTCGGCCACGCGGCTGGTCACGCGGCTTTGCGGGGCGTGGATCTCAACCGCGCGATTGACGACCGGGAGACGGGCGCCGGCCTCATGGTCGGTGGCCAGCACCCAGGTGTCCTTGCTGCCGCCACCCAGCTCCGAAGCAGTGAAACTGCTTTCCCCGGACGAAACGCGGGTCAGGGCGCCCGGAAACACCTCATAGTCCCCGGAGGCGCCGCGCAGGGCGAAAACAATGTGATCTTGTCGACGGTCATCGAGCCCGCCTTTGGGGTCGAGGCACACGGTGACCGCGCCGGTATCGCGCGGCTGAGCCACGTAGTTTTGCGGCTCGTCACGAAGAAGACGCTGCAACTTGGCCCCATCCGCCTTACCGCTCCCTCCGTGGTAAACGTAAGGTTCCCCGTAGAGCGAACGGATGTCGTAATCCGCGAGGGACCCGACCACATGGTCGCGCTGGTCGAGGTCACCCAGCCACCAAGTGCGCAAGGTCGGCAAGATTTCGTCTTCCCCGAGATAAAAACGGATGATCCGGCCGGAAAACGGCAGAAGGGCGCGGTCGTCGGCCAACTGGCTGCCCATCGCATTGGCCACCGCAACCGTGCCCTCGCGCACGCACTGGGCCAGACCCGCCACGCCGAGAAGCGAGTCGCGGCGGAAGACCATGGAGTCGAGCCAGGCATCGGCCACCCGCGTGTAGAGCACATCAATGCGCTCCAAGCCGGAGACACTCTTCAAATACAGCCGGTCGTCGAGGACGAGCAAATCTCCCCCCTGGACCAGTGGAATACCCATGCGGCGGGCGAGAAAACCATGCTCCGAATAAGCGCGACTGCCCGCCCCGGGCGTGAGCAATGCCACCACCGGCTCGTCCACGCCGCGCGGCGCAAGCGAACGAAAGGTCTCGAGAATGGACACTGGAACGTCCGCGATACTTTGCGGATTATGGTTCTGGAATGCTTCGGCAAAGACACGCGTCAGCGCGCGACGGTTCTGCATCATGTAAGAAATGCCCGAGGCGTTGCTGCAGTAGTGATGCGCCACAGCCAACTGGCCGTCCGGGCGCCGGACCAGAGCCAGGCCGGACAAATGGAGGAACGCGCCGCCGGGCCGCGGCAGACCGACCGCCGGACGCTGGAAAAACGGGCTGCCCAAGACGACGCGGGCCGGAATGACTTGCGCATGGAGGATGCTTTTCTCGCCATGAATATCGTCCAGAAAGAGTTCGAAGGCTTTCAGCCTCTGACGCACCCCCGCCGCCACCTCCGCCCACTCGCTCCCGCCGAACAGCGCGGGCAGCAGGTCGCAGAACCACGGATGCCGGCCCCACGGACGGTCCCGGGTGATGTCGAAGGTCACCCCCATCTCGCGCATCGTGGCTTCTAGCCGCTCGATGATCAGCCTGGTCTCGCCGCGCGGGAGGGAAAGGACAAGATCGAGGATCGGGCGGTAGATTTCGCGCGGCGTGCCATCCGGCTGGAAAACCTCCTCCCAGAGGCTGCCAACAGTGTTCTTTTCCCTTTTCTGCACCCGGGGACCGTTTCCCCCGCCGGATGAGGGGTCAAGCAGATAGAGAAATGCTTTTGACACCCTGCCGCCGGACCCATATTCTGCGTGGCCAATTTTGCCATGAAAACTTTTTCCGCCAAAGCCGAAGAAATCCAGCGCAGCTGGTGGATTGTGGATGCTGAAAACCAAGTCCTCGGGCGCATCGCGACCAAAATAGCCGACGTCTTGCGTGGCAAAAACAAAGCCGTGTTCACCCCGCATTGCGACACCGGCGATTTTGTCGTGGTGATCAACGCTTCCAAAGTGCGCGTGACCGGCAAGAAAACCACGGCGAAGGTGTACACCAGTTTTTCCGGATACGTCGGCGGCCACAAAAGCGAAACTTTCGAAAAGCGCCAGGCGCGCCGCCCCGAATTGCTCGTCGAACGCGCCGTGCGTGGCATGATCCCTCACAACCGCCTCGGCCGCGCCCAGTTCACCAAACTCAAAGTCTACGCCGGCGCCGACCACCCGCACGGTGCCCAGCAACCCAAAGAGCTCAAAATTCCCTGATCATGTCCGACGTCCACACCGCCACCGGCCGCCGCCGCACCTCTGTCGCCAGCGTGCGCCTGAAAACAGGCTCCGGCAAAATCGAAGTCAACAAACGCGAATTCAACGATTACTTCCCGACGACTACCCTGCAGACCGCCGTGTTGCGCCCGCTCGAACTCGCCGGACGCAAGCAAAACGTCGACATCACGCTGAAAACCTCCGGCGGCGGCGTTGCCGGCCAAGCCGGGGCCTCCAGCCTCGCCATTGCCCGGGCCCTGCTCAAGCTCGACGCCAATCTGCGACCCGAGCTCAAGAAGAACGGTCTTCTGACCCGTGATCCGCGGATGAAAGAGCGCAAAAAGCCCGGTCGCCCCGGTGCCCGCAAGCGCTTCCAGTTCTCCAAACGTTAAGCCATGCGCGCCGCGCGCGTTTTTCTCCCGCTCTTGCTGTCCGCCTTCCTTGGGCGGGCGGAGGAAACGCCGTCTTTCACCGCGGGTGACTTCACTTTTGCCGTGCCCGCGGGATGGATTTCCGTTGCACCGTCCTCGCCCATGCGCAAAGCCGAGTTGCGCGTTCCGGGCCCCGAAGGAACGGGTGAAGCCGGAGAAGCCATCATCACAGTATTCCATTTCGGGCCGGGTCAGGGCGGAACCGTGCAGCAAAATGTCGACCGCTGGTTCGGCCAGTTCGATGGCGACAACGACTCCAAAAACGCGGCCACCGCCAAGGAGACCATCGGCACCGTGCCGGTTACCTTCGCCCGCGCCCGCGGCACGTTTCAAAGCGGGATGCCGGGTCAAGCAACCACCCCGCTCGAGGGCCAAGCCCTCCTTGGTACCATCCTTGAAAGCCCCAACGGCGATGTGTACCTCAAAATGACCGGCCCGGTCCCGACGGTCGAGAAAGCCGAACCCGCCTTCGTCCAAATGATCCGAGCCGCCTGCGGCGGTTAATCCCACCGGGCTACCTGGCCCCTTTCCACTCCGGTCCTACTTCTCCCAACCAGCGGGGACCGCTCGTTGGGAAATAGGTGACCGGTGACCACCGCCACTCCCGCGGGCGTCCCTCCCGGTAACGATTTATTTCATCACCGCCAGCAGGGTGTCGGCAATGGTGCTGGGGGTTTCCGCCACGGCGATGCCTGCATCCCGCAACGCCTCCTTCTTGGCGGCTGCCGTGCCCTTGCCGCCGGAGATGATCGCACCCGCGTGGCCCATGCGGCGCCCGGGGGGCGCAGTGGCCCCGGCGATGAAACCGGCCACCGGCTTGTCACAATGCACTTTGAGCCAAGCGGCGGCCTCTTCCTCGGCGCTGCCGCCGATTTCGCCGATCAGGATGATTCCGTGGGTGTCCGGATCCCCGGCAAAAAGTTGCACCGCGTCCAGCGTGGTTGTCCCGATGATCGGGTCACCGCCAATGCCGATGCAGGTCGACTGACCCACCCCGCGGCTGGTCAATTGCCAGACCGCTTCATAGGTGAGCGTGCCGGAGCGGGAGACCACGCCGATGTGGCCCGGCTGGTGAATGTAGCCCGGCATGATGCCGATCTTGCACTGACCGGGAGTGATGATGCCCGGACAATTCGGACCGATCAGGCGTGAAGGACTCGATTGGAGCAGTTTTTTCACCCGCATCATGTCCATGACCGGAATGCCCTCGGTGATGCAGACAATCAGTTCAACCCCGGCATCGGCGGCTTCGAGGATGGCGTCCGCCGCGAATTCCGGGGGGACAAAAATCATGGTGGCATTGCAGCCGGTCTCCCGTCGCGCTTCGTGCACGGTGTCGAAGACGGGCACTTTGTCGTCGAATGTCTCGCCGCCGCGGGCGGGAGTGACGCCGGCCACGACATTCGTGCCGTATTCCATGCAGTTGCGCGTGTGGAAGGCGCCGGACTTACCGGTGATGCCCTGCACAACCAGGCGGGTGTTTTTATCGACGAGAACGGACATGATTAGAGAGGAAGAGGGTTGACCACCGCTGACACAGATAAAACAAATTCAGTTTTTCGCGGCCAGCTTCACGATTTCGCTGGCGGCAGTATCAAGATCGGTCGCGGTGACGATGGGCAGACCGGATTCGGCCAACAACTTGCGGCCCTGCTCGACATTGGTGCCCTCGAGACGGACGACCAGCGGGATCTCGAGCTTCACGGCTTTGACTGCATTGAGGACGCCCTGCGCAATGACATCGCACCTCATGATACCACCGAAAATATTGACCAAGATTGCTTTCACCTTCGCGTCGGAAAGGAGAATTTTAAAGGCCTCGGTCACCTGCTCCTCGCTGGCGCCGCCGCCGACATCAAGGAAATTGGCCGGATCGCCACCGTGATGCTTGATGATGTCCATCGTAGCCATGGCCAAACCGGCCCCATTGACCATGCAACCGATGTTGCCGTCCAATCCGATGTAGCTTAGGTGGTGTTCGGAAGCGGCCACTTCGCGAGGGTCCTCCTCGCCGATGTCGCGCAGGGCAACGATGTCGGGATGACGGAAAAGCGCGTTGTCGTCGAACGAGAATTTGGCATCCAAGGCAAGGACCCCGCCGCCTTTGGTCAGGACCAACGGGTTGATCTCGACCATCGAGCAGTCCGACGAGATGAAGCAGCGGTAAAGGGCGGCAAACAGCCTGCCGGCAGCGCGCGTTTGGCCGGGTGCGAAACCGAGCTCTTGGGCCAGCTTGCGGGTCTGGTAAGGTTGCAAGCCGAACGCCGGGTCAACAGCTTCGCGGAGAATTTTTTCGGGGCTGCGGGCTGCCACCTCCTCGATGTCCATGCCACCTTCGCGGCTGGCCACAATAACGGGTGCACCGGTCGCGCGGTCCAGAAGGATGGCGAAATAAAATTCTTTCTCGATCTCGACCGATTCGGCCACCAGCACCTGGTTGACCAGACGTCCCCCGGGTCCGGTCTGATGGGTGACCAACGTCTGCCCGATCATCCGGCCCGCGATATCGCGGGCCTCGGCTGCCGTCTTGCAGAGATGCACCCCGCCTTGGAACCCGTTGGTGAAAGTGCCTTTGCCCCGCCCGCCGGCATGGATCTGCGCTTTGACCACGATCGAGTCGGTTCCGAGATCGCGGGCAACTTTCTCCGCCTCGGCTGCCGTGCGGGCAACCGAGCCGCGCGGGTTGTCTGCGCCGAATTTGGTCAGCAGCTCCTTGGCTTGGTATTCGTGGATATTCATGAACTGTGGAGGCGGGGGCACGCAGCGGACGTGTCCGGTTCACCCGGCCCGACGAGCATTCCGCACGTCTTGGCCTGACCGGTCATGCTGCCTCGGTCGCATTCATTGAGGCAAGCGTGGCTTCCTCGATTTCCTTGTACAAATTTCCATCGGCCTTGAGCGCTTCTTTGGCCGCGTCACGACCTTGAGCCAATTGGTTGCCCTTGAAACTGAGCCAGCTGCCACGCTTCTCGATGACACCCTTTTCCAAGGCGATGTCGATGAGCGAGCCCACATTGGAAATACCCTCGTTGTACATGATGTCGAATTCAGACTCGGTGAACGGCGGGGCAACTTTGTTTTTCACCACTTTGATGCGGGTGCGGTTGCCAGTGACCGTGCCGTCACCCTGCTTGATGGCGCCGATGCGGCGGATATCCATGCGCACGCTGGAGTAAAACTTGAGTGCCTTGCCGCCGGGGGTGGTTTCGGGGCTGCCGAACATGACACCGATTTTTTCGCGGATCTGGTTGGTGAATATGCAGCACGTCCGGGCTTTGGCAATGAGGGCGGTGAGTTTGCGCATGGCCGCACTCATTAGGCGGGCCTGTGCGCCGACCGTGGAATCTCCGATTTCACCTTCCAATTCCTGCTTGGTGACCAGGGCGGCCACCGAATCGAGCACGATGACATCAAGCGCGTTGGAACGGACGAGCGTTTCACAAATACGGAGCGCTTCTTCGCCCGAGCTGGGCTGGGAAACCAGCAGGTCGTCGAGATTGACCCCGAGACGCTGCGCGTATTTCGGATCGAGGGCGTGCTCGACGTCGATGAAGGCGGCCAGTCCACCGCGCTTTTGGGCTTGGGCGATGATGGTCAGCGTGAGGGTGGTTTTGCCGGAGGACTCGGGGCCGTAAATCTCGACAATGCGGCCCCGCGGGACCCCGCCCACGCCGAGCGCGCGGTCGATCATGATGTTGCCGGTCGGAATGACGTCGATGTTGGTCTGCGAATGGTCACCGAGGCGCATGATGGCTCCATCGCCGTAATCTTTGGCGATCTGCTGGAGGGCGAGATCGAGGTTCTTGTTGCGCTGGGAGGACGCTTTGTCGGTGGCGAGTTCTGTTTTCGGTTCGGCGGCTTTGGCGGGCATGGGACGGGATTTTCTAAATGTCGAGGTTGCGGACGTTGAGGGCGTTGTCCTCGATGAAATGGCGGCGCGGTTCGACCACGTCGCCCATCAGGACGGTGAACATTTTGTCGGCTTCGACCGCATTGGTGTCGTCAAGTTTGACCCGCAGGAGCCGGCGCTTGTCCGGATCCATCGTGGTTTGGAAAAGTTCCTTGGCGTTCATTTCCCCGAGGCCTTTGAATCGCTTGATCTGCACGCCGCGGCGGCCGATTTCCTTGACCAGGTCGAGGATGCGCGGGATGGCAAAAATTTCGTGTTTCGCCTCACGCTCGCCTTCGCCCTCGACCAAATGAAAAATCGGCTGGTCGGTGGCTGTGTAATGGTCGATTTCGAGGCCCTTTTTCGACAGCTCCTTGACCAGTTTGTCAACCGCGACCGACTCGTGGATCTCAAGGAGACGCGCACGACGGCGACGGCCTGGCGTTTCTTTTTCCTTCGGCGCGCTTTCACCCTCCGCTCCTTCCGGTTCCTCGCCCTCGAACAAATTGAGGTCGTTGTTCTTTTTGGCGAAGGCCTGCAACTCGTTTTCGTCGTGGAAATATTCGACCGACTCTGTGTTGCCGTCGCGGATCTTGATCAGGTAAATGGGCAAGCGGCCGTCTTTCGAGTCGCGTGCTTCGAGGTAACTTTCGAAATCACCGCCCAGACGCTGGATCGCATTGCTGTGTTTGTTAAGGCGCTCGAGGAGCTCGAGGATTTCCTTGAGCTGCGTCTCGGTGAAGGTCTTTTTGTTTTTCAGGTGCACGAGTTTGACATCCTCCGCGCCAAGCGAGATGAGAATTTTGGTCAACTGCGCGTCGTCGTCGACGTACTCCTCACGTTTCTTCCGCTTGATTTGGTAAAGCGGCGGTTGCGCGATGTAGATGCAACCGCGGCGGACCAATTCGGTCATTTGGCGGTAGAAAAAGGTGAGCAACAAGGTACGGATGTGCGAACCGTCCACGTCGGCGTCGGTCATGATGATGATCCGCCCGTAGCGCAGCTTGCCGAAATTGAACGCGCCCTCTTGTTCGCCCTCGCCGATGCCGGTGCCCACCGCGGTGATCATGGTCTGGATTTCAGTGTTTTGGAGCACCTTGTCCAAACGCGCTTTCTCCACATTGATCAGCTTGCCGCGGATCGGCAGAATGGCTTGGAAGCGGCGGTCGCGTCCCTGCTTGGCCGACCCGCCGGCCGAGTCGCCCTCGACGATGAAAAGTTCGGTCAGCGAAGGATCGCGCTCGGAACAATCGGCCAGTTTTCCGGGCAAGCCACCGCCGGTCAACGCGCTCTTGCGCACCGTCTCGCGGGCTTTGCGCGCCGCCTCGCGGGCCCGGGCCGCGGTGATGGCTTTTTCGAAAATCTTTTTCGCGACGGGCGGATTGGTCTCAAAGAAATCCATCAGCCCCTCGTAAATGATGGAGCTGACGATGCCGTCGACCTCGGGATTGACCAGCTTGACCTTGGTCTGGCTTTCGAACTTCGGGTCGGGGTGCTTGAGACTGAGGACACAAATGAGGCCCTCGCGCACGTCATCACCGGTGATGGCGGGATCCTTGTCCTTGGCCAGGTTGTTGGCCTTGGAGTACTGGTTGATCGCGCGGGTCAGCGCGGAGCGGAACCCGGTGATGTGCGTACCGCCGTCGGGATTCGGGATCGAATTGGTGAAGCAGAGAATCTGGTCGGTGTAGCTGTCGTTGTATTGCAGCACGCAGTCGACCAGGACATCTTCCTCGACGTCCTCGCCGTCTTTGTTCTTCATCTTTGTCTTCCGCGCACCGGTCAGCTTGATCACCTTCGGGTGGAGGACCGACTTGCTTTCGCCCAATTCTTTGACGAACTCCTCGATGCCGAGCTTGTAGACAAAGAGGGTCTTTTTCGGCTCGCCCTCGACGCGTTCGTCGGTCAGGCGGATCTCAAGGCCGCAATTGAGGAAAGCCAACTCGCGCATGCGCGCCCCGAGGCGCTCGAAGACAAATTCCGTAGTGGTGAAAATCGTGGCATCCGGGAGAAATGTGATCTGCGTCCCGGTCTGCTTTTTGTTTTTCAGCTCGCTCAGAACGGTGAGTTTCTGCGTCGTCTTCCCCTTAGCGAACGACATGAAGTAAACTTGGCCGTCCCGGTAAACCTCGGCCTTGAACCATTCGGAAAGGGCGTTGACGCATTTGGCCCCGACGCCGTGGAGACCGCCGCTGAATTTGTAGGCGCCCTGACCGAATTTACCGCCGGCGTGCAAGTTGGTCAGGACCAACTCGATGGCCGGGATCTTCCACTTTGGGTGCATGTCGACCGGAATGCCGCGGCCATTGTCGCGGATCGAGCACGAGCCATCCGCGTGGATGGTCACATCAATGTGCGTGCAGTAGCCGGCCAGATGTTCGTCGATCGAATTGTCGAGGACCTCGTAGACACAGTGGTGCAGGCCGCGTTCGTCGGTGTAGCCGATGTACATCCCCGGCCGCTTGCGCACCGCTTCCAAACCCTCAAGTTTGTCGATTTGCGCCGCGCCATATGCCGCATCCTTGGCCAAGGCTGTTTCCGTGGTTTCCTTCTCTTTCGACGCCATAAAATATCGTTTCTTCCGCGATGTGCCCAATTTACCGGGCGCAGGCCTCCAAGTTATCCCGACACGCGCCCCGCTCCAGCCTTTTTTGGGCGCGGCCGCCTCTTTTCCGAGTCATAAGCGGGCGAGCAGGACCGCGTCCGGTGCCGGAGGACTGTCGCGATCCGCCGGCGAAAATCGGCAAGGCCTCCAGCGCCGCGCCTCGACGTCTCTTCACCGGGTCCGCGAGCACCGAAAAACTGGCACGGTCGAATTCCGGGCTGGAGGGTTTTTCTCTGCGATCCGGGGGAAGTTTACTTCCGCGTGCGCCGACGCAAGGCGTAGCCGGCAATACTCAAGGCACCGAGGGCAAGCAGAGCGTGGGTGGCCGGCTCAGGGACAGCCGCGGCGTGGGCGGCGATCCGCTCCGGCGGCAGCACGTGGTCAAAGATAGCCAACTCGTCGAGCAACCCGTCGTAAGGCCGCAAGCCATCGGTCCGAGACGCTCCGATGTTCAGGCTTGCCGTGCCCAGGCCGTCGGCCCCGTTGAAGGTGACGCCGTTGACCAAGTTCTCATCCGAGGCGGCAAGCACACCGTCGATGAAAAGCGAAAGCTTTCCCGAAGCGGTGCTTCCGGTCACAGCGATATGGTGCCACTTGCCAGCCGTGAGCGGAGCACCGGCGAAATCGCGCTCCGCACCCGGGGCTCCCTGCTGGACGACCCCGACCTGACCTCGTCCGACCTCGGTGCCCTCTTCGGGACCGATACCGATCAGCACGTCGTTATTCCAGCCAAGCTGGTCGTTGGACAAAAAGTTGGACCCCGCCGTTTTACTGCTGTCATAGCTGACCCACAATGAAACCGTCCATTCCGTCAGCGAGTTGGCCAAGGGCGAGGCCACAATAACCCCGCCGTAGTCACCCCCCCCACCGAAGTCGTAGGAGGCCCCACCCTGGGCAAAACTAGGCCGGTTGACGGCGATCGGCCCCCGACTCAAATTGAAGGAGCCGTCATAGCGGCTCCCGGTATTGGCCGAATTAAACGCCGTGGTGCCGCTCGTCTCCTCAAACTCGTAGTAAACCACGGGGCTGTCGCCAAGAATTAGGCCCCGGTAGCCGGAGGTGCCTGCCTGAGCCTCAGGGACAAGGGATGCGCAGATGCCCAAGAACAACCCGGCGAGGGACATCTGCTTGACCAGCGAAAAATTAAGGCCCGACCGCATCCCAAGGGCGCGAAGTCTGGAGGAGCGAAGCATCATGCGGATAAGTAACTGGCGCGGATAGCAATAGCAGCAAATGGTGAGTTTAGCGAGCCGTAAACGATTCGCCCTCCCAAGTTTCCACGCAGGGCTCTGGGAGTGAAATTTTGGCACTTGATGATTTCAACCGCCCCTCCGCCCCATGGGAGGGGGAAATTCGCCGCGGGAGGCGGAAACGCCGATGCTTTCTTCCGGCACGCCCGCCCAGAGCGGAAAGGACCTCGGGGAGTCTTTTCCGGTTGGCTTTTCCCGTACCGTCTCCCGCACGATGTCGCCCGTGCCGAAAATCGTCCCGCCCCTCGCCGGAGCCTTCTTGCTCGCCGTCTTGTTCTTCGCGGCGGTTACCTGGAATCGCGGCCAGGTCATGGTCCGCCTCGCCGACGGCGACATCCTCGTGGTGCTGGCCGACGGCGACTGCCACAGCCGCATGCAGCGTGCGGCCTTGGTCGCCGCCGGACCCGGCACCATCGTTCGCGCCCACGATTTTGAAAACCATCCCGCCGGCACCGTCCCGCATACCACCGCGCCGATGGATTATCTGATCGCGGCCTTGGGCATCTTTGTCCGTCCACCCGAGCTGGCCGGCGCATGGGTCTCGCCGCTCCTCGGGCTCCTTACTTTGCTTTTTCTCTTTTTTTGGTCCCGTAAGATCGACCTGCGACCACGTGGACCCATGCTGTTTCTTTTCGCCGTGTCGCCGGCGCTCACCCATGCCTTCGCCCTCGGACGGCCCGACCATCAATCGCTGCTCGTTGCCCTGACTGTCACCGCGCTCGCCGCCAATTTCGCGTTTGTCCGCACGGCGCGTCCGGCCTGGGCATGGGCCTCCGCCAGCCTGTGGGGCTTTGCTCTTTGGGTTTCCTGGTTCGAACCGCTCGTCCTGCTCGCCACGCAGGAACTCGCCCGGGCCGTTGCTCTACGCAAAGCAGCCTACCCGGCCGTCTGGCGACGCGGTCTGCTACTCACCGCAAGCCTCGCCCTCGCCGCGTGGGCTTTGGAGGGATTCCGTGATCCTTGGCCGGATCCGGTCGTGCAGGAGTTTTTCCCCCGGTGGGCCGCGCTGCTCGGCGAACTGCAAAGTGCCACGCCTCAGGCCATGTTTGCCTGGACCGGATGGCTCCTTGTCCCCGCGCCGCTCCTCCTCGTCTGGAACTATGGCAAAGTCCGCGATCCCCTTGCAGTCGTCGTTCTCGTCCTTCTTGCCGTAGTCACCGTCTTGACCGGTTGGCAGGCGCGGTGGAATCCGTGGCTGGCTTCCGTTTTCTGTCTCGCCCTGCCCTGGATCCTCCGCCCCTTGGCCAAGCCTTGGCTGGCCTGGCTCGTCTTTGCGGCCAGCCTCTGGCCGGTCGCCGCGGCATGGGAGGCGCGCATTTTCCCGTCACCGCAGGAAATGGCGCGGCGGCAGGAGGCGAGAGCAGAAGCCGCGCTCCTCGCGCAAACCGCCGACTTCCTGCGCAGCCAACCGCACGGGGGCGTGTTGGCCCCGTGGTGGATCTCACCCGCTCTGGCCCGGCAGAGCGGACGACCCATGGTCGCGGGGACTTCTCATCAAAGCCTCCCGGGCACGGTCGACACGGCGCGTTTTTTTCTCTCCGAGGACGATGCCACGGCCCTCACCCAGCTCCGCTTGCGGCAAGCAAAGTACGTGGTAACCGATGCGCCGGAACGCGTGGTGTCAACCTCCACCGCACTCCTCGGCCTCCCCGCACCCCGTGACCCGCTGATCGTCCGCTTGGCCCGCGGAGGCAAGATCCCCCACTTCCTCCAACCGGTGTTCGCCAACCCCTACTTCCGCGTTTACAAGATACGGGATGAATGAATTCGATTTTGTCGTCGTCGGCGGCGGGAGTGCGGGTTACGCCGCCGCCCGCACAGCAGCCGGGGAAGGCCTCCGCACTGCGGTCATCGACGGCTCCGAAGAACTCGGAGGGCTATGCATTCTGCGCGGTTGCATGCCGAGCAAGACACTCATCGAGTCGGCCAACCGGCTGCAGGATATGCGCGAAGCCGGGGAGTTCGGGCTGTATGCCGAAAATCCCGGATTCGACGGGCCGAAAATCATCGAACGCAAAAAGCGCCTCATTTCTGGGTTTGCCGACTACCGTGCCGGGCAACTCGAGAACGGACGCTTCGAACTCGTTCGGGGACACGCCCGGTTCACCGGCCCGGACAAATTGACGGTGCACCTCCGCCAAGGCGGGGAACAAACCATCACCGCCCGCGCCATTCTTGTCGCCACGGGCTCCGTCATCCGCCATCCCGACATACCCGGACTCACGGAGGCCGGGCCACTGGTCAGTGATGACGTGTTGGACAATCCGCATCCCCCAAAATCGCTCCTCGTTTTGGGTGCCGGGCCCGTCGCGCTCGAGATGGCCCACTACCACCGCGCCCTCGGCGTGGACGTCACCGTTGTCCAGCGCAGCAAGCAGATCCTCAGCTCGATGGACCGCGATGTGGCCGATGCGGTGCAGCACGGCATGGAGCGGCACGGGACCAAATTTGTCTTAGGCGGCCGAATCCTCCAAGTCGGACGCAAGGTGGGCGGGAAATGGTTGCGCGTCGCGCACCACGACCGGGAGGAGACGCTTGAGGCGGACGAAATTCTGCTCGCGCTCGGACGCGACGCCGCCACTGCCGGACTTGATCTCGCTGCCGCCGGTCTCGACACGCCGGCCGGCCATCCCTTGGCCACCACGGACACCCAGCAGACCTCCGTCCCGCATATTTTCGGTGCGGGGGACGTCACCGGGAAACTGGAAATTGTCCACATCGCCATCGAGCAGGGCGAGATCGCCGCCCGCAATGCGGCACGGCTCCTGCGCGGCAAAAACGAACCCCTCGAAACGATCGACTACCGCCTCCGTCTGTTCGCCGTCTTCACCCAACCTGAGGCCGCCATGGTTGGCCTGGGCGAACGCGAAGCGACCGAATTGGGGATCGACTTCGCCGCGGCGAGTTACCCCTTCGACGACCATGGCAAATCCATCGTCCACGGCAAAACCGACGGCTTCGTCAAATTGCTCGCCGACCATAAAACGGGTGAACTCCTCGGGGGTGCCGTCGTCGGGCCCCACGCCTCCGAACTCATCCACGAAGTCGTCGTCGCCCTGCGCTACCGTGCGACTGCCGCCGAGTTTGTCAAAATCCCCCACTATCACCCCACCTTGAGCGAAATCTGGACCTACCCCGCCGAAGAACTCGCCGGCTGAAGCCTGCGGGCCGCAGGCCCGGGATAGCGCCGCCGCGGTCTGCTTTCCTTTTGACACCCCGCACCCGTCCATTAACTTGGGCCTTTCTTCAAACAATGAATCTCAGCAATATCGTCAATCCCATGAGCGAATCACCCACCGGCGGAACGAACCGCAACCACCTTTCCAGCGATGTGGAAATCAAAGGCACCCTCAAGTTCCAAAACGACCTGGTTTTTGACGGAAAAATTGAAGGCGAAATCCAATCCAACGCTACCCTTACGGTCGGCAAAAGCGCCAATGTGCAGGGCGAAGTAAAATCAAAGTCCGTCATCATCCACGGGTCCGTCCAGGGCAACATTGACGCCGCCGAGCGCGTCGAACTCAAAGCCACCGCCCAACTTATCGGCGATCTCCGCGCCGGCCGTATTATCATCGAAGACGGCGCCACCTTCGTCGGCAAATCCGAAGTCAGCCCCAACAAATCTGCCCTCCCGCGCACCGACGCTCGACCGCCGGTCGGCACGCCCGGCGGCGAACCGAAAAAAGGTCTGCTCTAAGAAGGCGGAGCTGTCATGCCGCCTGGGAAACCGAAAAAAGCGGTCTCCTGTCCGAAATGCGGGGCCTCACAGGAGGAAGCACCGGGGGTCATCAGCACTTTCTGCCGGGCCTGCGGGGGCCATTTCGTGTTGGGCGGCAAGCCGCCCGCCGCCACCCGGGCCAAGGCCACCACTACTTGGAGTGAACGCCTTGCCCCCCTGACCGCGCGCCTCATCCCGTTGGGAAGGCGCGCCCTCCGCCATGCCGAACCCTGGCTCCTCCGCTACGAGCCGCAGATCGACAAGCTGCGGGAATACTATGAACGCTGGCGCCCCCCGGAGTTCAAACGCATCCGCTGCCACGAATGTGGACGCCTCCACGAGGTCCCG
>CAMBSX010000003.1 GCA_945870655.1 Chthoniobacter flavus | reverse complement strand
CATCGCGGACGTTGGGCGGAAGGCCAATGAGCAATCTCATGATCAAGGCGGCTGTGCGGACGCTTTTCACTTTCACCAGTCGCGAAAAGGCGTTGGAGCGAAGCACAATCCTCCTCGGGCAATATTTGCGTTTGGCCGAGGGCTTATCGGAGAAGGGTGGACAGCTATGCGTCGAGGTCCCGCCCATGCGGGGAGTCGATGAAGACATGCGGCGGTGGTCTTTCTTCATGATTCTGGAACACAACGCGATTGTGAACCGGAGCATCACGGCCAGCGTGGTCCAGTTGGCGAATGGCGAGGTATTGAGCGGTCCGGCCACCATCGACGTGAAGAAGGGGGTCATGCCTTCCGGGGCGGCGGATAAATCGCAGGTCGGTTTGTTGGCCGACTCTGTGACCAACCACATTGTGTCCGTGCGGAACTTGAAACAGCTGCGGGGCACGCGCACCTCACCGCACCCGATTTTCGGAAACTTCGATGCGCACAAGTGGAACTGCATGTTTGCTTTTCATCTGGGGTTGCATCTTCCGCAGGCGAGGTATGTCGCGGACAGGGCCAAAGCGGAGTAGGCCGAGGGGGTTGGCTAAGCTTTACCGCCTGGATAGATCGTTGGTGGTGTAGGTAATGACCTGGCGGGCTGGAGGCGTTGTCTGGCAAGGGATTGGCCAGTTGTCTCGCTGGGACTGGGGGGACAGGGGAAGCAGGGCAGCGACGGCCATGGACCGCCGCTCCATGATTTGGGTAAGGTGGAGTCGTGACTGGGATTGAGCATGACTCTGTGCTTTTTGGCGCGGATCCGACCGTGGGTATCGTCGCCGTCGAGTTTGTCGCTCCGGACCGGGTGCAGGTTTACCGGCGGGAGGGAGAGAGGACGGTGGTTGAGGAGGTGATCTATCGGCCTTTTGCCTGGGCCACGGAGCCGGTGCCGGGGGAGTTGCAGGAATTGCAGGGAGCCGGGGCATTCAAGTTTGCCGTGTCTTTTGACAATGTGACGGCGTTCTCCAAGGCCAAGACGACCTACAGACGCGAACTCTTCGCGCTCAACGATTTGGCACACCAGTACTTGCTGGCCAGCGGGCGCACCCTTTTCAAGGGCATGGCCTTCGAAGAGTTGCGGCGCATGCAGGTCGATATCGAAACCTTCACCGGAGCGGACGGTGCGATGTCGGACGCCTTGAAAGATCCGCTCTTGGCCATTGCCTTGAGCGACAGTTCGGGGTGGGAGGAAATCCTCGTGGTCGGTGACCCGGAAGACGAAGCGCAGGAGAAATCGGTGCTTTCCAAATTCGTCGCGCTGGTGCGGGAGCGGGATCCAGATGTCATCGAGGGACACAACATTTTCAAATTCGACCTGCCGTATCTCGAAACGCGGGCCCGCAAGTTGAAGGTGAAGCTCGACCTAGGCCGCGATGATAGCGCGCTGCGCTCGCATCCCTCGCGTCTGCAGATTGCCGAGCGTCTCATCCAATACCGGAAGTTCGAGATTCATGGACGGCACATTGTCGACACGCTGTTTCTCGTCCAATTCCACGATGTGGGGGCGCGGGAGCTGCAAAGCTTCGGACTCAAAGCGGCGGCGCGGCATTTCGGCGTGGCCGAGGACAACCGGGTGGAGTTCGGCCCTCGGGTGATCACCGAGGCTCATGGGCAAGACCGGAAGAAGTTCGAGACATATGCGCTGCAGGATGTGCGTGAGACGCGCGGACTGTCCGCGGCGTTGAGTCCGGCCTGGTTCACGCAAACAACCATCTTTCCTTACAACTACCAAGATGTGGTCATCCGGGGGAATGCGACCAAGATCAACAGCCTTTTCCTGCGCGAATACCTGCGTCAGGGGCAATCGGTGCCGGCTCTGTCCGAAGTGCAGCGGTTTGAAGGCGGATACACGGACATCTTCTTCACCGGCGTGGCGCGCGACGTGTGGCACTGCGACATCGCGTCGCTGTATCCGTCGGTTATGTTGGCTTTCGGGATTTTTCCGGAGTCGGACACGCTCGGTGTTTTCGGCGACATGCTTGCACGGTTGCGGAAGTTTCGGCTGGAAGCGAAGTCCGCCATGCGTTCGGCCACGGGTGCACAAAGAGCGCATCTCGACGCGTTGCAGGGAACTTTCAAAATCCTGATCAACAGCTTTTACGGGTATCTCGGATTTGCCCAGGGCAACTTTGCCGATTTTGAAGCGGCGGCCGCCGTTACGGCCAAGGGGCGCGAACTGCTGCGCGGGATGGTCGATTGGCTGCGTCAGCGCGGGGCGGATGTTGTCGAGATCGACACGGACGGCATTTATTTCCTCCCGCCGAAGGACGCGACATGGGACGGGCTTTACCGGGAACTGGCTGCCACCCTGCCGGAGGGGATCGAGGTGGAATTCGATGCGCGCTACACCGCGATGTTCAGCTACAAGGCGAAGAATTACGCGCTTTTGGCGGAGGACGGAAAGTTGTCGATCAAGGGTGCGGCCTTGAAGTCGCGCGGGCTGGAAAAATTCCAGCGCGTTTTCATCGAGCGTGCGGTCCGGTCGTTACTCGAGGGGAAACCGGAAGTGATTCCGGCGATGCACGCGGAGTTCGCCAAGGCACTACGGGAGAGAATGTGGGAACCGGCGATGTTTGCCAAAACCGAGGCGTTGCAGGATTCGCTCGAGGCGTATCAAAAGAAAATCGCCGCGTCTTCGCGCAATCGCTCGGCGGCTTTTGAGTTGGCTTTGAAGAGCGGCCGCAAGATGCAGGCGGGGGATCGGGTCACGTATTACATCACCGGCACGAAGAGGACGGTGAAAGCTTACGAGAGCGCGAAGCTGGCCGGGGAGTGGGAGGCCGGGGGTCGCGACGAGAATGTGGCTTACTACCTCGCCAAGCTCGACGAGTTGGCGGGGAAGTTCGAGGCGTTCGTGCCGGCGAGCGCGGGTGGGGATCGGTTGTTGTAGCGGGGTGTCCGATCACTTCAGCGGGTTGCGCCAGCGCAGGCCTTCGAAGCGGGTAAAGTCGGTGTCGTTGCTGTGCAGTTCGGCTTGGCTTTCGACCGCGAGCGCGGCGAGTTGGGCGTCTGTGGTGAGGTTTCCGGCTGTGCCGAGCTTTTCGAGATAACCGAGGAAAAGGCCGGCGAATTTCGGCCCGGGTTGTAGAATGATGACGGAAGGCTGATCCAACCACGAGCGGACGAGATCAGCAGCGCGATCGGGGGAAAGTGGTTCAGTCAAAATCCTCCGATGGGTCATGGTGCGAATAAATCCTGAGGACGTGACCCATGGAAGGCCAACCGGGGTGTTCCCGTTCAGGGTCTCTTCCCACCAAGCTTTGGCGGGTTCGTGGTGAGGGTCCCTCCTGTTATGAGCGTAAATCAGGAGACTGATGTCGGGAATAATCACCGCGATTGGGATTTTCGGATGAATTCCTCGACCTCAAGGTCATCCACCAGTTGGTTGAATTTGGCGGGGTCGATGCCGGGTTGATAGGCTGAGGAGTGCGCTTTGACGCGAAAGGGTGTGCGCTGCTTGGCTTTTTTCAGTCCGAAGCCCAGCCGAAGGCGCTCGTTCACCACCTCTTTGAAGGACTTCTTTCCCGAGGCTAGTTCCTGCCGGAGGTGCTGGGCGATATCCGGGTCTAGGGTAAGCGTTGTTCTCATTTTAGACATCAAACATCACATTAACTTGATGTCAAGACATCACCTCGAGGGCTTCGCACTTTTCCCGCCACCCGTCGAAGCGCCATTTGTTGGGGAAGTCGCGGCATTGCTGGGGTTTGACCGGCTGGATGGTGCAGGTGTTGACGCCCTGGAGGAAGATGCAGGATCCGTCCGGGTTGGATTGCAGCATGAGACCCGAGCGGCTGGGGCGGAGTTCGGTGTGTTGCGCGATGAATTCGGCGGGGGTGAGGTGGAGGAAGGCGGCGATGGCGTTGATTTCGTTGTCGTCGAGGCGGACAAAGCCGGGCCAGCGGCAACAGTGGCCGCAGCGTTGGCAGAGGTAGCGGGGCTCGGGCTGGGGATAGCTTTCCATTTCAAGTGGCATCGGCTTCCAGCCGATGGATTTGGTCTTCATCGGCAGTGCCGGCACCACAGGTTTCAGGCGAAGACGAGGCGGCAGATGGCGACCGAGGCGGCTATACCGGTGAAGTCGGCGATCAGGCCGGCAGGGACGGCGTGGCGGGTGCGGCGGATGGCGACGGAGCCGAAATAGACGGCCAGCACGTAGAAGGTGGTTTCCGTGCTGCCCATAATGGTGCCAGCCATGCGGGCGAGGAGGCTGTCCGGGCCGTGGGTGGCGACGAGTTCGGAAAAGAGGCCGAGACTCCCGCTGCCGCTCAGCGGGCGCATGAGAGCCATGGGCAGGAGTTCGGCGGGAAAGCCGACAACTTGGAAAAACGGATCGAGCGCGCGGCTGATCAAGTCGATGCCACCAGCGCCGCGGAACATGCCGATGGCCACGAGGATGGCGACGAGAAACGGGATGATGCGCAGGGCGACTTGCATGCCTTCCTTGGCGCCCTCGACGAATTCTTCGTAGACCGGAACCCGGCGGAGGACGGCATAGAGGGGGAAGAACGAGAGCAAAAAGGGAATGGCGAGGAGGGAAACGGCGGTGACATAAGACGCGAACCAACCGCGGTCGCCGTCATAGCCTTCACCGGCGGTGCGCCAGAGGAGGAAAAGGAAGAAGACGCCGAAGGCGGCGAGAACAAGGCGCGACCACAGGACGAGGGGGGTTGGCGGCGCGGCGGTGACTGGTTCGGGCGCGGCGGCTTCCTCGGTCTTTTTTGCTGCTTCGTCCGCAGCCGTAACCGGGGGAAGTTGGTAGAAGGGAAGTTTTTCCAGGGTCTTGACCGCAACGAGACCGGCGACGGTCGAGCAGAGAGTGGCGACGAGCGCGGTGCCGATGATGGCGGTGGGTTGGACCGAGCCGGCGGCGGCCAGGATGGCGACGGCGCTGGCCGGGATGAGTTGGACGGAGCTGGTGTTAAGCGCGAGGAAGGTGCACATCGCGTTGGTTGCGGTGCCGGGACGCGGGTTGAGTTTTTCCAAGTCCTGCATGGCCCGGAGTCCGAGGGGGGTGGCGGCATTGGCCAAGCCGAGCATGTTGGCCGACATGTTCATGATCATCGATCCCATGGCAGGATGGTCGGAGGGGACTTCGGGGAAAAGGCGGGTCATGAGCGGCCGCAGGGCGCGAGCCAAGGCATGCATGAGTCCGGATTTGTCGGCGAGGCGCATGATGCCGAGCCAGAGGGCCATGACGCCGGCGAGCGGCAGGGCGATGGTCATGACCGCGGTTTTGGCCGACTCGAAGGCGGCCTCGGTCACGGCGGGGAGTTGTCCGGTCAGCCCGCCGAGGAGAACGGCACCGAGGACGAGAGCGAGCCAGATATAATTCAGCACGGAAAGGGTTTAAGCGGCATGCGCGGCGCGGGCAAGGGCGGGGAGGTTTTGAACAAAAGGCAACGGTGGGAAGGAAGACGGGGGGGCGGTCGGGGACCGCCGCTACAAGTTCAGGAGGGGTTTGAGGAAGGGGGCGGTGGGGCTACCTTGGACTTGGGCGACCTCCTCGGGCGGACCGGCGGCGACGAGTTGTCCGCCTTGGGCGCCGGCTTCGGGTCCGATTTCGATCACGTAGTCCGCTTCGGCGATGACGCTGAGATTGTGTTCGATGACCACGACGGTGTGGCCCTCGTCGGTCAGGCGGTGGAGGATGCCGATGAGTTGTTCGACGTCGGCCATGTGGAGCCCGATGGTCGGTTCTTCGAGGAGATAGAAATTGCCGCGTTGGTCCTCGCGCAGGCGGCGGCCTTTGGTCGCCCCGGTGCGGGAGAGTTCGGTGACCAGTTTGATCCGTTGGGCTTCGCCTCCGGAGAGGGTGGGGCTGGGTTGCCCGAGGGTGAGGTAGCCGAGACCGGTTTCGACGAGCAGGCGGAGGGCGTGGCGGATTTTCGGATGGGCGTCGAAAAATTCGGCGGCCTCGGCCGCGGTCATGCCCATGACATCGGCGATGGTCTTGCCGTTGTAGGTGATATCGAGGGTCTGGTGGTTGTAGCGGCTGCCATTGCACTCGCTGCAAGGGAGCCAACTGGAGGGGAGGAAACTCATTTCGAGTTTGATCGCGCCTTGGCCGAGGCAGGTCTCGCAGCGTCCGCCGTCGGTGTTGAAGGAAAACCTACTGGCGGTGTAGCCGCGCATGCGGGAGGCGGGCAGTCCGGCGAAGAGTTGGCGGATTTCGTCGAAGACTTTAATATAGGTCGCGGGGGTGGACCGGGAGGTTTTGCCAATGGGGGATTGGTCGACCATGTGGACGCCGGCGATGCGTTCGGCCCCGAGCAATTTGTCATAAGGGGGCGGGGCAGCCTTGCGGGAAGGTTTGCGTCCGCGGCGGGTCATCGCGTCTTTCAAGGCCGGGACGAGCGTGCCACGGAGGAGCGACGATTTGCCCGAGCCGGAGATCCCGCAGGCCACGGTGAGGCGTCCGAGCGGAATCCGGACGTCGATATTCTGCAAGTTGTGCAGGCAGGCTCCTTTCAGCTCGAGCCAAGCCAGGTCCTTGTCCTTGAGCGGACGGCGGCTGCCGCGCGACGGACGCCGGGGCGGGTTGGCCAGGAATTGTCCGGTCACAGAATTTTTCGAGGCGCGGATTTCCTCCAAGGTCCCGGACGCGATCACTTCGCCGCCCCGGCGCCCGGCGCCCGGCCCGAGGTCGATGATCCGGGTGGCGCGGCGCATGGTCTCCTCATCGTGTTCGACCACGAGCAATGAATTGCCTTGTTTGACCAGTTCCTCGAGGGCCTCGAGCAGGCTGCGGTTGTCGCGTTCGTGGAGTCCGATGGTCGGCTCGTCGAGAACGTAGAGGACGCCGCGGAGGTTCGAGCCGAGCTGGGCAGCGAGGCGGATGCGCTGGGCTTCTCCGCCGGAAAGGGTGGTGGCGGGTCGGTCGAGGGTGAGGTAGTCGAGGCCGACCCGTTGCATGAAGCCGAGGCGCTGCCGGATTTCGGGGAGGATGTCGGCGGCAAGGGTTCCGTCGTGGTTGTTGAAAACAAGAGTGTCGAGCAACTGGGCCGCGTCGCGGGCGCTGGCGCGGGTAAAGTCGGCGATGGGACGGTGGTGGACGCGGACGTTGCGGGCTTCGGTGTTAAGGCGCAGCCCTTGACACTCCGGACAGGGGCGGGCGACATCTTTGTCTGCTTCCTCCCGGGCCTGTTCCTCCTGCAGGTCGGCTTCAAGTTGGGTGCGGGCTTGGTCCGTCTTGACCGCGCTGTCATAAACTAGTCCGAACCCGCGGCAGGTCTCGCACCAACCGTGGGGGGAGTTAAAGGAGAACATGCGCGGGTCGAGCGGTTCGAAGGCGCGGGCGCACGACGGGCAGGCCATTTCGGTGCTGAGCAATTCGCTTTCCTTCCCGCGGACCAGGCGCGCGGTGTTTTTGCCGATTTCGAGGGCGCGGCGGGCCAAGGCGACGGCGTCTTCTTCGGAGGCTTTGCTGATTTGTCCGACGAGGACATCGATCGAGTGTTCGCGGTAACGGGAGAGTTCGGGGAATTTGTCTGCTTTGACCAACTTCCCGTCGACCAGCAGCGTGTAAAAGCCGTGCCGTACGGCCCATTCGGCCACTTCCTTGTGGTAACCTTTGCGCGATTTGACCAGCGGGGCGAAGACCTGGACCGGTTCAGTTTGCGAGGCGGCACAGACTTTGTCGGCCACCTCGGCGAGAGTGGTGGTGGCGACGGGGACCTGGCAGGTGGGGCAATATTGAGTGCCAAGCTTGGCGTAGAGCAAACGGAGGAAGTGGTAGACCTCGGTGATGGTGGCGACGGTGGATTTGCCGCCTCCGCGCGAGATACGTTGCTCGATGGCCACAGCCGGGGGGAGTCCCTCGATATGATCGACGTCCGGTTTTTCCATTTGCTCGACGAACTGGCGGGCGTAGGTCGACATGCAGTCGAGGAAGCGGCGTTGCCCCTCGGCAAAGAGGATGTCGAAGGCGAGGGAAGATTTCCCCGAACCACTCAGGCCGGTCACGACCACGAATTCATCGCGGGGAATTTCGAGGGAAATGTTCTTCAAGTTGTGCTCGCGGGCGCCGGTGATGCGGATGCGGTTGTGGTCCGTGGTCACGGGCAGGCCGACTGGTTCGGCGGCGAGGAGAGTGGCCTCGTGTCGTTGCTCCTCGAGGGCGGCTTGGAGAAAGGGGGCGCTGCGGGAGTCCTTGTTTTGCGCGACTTCTTCCGGCGTTCCGGCAGCGACAATCTTTCCGCCTTCGGCCCCGGCTTCGGGGCCGATGTCGATGACGTGGTCGGCAGACTTGATCACTTCCACGTTGTGCTCAATGACAATGAGGGTGTGCCCGGCCTCGACCAAACGGTGAAAAACGCCGAGGAGGCGGGCGATGTCGTCGAAGTGGAGTCCGGTGGTGGGCTCGTCGAAAAGGAGGAGCGAGGCCTCGGCTTCGGTGTCGGCGAGACGAGCGGCGAGTTTGAGTCTCTGCGATTCGCCGCCGGAGAGGAAGCTGGTGGGTTGCCCGAGACGGAGGTAACCGAGTCCGACGTCCTCGAGGGTTTGCAGCGGGACGGTGATCTTTTGGTGCTTGGGGAAATCTTTGAAGAAGGTGATGGCCTGGGTGACGGTCATTTCAAGGACGTCATGGACGGATTGTCCGTCCAGGTGGACGCGGAGCACATGGGGCTGGAAGCGTTTGCCGCCGCAGGAGGTGCAGGTGAGGGAGACATCGCTGAGGAATTGCATTTCGATGCGCTCGTAGCCGAGGCCGGCGCAACGTTCGCAGCGTCCGCTGTTCGAATTGAAGCTGAAGGTGGAGGGGCCGAGGCCGGCGCCCTTGGCCGCGGGGGTTTGGGCGAAGAGGTCGCGAATGTGGTCCCAAGCTCCGAGGTAAACCACGGGGGTGGAGCGGGAGGATTTTCCGGGCGGGGATTGGTCGACCATGACGACTTCGCCGACGTGTTCGATGCCGGTGAGTTTCCTGATCGTGCCGGCGTCCTCTTCCACGGGTTCGCCTCGTTCGCGGAGGAGGTTGCGGTGGAGGAGGCCGTGGACGAGGGTGGATTTACCGGAGCCCGAGACGCCGGTCACGCAGGTGAAAACCCCGAGGGGAAAGTCCGCGTCGAGTTTATCGATATTGTGGAGCGAGGCGCCGCGCAGCTTGAGGAACTTTTTCGTTTTGCGGCGTTTCGCGGGAACGGGGATGGAACGGCGGCCGAGAAGGTAGTCGGCGGTGAGGGAATCTTTTTGCGCCGCGATTTGGGCGGGCGGACCGCTGAACATAAGTTGTCCGCCGGTTTCACCGCGGCCGGGACCGATGTCGGTCAGCCAGTCGGCAGCACGGATCACGGCTTCCTCGTGTTCGACCACGAGGAGGGTGTTGCCGTTGTCGCGTAGGCGGCGCATGATACGGAGGAGTTGACCAAGATCACGCGGGTGGAGGCCGACGCTGGGTTCATCCATGACGAAGAGCGTGTTGACCAGCGATGCGCCGAGGCAGGTGGTGAGATTGACACGTTGGACTTCGCCACCGGAGAGGGTGCGGGTGGGGCGGTCGAGGGTGAGATAACCGAGGCCGACTTCCTCGAGGTAGGAGAGGCGCGAGGTGACTTGGTTCAGGAGGAGTTGCGTGGTGTGGTCGCCCTCGGGGATTTTCACGCCGGCGAGAAACGCGCGCAGACGGCTGATCGGGCGGCGGGCCATCTCGGGGAGGGTAAGGGCTTTGTCATCCGCGCCGGCCAACCGGTAGTTGAGGGTCTCGGGTTGGAAACGTCCTCCGTGGCACTTCGGGCATTCGTTGTAGCTGCGGTAGCGACTCAGGAGCACGCGCACGTGCATTTTGTAAGTTTTGGTTTCCAGCCAATCGAAGTAGCCCTGAACGCCATACCAACGTCCGTTGTCCCAGACCTCGTGCAGCGCTTCGCCGGGCTGTCGCTCGCCATGGATGATCCAGTCCTGATCGGCTTGCGGCAGATCTTCAAACGGGCAGTGCAGGTCGATGTCGTGGCGACGCGCGTGGCGGAGGAGGTCGGCCTGACATTCCTGCGACATGCCGCTCTGAAACGCGCGCACTACGCCTTCGGAGAGTGTGCGTGACCGGTCGGGAATGACGCGTTGCCAGTCGAGGCCGATGACACGTCCGAAGCCGCGGCATTCCGGGCAGGCGCCGAGCGGGTGGTTGAAGCTGAAGAGCCCCGGGGTGGGCGGGCGGACATCAAGGTCGCACCAGGCGCAGTGCCAGCCGGAGGAGAAGGGGTGACTTTCGTTGTTTTCGGTGTCGACGAGAAGGATGCGCCCTTTGCCGAGGCGCAGAGCGGTTTCGATGGCTTCGGTCAGGCGCGTTTCGTCCGAGGCGGCGAGGCGGTCCTGAATGACGTGAACCACGGCCGGAAGGGTTCCGGGCGGGGTCTCGTCGACGCGGAGAGTTTTTTTCCCGAGCCAGACGCGAAGGTAACCTTGTTGCCGGAGGAACTCGAAAAACTGGGAGGGGGAGTGCTTCTCGGCATCCCCGGTGCCGACTGGGAAGGTGACAAGAAGGGTTTGTCCGGCGAAGCGCCGCGCGGCCTCGCGGACGATACTGCGGGCCGTTTCGGGCCGGATCGGCTCATGACATTTCGGGCAGGCGGCGGCGGCGAGGCGGGGAAAGAGGAGTTTGATGTAGTCATTGATTTCCGTGATGGTGCCGACGGTCGAGCGGGTGGTTTTGACGCTGTTCGACTGCTCAATGGCGATGGCGGGCGGGATCCCTTCGATCGAATCGACGCGTGGCTTGTCCATGCGGTCGAAGAATTGGCGCGTGTAAGGCGAGAAGGTCTCGATGTAGCGCCGCTGGCCTTCGGCATAAATGGTGTCGAAGGCGAGGGAGGATTTACCGGAACCGCTGGGGCCGGTGATGACGTGGAGGAGTCCGCGCGGGAGATCGAGGTCGATGCCGCGGAGATTGTTCTGGCGGGCGCCTCGGATGCGGAGGGTTTGCGGGTTGGTGGCGGGGCGCTGGCGGTTCGACATACCGGATTTTGGCCGGCGGGTAGCCGTCGGCGAACCGGACAGGATAGGCGAAAGCAAGCGTCAGGCAACGCGGCAAATGGGTTGTCCGGAGAAAATATTCGCCGAGGGCCATCCAGGCCGTTCGAATCCGTTCTATTTGCTGAGCTCGGCGGTGCGGAGAAGGACGCGCTGGCGCATGATCTTGCCGGGCTTGAACTTGACTGTGGCGCGGGCGGGAATGACAACGTCGGTTTCGGGTTTGTTCGGGTTGCGTCCGATGCGGGATTTGGTCAGGCGCACTTCAAATACCCCAAAGTTTCGCAATTCAACATTATCGCCGGCGGCGAGGCTATCGGTGATGTGCTCCAAGGTTTTCTGGATGACGTCGAAGGCCTGTTGCTGGGTGATACCGACTTCATCGGAGATTTTGACGACCATGTCGCGTTTGGTAAGGTTTGCCATAGGAATATAAATTGGTGCAGGTGGATGGTGGGAAAGTCTTTAACACCGATAAAGCAATTTCGCAAGTCGAGCAAGTAGGAAGCAATACGCGAAGACTGAATTTCGTTTAAGGCCTCTTCCTTTGGGCTTCCGGACAGAGAGGAGAAGGGGCAAGATGATCCTCACTTGCTCATGAAACTATCTCCTGATCAAAAGTTATCCGGCCTGCTCGTTCCCCTGTTTGCCCTTCGCACTGAAAACGACCTCGGGATCGGGGACACGGAATCTCTCAAGGAGATGATCGATTGGGCTTCGGAGCACGGTTTCGGTCTGGTCCAGGTCTTGCCGATCAACGAGACGGGCGGGGACAACAGTCCTTACAATATTATCAGTTCGCTGGCCCTTGATCCGACCACTATTGCGACTAATCCCAAGACGCTGAAGGACTTGCCATCCGCGGATTACAAAAAAATCTGCGCTCAGCATGATCTGGGCGCGTTGCGCGAGGGCAAAGTGAATTACCGTGGAGTGCGCGCTTTGAAGGGCGAATTGCTCGAGACGGCGTGGAAAAATTTCAAGACGAGGCAGATCAAAGAGAAAACGCGGCGGGCCAGAGAGTTTGCCGCGTGGAGCAAGGAAAATGCGACATGGCTGGAACCTTACACTTTGTTCCGCGCCTTGGTCCGCTGGCATGGCGAGAACGAAAACACCGACCTTTGGCCCAAAAAACAGCGCACTCACGCGGCCGCCAAGAAGTGGCTCTCCTCCGCCCCGCCGGTGGACAAGCGCAAGGTCCGCGCCTGGCGCGACTTCTTCGCCTACGTGCAGTGGGTGGCTTACCGTCAGTGGTCCGAGTTGAAAGCTTACGGCGAGGCGCGGAAGGTGGCCTTGGTCGGCGATGTGCCCGTGGGGGTGAGTATTTTCAGTGCGGACGTCTTTGCCCAACCGGAGATTTTCGACCTCACGCGTTCGGCCGGCGCGCCGCCGGAAAAAGTTTTCGCGGCCGACCCTTTTACCGCCAAGTGGGGTCAGAATTGGGGTTTTCCGCTTTATCGTTGGGAGGAAATGGCAAAGGACGACTACGCGTGGTGGCGTCGACGCCTTGGCACCACGATGAAAATTTTCCACTTTTTGCGCGTCGACCACGCCTTGGGGTTCTTCCGCATTTACAGTTTCCCGTGGCGTCCGGACCGCAACGAAGAATTCCTGCCGTTGAGCGAGGAAGAGGCCAAGGCGCGCACCGGCGGGCTCTTGCCGGGTTTTGTGCCCGGCGACGATTCGTCCGAGGAGAGCCGCGAGAGGAATCGCGAGCAAGGCGACCGGTTGTTCCGCATGATCGTGGAGGAAACGGGACAACACCGTCTTATTGCCGAGGATCTTGGTGAGTTGTCGCCGTATGTGCGTCCGGTTCTCAAAGAACAGGAAATTCCCGGTTTCAAGATTCCGCTCTGGGAAATCGCGCCGGACGGTTGGCCGACACCCGGGCGCGAATACGAGCGTCTTTCCTTGGTCACTTATGCCACGCATGACCATCCGGCGCTCCGTGCTTATTGGGACGGCTGGTATGCGGACTCGCAGTCGGGCGACCATGACCGCGCGGGCCGGGCTCTGCGGCAGATGCAGGAGATTTGCCGTTTCGCCGAGATGAACGTTTCGCTACCGGCGCCGTGGAGCGACGAGATCCACGAAGGCCTGCTGCGCGGACTCTCGGCCAGCAATTCCTGGCTGGCGGTTAACATGATCACCGACATTTTCGGCACGGCCGAGCGCTTCAATGTTCCGGGCGCGATCGGCGACCAGAATTGGACCGAGCGCTTTCCGGTGCCGGTCAGCCAGTGGGACAAACACTGGCCGGACAAGTTGGCGCGTCTCGGGCGGATGATGCGCGAGACGGGGCGCTATATGGCGTGAGCCGCGGTGGCGGGAAAAACAAGCGGCCCCGCCTCAGAAGGTCACCCCGATTTGCATTCCGAGGACCAAGGCGTCCGGAATCGAGCCGGTGCCGCCAGGCTGTACGATGTATTGGATGTTCGGCTGGACGTAGAAGAAGTTCGAGAGTTGCACGCGGTAACCCCACTCCAGGGCCATTTCGTAGCTGACGGGATCTCCGTTGAACGCGTCTCCGGCATTGCCGTAGTCATCGCTGAAATTTCCGTAAGCGAGGCCGAACATGGTGGTGTCTAGATCGCGCCGCGGCAGCAGTCCCTGGTAGGCGGCGCCGCAGTTCCACTGGAAGGGGACCTTGGCGATATTCTCCTGCGGGGAGAGGACAAAAGCAGTCCAGAGGGTCAGTCCCTGGCTGCTGCCCGGATCCTCCTGAAAAACCATCTGGTCGGCATGCCAGTAGAAGCCGTAAGCATTGGCTGCGGTATCGGAGGTCCCGAACTGCGGGTAGGACCACGATGAGTAGTAGCCGCCGAACCAATAGTGTCCGGGCAAGCCACGCATGGTGGATTCCACGTTGGTGTTCTCCGCGTCATCGTCGAACACAACCCGGCCGTCCCCGGGCGCGATGGCGGCTTTGGCGGTGGATGGCGAGTTCGCCGCGGCACGGGTCACCGGGCGTTTGAAGAATTCCGGCGTCCAACCGATTTGCCCGAGGATCATGACACCGTCGTTCTCTTCGAAAGAAAAATTCACCCCGTGGAGTTCGCGGTTGAAGGTTTTGTTGGAGACTTGGTAAATACCGGCCATGGCGTTCCACTCGGGTGAAGGGTCGATGCGCAGGCGTGCGGCCCAGCTGGCCCAGGGGTAGGCGGAGAAGGAGGCATTGACTGGCAGGGCCTGCGGGTTGCCGTCGATCCCGTTGTTCATGTAGAGCCAGTACAGAGGGGAGCTGGCAAAGTCGTCACCCGAGGAAAAGCGTCCGGCCTTGACCTCCGCTTTTTCGTTCCAAAACTTCTGGGTGAGATGGAGGTCGGTGAGAATGATGGTCTGGCCGCCATAGACCTGCTGCACGGTGAATTGGTTGCCGATATAGTCCTGGGAAAGGCTGTTGCCGTTGCGGTCGGTCGCCGCGATGGTGAAGGTGCCGCCGCGCCAGCCGATGAGTTTTTCCAAATTCAGCTTCGCGCCGAAGGCAATGTTGTCGGTGTAGGTGAAACCCTGGCTCAGGCCGCCGGTGGGATTGCCGGCCAAGTTGTTCACATAGGTGAAAGAAAACTCCACCCCGCGCTCCTCATCCAGCCAGTTGCGGGTGCCCCACCAGTCACCACTGGCGGCATCGCCTGCCCACCATTGGTCCGAGCCGATGTAATTGCTCGGGTATGGGGTGTAATAATCCCAAAAACGATCCTCCATGGCGTGGGCCGCGGTGGCGAGGATGACAACGACAAGACCGGCCAGAAGGTTTTGCATGGGAGGGGGAACTCGACTGCAACCTAGTGCTCCGATCCAGCCGGAGGCAAGCGCGGTTCAGCCCCGGATGACGAAGTTGACCAGCTTGCCGGGGACAGCGATGACTTTGAGGACTTCTTTGCCGGCCAGCTGGGCGGCAAACTTTTCGTTGGCGCGGGCGGCGGCCTCCAGTTGCTCGCGGGTGGCGTCTTTCGTCATGACGATTTTGTCGCGGACCTTGCCGTTGATTTGCAGGACGATCTCGACTTCGTTTTCCACGAGAAGCGAATCGTCGTGGGCCGGCCAGGCTTGGCCGTGGGCCGGGCCCTCGAAGCCGGGGAATTTTTTGCCGAGTTGCTCCCAAAGTTCCTCGGCCATGTGCGGGGCGAAGGGGCTCAGGAGGAGAAGCAGGGTGCGCAAGGCGGAGACAGGGCGTTTTTCCGCGGAGGTGAATTCATTGACGCAGACCATCATCTGCGAGATGGCGGTGTTGAAGGAGAGCGTGGCGAGGTCGCCGGTGACTTTCTTGATCGTGGCATGGAGGACGCGGAGTTGTGCGGCGGTGGGGTCGACGTCGGCCACGTTTGCGGAGATTTGCCAGTTGCCTTCCTGGTCTTCGGTCATGGCCAGACGCCAGGCGCGGGCGAGGAAGCGGTAGACGCCTTCAACGCCCTTCATGCTCCACGGTTTCATCTGCTCGAGCGGTCCCATGAACATCTCGTAGAGGCGGAAGGCGTCGGCGCCGTAGGCGTCGATCACTTCGTCGGGGTTGACCACATTGCCGCGGCTCTTCGACATTTTTTGCCCGTCCGTGCCGAGGATGATGCCTTGGTTGACGAGGCGCTGGAATGGTTCGGGCGTGGGGAGGTGGCCAAGATCGTGCAGCACCATGTGCCAGAACCGCGAGTAGAGGAGATGGAGTACGGCGTGCTCCGTGCCGCCGACGTAAAGATCGACACCTCCGGGCTTTTCCTTTCCGTCGCCGAGCCAGTAGCGTGCGGCTTCCTCGCCGATGAAGCGCTTGTGGTTGCGCGGATCGCAATAACGCAGGTAGTACCAGCAGGAGCCGGCCCATTGCGGCATGGTGTTCAACTCGCGGGTGGCGGTCGCGGAGTAGCGGACCCAATCAGTGGCCTTGGCCAGGGGCGGTTCCGCGGTGCCGGTCGGCTTGAAGTCGGCGAGGTCCGGCAAGCGGACGGGAAGCTCGGAGGCATCAAGGGCGCGGTGGCGTCCGTTTTCCCACACCACGGGGAAGGGTTCGCCCCAGTAGCGCTGCCGCGAAAACAGCCAGTCGCGCAATTTGCATTGTACGGCAGCACGGCCGAGTTGGCGCTCTGCGAGCCAGTTGGTGATTTTGGCTTTGGCCTCGGCGGTGGGGAGTCCATCGAGGAGGCCGGAATTGATCGCGGTGCCCTCGCCGGTGAAGCAGCCCCCGACAGGTCGGGCAGGCTGCACCACCTCGATGACGGGGAGGTGGAACTTTCCGGCAAATTCGTGGTCGCGTTCGTCGTGGGCGGGGACGGCCATGATGGCCCCGGTGCCGTAGCCGGTGAGGACGTAGTCGGAAATCCAGACGGGGATGCGCGTGTTGTTGACCGGATTAAGAGCGTGCGCTCCGGTGAAGACGCCGGATTTTTCCTTCGAAGCATCTTGGCGGTCGCGCTCGGATTTTGCCGCGGCAGTCTTGAGGTAGTCGTCGACCGCTGGTCTTTGCCCGGCCGCGGTGATCTGCGCGACGAGCGGGTGCTCCGGGGCGAGCACCAGATAAGTGGCGCCAAAGAGGGTATCGGGCCGGGTGGTATAGACCGTCAGTCTTTCGCCGGACTCGAGAGTGAAATCAACGAAGGTCCCCTCGCTGCGGCCGATCCAGTTTTTTTGCAGGAGTTTGATCGATTCCGGCCAGTCCAGGGTGTCGAGGCCCTCAAGCAAGCGTTCGGCAAAAGCGGTGATGCGCAGGACCCATTGACGCATGGGGCGGCGCTCGACGGGAAAGCCGCCGACCTCGCTTTTGCCGTCGACCACTTCCTCGTTGGCCAGGACGGTGCCGAGTTCCGGGCACCAGTTGACCGGCATTTCGGCGACGTAAGCGAGCCGGACGCTGTCCGGGTCGGTCCCCTCGTAAGTGGAGATCGGTTCGGCCCGTCCGGTGGTGGGGTTCAACCACGAGTTGTAAATCTGTAGGAAAATCCATTGGGTCCAGCGGACGTAGTCGGGGTCCGTGGTGTTGACCTCGCGGGACCAATCGTAACTGAATCCGATGCGGTCCAGTTGTTGGCGGAAGCGCGCGATATTCTTGGCCGTGGTCACGGCGGGGTGCTGCCCGGTTTTGACCGCGTATTGCTCGGCAGGCAGGCCGAAGGCGTCCCAGCCCATGGGATGCAGCACGTTGAAGCCGCGCATCCGATGCCAACGGGCGAGGATGTCCGTCGCAGTGTAACCTTCGGGATGGCCGACGTGGAGTCCCTCGCCGCTCGGGTAGGGGAACATGTCGAGGACATAGTATTTCGGCTTGGTCGGATCGAAATCCACCTCGCCCGGGTTCGGCGCGCGGTAAGCTTCGGTCCGGGCCCAGTGTTGCTGCCACTTGGGCTCGAATTGCGGGAAGGGATACTGTTTGCGTTGGCTCGACATGAGGCGGGGAGACCGCGCATTTTGCCGGGAATGAAGGAGGTGTCAAAGCAACGCATGCTTTTCGCCACGCGCAATGCGCACAAAACGCGCGAGGTGCGGGAGATTCTCGGCGCCGGATGGGAGGTCGAGGATCTCACTGCGCGGCCGGATTTGCCGGAGGTGGAGGAGACGGGAGACACGTTCGAAGAGAACGCCAAATTGAAGGCGCTGGCCGCCTCGGCCCATTACGCCGGTTGGGTACTGGCCGATGATTCCGGCCTGGAGGTCGATGCGTTGGGAGGGGCGCCAGGCGTGCGGTCGGCGCGGTTTGCGGGAGAGGGAGCCGGCATGGCAGCGAACCGCGCCCTCTTGCGCGATAAATTAAGCAAGGGGCAAAGTTCGGATCGACGCGGGCGTTTCCGCTGCGTGCTGGCCTTGGCCAGACAGGGGGTGGTGATCCGGACTTTCTCCGGCGCGGTGGAAGGATCTATCGCGCCTTCGGAGCGGGGCGAGGGGGGATTCGGCTACGATGCCCTGTTTGTTCCGGAGGGAAGCGGGCAGACATTTGCGGAACTCGCTCCGGCAGAGAAGCACGCCTGCAGCCATCGCGGGCGGGCCTTGGCCGCCTTGTCTGCTTATCTGACCGCGGAGGAGCCTGCCGCGTAATTCCGGGCGCGTTCGCGGTCGGCGATTTTTTTCGCGTCCAGACCCTTGTCGTTGTAGCGGCTGATGATGCGCTGTTCCATGCTCCACGGAGTGCTGGGATATTGCAGGCTGGGCCGATGCCCGGCCATGCCCCAGGTGCCGAGGATCAATTCCCGTTGGTCGGGGCCGTAGTGGACAATGGTGTCGTTGGGAGCCACCACGGGCTGGATCACGCGATCATTCACATCCTTCTCCGGAGGCGTGTAGGGGATCGGCTTGTAGGGGTACCAAGGCCCGTAAAGCTCGCGGCGGTTTTCCGGCGTTGCGCAGGCAGACAGACCGGCACAGATGACAAGAATGAGGGGACTCCAACGCACAGAGTATTCATAGCGCCGACCGGGTCGGATGGCACCAAAAAATGATCGGGGCGTGCTGTTTATTTCCGGGTGAAAGCCACCGACATGAGGGCCATCAACTGGGTGGAAGCGGCCTCCAGTTCCGCGATGAGCGACTGGGTGCGTCCGCGGAAAAAAGAATAAGCGGCCATGGCCGGGATGCCGATGACCAGGCCCGTGGCTGTGGTCACCAGGGCCTCCGAGACGCCTTCGGCCAGCATGATGGGTCGGGAGGCCACGATATCGCTGGCCACCACGCTGAAAGACTTGATCATGCCCAGCACCGTCCCGAAGAGGCCGAGCATTGGGGCGATGGTGCCGATATCGGCAAGGTAAGTGATACGCTGGTTGAGGGCGGCGGCTTGGCGGGTACCTTCGGTTTCGGCGATTTCGCGGGCATCGGCGTAGGTGGCTTCCGGGTGCTGGGTGACGAAGTCCAGCGTACGTTGCATGACGCGGGCGACGGCTTCGCGATGGCGGTTGGAGATAGCGAGAAGACCGAGGTAGTCCCGTTTGCGCAGGAGGGCATCGGCCGTTGCCATGTAGCGCTTGGTCACCACCGCGCCACGCCGCATGGTGAAAAGGTAGACCAGAATGAGCATCACGGCGATGATCGAGAGAATCCCCAAAGGGATCATGACGGGGCCTCCGGAGAGCACGACCTGCCACAAATTGATCTCTGCGCGAACGGGGGGCAAAGCCTCCTGCGCGAGGGCGTTTGCGGCGGTAAGCAAAGTGGCAAAAGAAGCCAGGAGCAATCTCACGGGGTAAAGGTTAGCCGTCTGGTCGTCCGATGCAAGGATGGCGGGGGCGGCCGGAGTGGCTATATTTGGCCGGAGATGCCTGCTGCCCGAGACAAGCCCGATCTCCGCGCCCGCCTGCACGAGGTGCCGCACAAGCCGGGGGTTTACCTCATGCGTGACCGGCTCAGCCGGGTCATCTATGTGGGCAAGGCGCGCGACCTGCGCAAGCGACTGGCCAACTATTTCACTCCGGCGCGCTCGCGGATGGCCGACCTCAAGACGCGCGCTTTGCTCGACTCGGTGTGGGATTTTACCCTGCACGTGGTCCGTTCCGACGCCGAGGCGGTGCTGCTCGAGGGGCGGCTGATCAAGGAATACCGGCCGAAATACAATATTTCGTTCCGTGACGACAAAAATTTCCTCCAGATCAAAGTCAACCTCGACGATCCGTTCCCCAAGTTCTCCCTCGTACGGCTGAAGAAAAACGATGGCGCCCGCTATTACGGTCCCTACGCGCACTCGGGCGCGCTCCGCGCGACCCTCGAGATCCTCAAGCGCAAATACGGCCTGCGTTCCTGCCGTCCGCGTGTGCCGACGGAAAAAGATTACCGTCACTGCCACGATGACATCATCAAAAATTGCTCCGCGCCCTGCGTCGGCAAGATCAGTGAGGCGGACTACCGGGCGCGTGTGCTTGAGGCCTGCAAATTTCTCGAGGGCCGGAGCAAAGATGTGCCCGAAGAGTTGGAGCAGGAAATGCAGGCCGCCGCCGCCCGGCAGGATTTCGAGAAGGCCGCGGCGCTGCGTGATCTGGTCACCGCGCTGCGGCGCACCGCGGCAAAGTCGCGGCGTTTTCTGCGCGGGGATGCTTTGCCCCGTGCGGTCAATCCGGAAGCCGACCTGGCCGAACTCGGGGAGGCCCTCGGCTTGCCGCGTCCACCCGCTCTCATGGAGTGTTTCGACATTTCCAACATCACCAACACGCACGTGGTGGCGTCGATGGTCCGCTTCAAGGACGGCGTCCCGGACCGCAGCAGCTACCGTCGTTACCGGATCAGGACGGTGGAGGGGCAGGATGACTTTGCCAGCATGGCCGAGGTGGTGCGCCGGCGTTACGCGCGGCTGTTGGCCGTGGCGCGCGAAGCGCATCCCGAGGTCGCGGAATTCAGCCAGGAGGATGCGGGGGAGGCGGTGGCGCGGCTGCCCATGCCCACGGCGGACCGTATTCCGGATCTCGTGGTGGTCGACGGGGGTCGCGGTCAATTGTCCAGTGCAGTCGGGGAGTTGCGACGACTCGGGCTGCGCGGTCAGCCGGTGATCGGACTGGCCAAGGAGCGTGAGGAAATTTTTTTCCCCAACGACCCGCAGCCCTTGCGCCTGCCGCACGAGAGTGGGGGGCTGAAACTGCTGCAACGGATCCGGGACGAGGCGCACCGTGTGGCCAATGGCTACCACCAGCTGCTGATGAAGCGCCGGGTATCCGAGAGCCGTTTGGACGACATTGAAGGGGTGAACAAAACGCGCAAGCAGGCGCTGTTGCGCGTCTTTGGTTCGGTCGAACGGTTGCGCCGGGTCCCGGTCGGGGACATTGCCGCGGTGCCGGGTATCGGTCCGAAGTTGGCCCTGCAAATCAAGGACTCCCTTGGCGGCGAGGTGGCGAAACGGTTGCGCGGCAGCCCCCTTTCGCCTTAGCTACCATCATCGCCCTGCAACACTACATCAATGCCGCCCAAGGCTATCTTGAGCTGGGTATGGCGGAAGAGGCCCTCGCCGAATTGGAGCGGGTGCCGGGGGAGGACCGCGGACACGAAGATGTCGCGCAGTTGAGGGTTTACATTTTTATGCGCGTGCGGCGGTGGCCGGAGGCGCTGACAGCCTGCGAGACTTTGCGGGCCGACCGTCCGGACTTGCCGCTCGGCTATATCCACGGGGCATTTTGTCTGCATGAACTCGGACGCACCGCCGAGGCCATGGCTTTGCTGCAGGAGGGGCCTGCTTCGCTGCTTCGCGAACCGGTCTATTTTTACAATCTCGGCTGCTACCACGCGGTGTTGGGCAATCCGGAGGAGGCGCAAAGTTATCTGCAGATGAGTTTCAATCTGGACGAAAAGTTCCGGGAAATCGCCCGCTACGATCCGGATTTGGAAGACGTCATCGGCAAGCTGGTATGAGGAGCATCGACGGGGCCGCCACCGCGCGGGTGCGGGCGGTCTTTGAGGGTCATTTTGCCCGCGGCGAAGAACTGGGCGCCGAGGTGTGTGTCTGGCAGGACGGCCACGAATTGCTGCGCTTCGGCGGCGGGTGGCGCGACGCGGCGGAGGCATCGCCCTGGACTGCGGACACCATCGTTTTTTGCTGGTCGGCAACCAAGGGGCCGGCGGCGGCCTGTGCCTTGCATGCCTTGCAGGAAGCCAAAGTTCCTCTGGAGGCCCCGGTGGCCGAGGTCTGGCCGGAATTCGGGACGGCGGGAAAAGACAAGGTGACGATCTCCGACTTGCTTGCCCACCGGGCCGGATTGGCTGTGCTCGAGCAGGACGGCCTGGATATTTTTGCTATGGAAGGCGTGGCTGCGGCGCTGGCGGCGCAGGCTCCGAATTGGAAGCCGGGCACGGCTCACGGCTACGCGCCGCGGACCTTCGGCTATCTGCTCGATGCCCTCGTGCGGCGCACGGCGGGTTTGCCCCTCGGCGCTTATTGGCGGAAGGCCTTCGGCGATCCGCTCGCTTTGCAATTCTGGATCGGCTTGCCCGCGGAATTAGACGGTCATGTGGCGCGGATGCATGCGGCCGGGGTTGGGGACTTGAAAGAGCCGGGACCGTTCGAAAAGGCGTTGGCCGACCGCGCTTCGCTCACCGCCCGGTCTTTCGTCCGGCCGTCGGGGCTGGCCGGCGCGGCGGCTACAAACCGTCCGGAAGTGTGGCGCGCGTCGCTTCCTTCCTTCGGGGGGATCGGCAATGCGCGGTCTCTGGCCCGCTTCTATGATCGCTTGGCGTCGGGGGAGTTTTTCCACGGCCCGTGGCACGAGGCGCTGACCCAACGCCGCAGCAATGGTCCGGATATGGTGCTGTGCCAGCCGACGTCTTTCTCCGCCGGATTCATGATGGATCCACTGGATGAGTCCGGGACAAAACAGCGCGCCACGTTTGGTCCGTCGTTGGATGCCTTCGGGCATCCGGGGGCCGGAGGTAGTCTGGCTTTTGCCGATCCGGAGAACCGGCTCGGTTTTGCCTACGTGATGAACCGGATGGAAAATGGCGTGCTGCGCGAATCGCGTCCGGCCCGGCTTGTGCAGGCGCTTTATGGAGTTGAGGGGGTTGAGAGATGAGGGTGGAAAGTTTTGCGGAATGATCGCCAAAACGGAAAGTTTTGAAGTCCGCACGAGCGGGCGCGGAAGTTATGAAATCACCGACGAGGTGACGCGCATGGTTTGTGCGTCCGGACTGAAAGAAGGCATCGTCACGGTGTTCGTCCGGCATACCAGCGCCAGTTTGGTCATTTTCGAAAATGCCGATCCCTCGGCGCGGGAAGATTTGCATCAGTTTCTCGACCGGATTGCCCCGGACGGTGCGGACTGGCATTTGCACACGATGGAAGGTCCGGATGACACGGCCAGTCACCTGCGCATGACCGTGACCCGCACGAGCGAGACGATTCCCGTGACCGGCGGTCGCATGGCCCTCGGTACGTGGCAGGGGATTTTTTTGCTCGAGCACCGCCGCGCCCCGCACCGGCGGGAGGTGGTTGTTTCGGTGGTTGGAAAATAGGGAAACCACAAAGCGTGTTTTCTTGGAGGGCGGGCGTCCCCGCGAGCCGCATCTTATCCCGCGGTGGCCGGGGACGGCCGCCCTCCAAAGGCTGATTGAGGCCTTCGACGGACCGGATAAGATCCCTTCATGCCGCGCTTTGCCCAGGTGATCCTCGACCGTTCGACGGGGAAGACGCTCGATTACGAGATCCCCGCGGGATGGGACGGGCGGGTCGCGGCGGGATCGCGGGTGCGCGTGCCGCTGCGCAACCGGCAAGCGATCGGGACGGTAGTGGCGGTGGCGGAAACGACCTCGGCCGAGGGGGTGCGTCCGCTCGTCGCGGTGATGGACGAGCGTCCGCAAATGACGCCGGTGCTGCTGAAACTGGCGAAGTGGATGGCGGAATATTACGGGTGCGATGAACAGGATGCCTTGCGCTGTGTTTTGCCGCGCGCGGTGCGGGAGACGGGGCATGCTCCGCTCAAACGCAAGTTTGCTTCTTTGGCCAAGCCGGCCAGTGCGGAGGAGATGGCGGCCCTGCGGACCAAGGCTCCGCGGCAGGCGGCGGTTCTCGCCTATTTGCAAACCAACGGGCCGGTCGCTGTGGCACGACTTGCTGCGGAGACCGGTGCCTCCGATGCCGCGGTGAAAACGCTCGCCCGGCGTGGTTGGGTGGAGGTCACAGCCGAGGAAGTGCGGCGCGCCCCCCTCGGATCGGAGGAATTTGTGGCCTCGGTGCCGCCGGTCTTGAGTGCCGAGCAGGAGCACGCGCTGGAAGGGATCCGTCCGGCCTTGCGCGATCCGGGGGGGCATCGGCCCATTGTTCTGAAAGGAATCACCGGCAGCGGGAAGACGGAGGTTTACCTGCGCGCCATCGATGAGGTGCTCCAAGCGGGAAAAACGGCACTTGTGCTGGTCCCGGAAATTGCCCTAACCCCGCAGACCGTCGAGCGCTTCTCCTCGCGCTTCGCGCCGCAAGGAATCGAGGTGGCGGTGCTGCACAGTCATTTGAGCGAGGGGGAGCGCCACGACGAATGGCACCGGGTGCGGAGCGGGCAGGCGCGCATTGTCATCGGTGCACGCGGAGCGGTTTTCGCGCCCTTGGCAAATCCGGGGCTTATCGTCATCGACGAGGAGCATGACAATTCCTACAAGCAGGACGAGGGGCCTCGTTACCATGCACGCGACCTCGCGGTGGTGCGGGGGAAAATGGAGCCGTGCGCGGTGTTGCTCGGATCGGCCACGCCGTCGCTGGAAACTTTCGAGAACTGCCGCAAGGGCAAATACGACCTGCTCGAGTTGACCCACCGGCATGACGGCTGCGTGCTGCCTGTCTTTCGGGTGGTCGACATGCGCTTGCGGAGCAAAGACGGTGAACGCAACGACCAGTTCATCTCGCCGAAGCTGGGGCTGGCCATCGAAGCGCGTCTGGCCAAGGGCGAGCAGACGATTCTTTTTCTCAACCGCCGCGGGTTTTTCACCGTGCTGGCCTGCAAGTCCTGCGGGAAAAACGTGGAGTGTCCGCACTGCAGTGTTTCGCTCGCCTTGCACAAAAAGGAGGATCTGGCCCGCTGCCACATCTGCGGTTACGCCCAAAAGCCGCCGCGGCGGTGTCCGCAGTGCCACGATCCGCAAATCGCGTTCAGCGGGGTGGGTACGGAAAAAGTGGAGGCCGCGGTGCGGAAGATGTTCCCCTCGGCTCGGGTGGCGCGGATGGATTCGGACACCATGACGCGCAAAGGCGCGTATCACGAAACACTCGGGGCCTTCCGCAGCCGGAAAATCGACATCCTGGTCGGCACCCAGATGATCGCCAAGGGCCTGCACTTTCCGGGCGTGACTTTGGTGGGGATCATCAGCGCGGATTCCGCGCTGCATTTGCCGGACTTCCGGGCGGGGGAGCGGACGTTCCAGCTTCTCGTGCAGGTCGCGGGACGGGCGGGTCGCGGGGACGCGGAGGGGGAGGTGATTGTGCAAACCTTTTCCCCGGCGCATCCGTCGCTGCAGTTCGCCAAATCGCACGACTTCGATGGCTTCGCCGCGCATGAACTCGAGATGCGCCACAATTTCGGACATCCGCCGTATTCGCATCTGGTTCTGCTCACGGCACGCGCGGATACCGCGCAAAAAGCGGAGTTCGCGGCGCGGACGCTGGCGCAGAAATTGACCGCCGCCGTGCCGCAGTCGGTCATGGTCAGCCCGGCCGCCCCGGCCCCGCTGGCCCGGGTCCGCGGGATGTATCGGTATCAGGTGGTGGCGCGGGGGAAGCAGATCCGGTCGCTGACCAAGGCGGTCAAGGAGAGTTTGGGGTCGCTCAAGCTTCCGAAGGATGTGCATGTCGCCGTGGATGTGGATCCCGTGGCATTGCTCTAGGAGTTTTTGAACAGAAAGTAGCCAAGGGGTCGAAGTGGTTGTGGGTCGGGGAGGGAGAGAAAAGTGGCATCGGCACCTTGCCGATGATGTCCAGACCGTCATAGGCAGGGATGCCTATGCCGCATAACGGCTGACGGCGGAGCCGATTCTGCGAGACGGCCCAAAAGCAAACGGCGCCTCTGCGGTTGGAGGGCGGCCGTCCCCGGGCGCCGTGTGGTTCGAGGTGGCTCGAGGGGATAGTTGCTCCTTACTCGAGGGCGATGCTCGCGATCTCGAGTTGGAAACTTTCGGCCCGTCCGTTGGCGATCATGAAGCGGACCTGGGACAGGGTTTCGCCGGAGTAATCGGGCAAGTCGAGGCGGTCGCCGCGGCGGACAGGATACATGGTGCGGAGGGGGATTTTGATTTCTTCCCAATCGCCTGTCGTGGGGAATTCGGCCACGTAGTAGTGGCGGGCGTCGTTTTCGGCTTTGACGATGAAACGGTAATCTTTGCTGTCGCCTTTCAGGCGAACAACGGCTTGCTCATACGGGGAAACCTCGATGGGGTCGAAGTTGTTTTGGATGGAGGAAAATCCCCCATTGTTTTCGAGCGACACTTTGCCGCTGAAAACGGCGTAACCGGCCGGATCACGGGTGATGTTTCCTTTCGAGAGTCCGCCCATCACTCCGTCGTCTTGGACCCGCCATCCGCGCAAAGCGGCGGGGTCTGCGAAGTCGAAGAGGACTTTGGTCGGCTCGGCGGCCGGGGCAGGGAGGGAGACCAGAACGGCGAGGATAACCAGAAGGGTGAGAGAAGAACGGGTCATGATGGATGCGATTTTGGGTTCAAGGGCGCCGGATGATGAAAGCGGGAATGTAGACGATGATGAGAACAAGGGCGGCTGCGGCCAAGGGTGTTTTCCAGGGTGAGCCGAGGATGAGGGCAAGGAGGCCGCCAGATTCCGCCAAGGCGAGACCGAGAATGAAGAAAAGAAACTTCCTTGGCGGTGGCGTGACACGGGGGAGCAGGCCGAAGCGGATGAACGCAGAGGCAATGAAGGGAGGGAGGGCGATGAGGGTGAGCCATGACTGCGTGCCGGTTGAGGTGGCGGTCGTTTCAAAAATGCCGACCGCGAGGAAAAATGCCGCGGTGATGGTTGCCCAGATGAGCCACCAGACGGGAGGTGCGGGCCCTTGTTGGTTCATCGGAGTGCTTGCCAGGGAAGCCGCGCCAGCAGGTTGTCGAATCCGAAGCCGGTGCCGGGGGGGGGCGTGGTGGCTGGTCCTTTCGTTTTGATTTGGGTGCTGAATTCGTCCGGCTGGTAAAGGCCGGTGGCTTGGAGGCCGCCGTCGCGGACGAGGTCGCCGTGGCGCTGGCGCAGTCGCATGGCGGTCCAGAGGGCGACGGCTTGGCCGAGAGGATGGTCCATGCTGTGCGTGACGACCATTTCCATCCCTGCCTGGCTGGCGGCGAGGGCGAGCGGGAAGGCGTCCTGCGAGGCCGGTTTGATCACGACAATTTGCGCGCCGGTCCAGGGCGGTGGCGTTGAGGGTAATTCCCAGTCGAGCGCGAGGGGGATTTTTTCGCATTCGGACAGGGCGGCCCACGCGGCGGTCTCGTAGGGTGTCGGATCTTCGAAGAATTCGATCTTCCGGCGGAGATCGGGGGCGAGTTGGGAGAGGAAAGTTGTCAATGGTTCGCCGCGGCCGGTCGTGAAACTGGCATTGGCATCGAGGCGCCAGCGGAGCGGGAGGTCGGAAAACCGGTTGAGCGCCGCGGCTTCGCGCTGCACATTCCGGCCGATCTTTACTTTCGCGGCGGTGTAACCTTCGGCACTGCATGGTTCGAAAACGGAGCGCGGGGCCTCGCACCAATCGGTGAAGAGCGCGTGGCTGCGGACCTCGGGCAGCCCGTCGAATAGTGAGACTCCCGCGCGGCGGGCCGCGGCATCGGTTCGGGCGTGGCGCAGGGCAAGGTTGGCCAAGAGTGTCGGTTGGTCCGTGCCCAGTGAGGCAAGATGATTGGTCAATGGCGCGTGCCCGAATTCCTCCCAAGGATGCAGGTCGGCGTAGCCGATTGTTCCACCGTTGAACTCGACGCGGAGAAGTATGCCGTGACGCGGACCACGCGCGGCGCGCGCCGGAGCGGATCCGGGCTGCAGCGTGTAATGATGCGTCCAGATTTTCACGGCAGGAGGAAAGCGAGAGCAAGGAGGAGTCCGAACGCGGCGTGCAATGCGGCGGCTTGGGCAAGAAGTTGGTTGGTTTCGCGCGCGGGCGCAGCCTTGAGGCAGGCGCAGGCCAGCCACCAGGCCAGGGGTAGGGTAAGAAGCGGGAGGAGGAAGGCCCAAAGATAACCGAGCGGAAGCCACGCGAGGCCGAGTACGAAAGGGGTGATGATCAGCGCGGCGTTTTCGCGGCGGGCAAAAGTGAGCCCGAACCGGGCAGCCAGAGTTTTCTTGTTCGCTGCGCGGTCGGTCTCGAGGTCGCGGAGATTATTGACCGCGAGCAGCACGCTCGAGTGCAGTCCGATTTGCAATCCAGCCAAAACTGCGGCCACGGAGAAGGCGAGGGTGTTGAGATAAAAAGTGCCGGCCACGGCAATGAGGCCGAAGAAGAGGATGACGAAAATTTCGCCGAGTCCGAGGTAGGCCAAGGGAAAAGGGCCGCCGGTGTAAGCATAGGCGAAGAACAGCGAGAGGATGCCGATAAGAAGAATGATCCCGCCGCCGCGGAGAACAAGAGGGGTGGCGAGGAGGGCGGCGAGCGCTATGGTGAGAACCGCGCCGGTCATGACCTGACGCGCGGGGAGGAGTCCGGTCGAGGTGACGCGGATCGGGCCGAGTCGCCCGGGGGTGTCGGCGCCTTTGACGTGGTCGATCGCGTCATTGAAAAAGTTGGTCGCGATCTGGATGAGGACGGCGCAGGCGAGGATGAGCGCGGAAACCAACGGATCAAACGCGCTGACCGAAATGGCCAAAGCGCCTCCGGCAAGCACGGGGATGATCGCGGCACCCAAGGTGCGCGGTCGGGCGGCGAGGATCCACGGGTTCATGAGGAGTGATGGCACGCGGAGAGACCGAAGAGGTCAATCTTTTGCGTTGCAGCCGTCCTTCGCTTGAGAGTCCGGACCTGAGGGCCGACTCGTCCCGACCGCGAGGCTTGGAAGATGGCCCTTTCTCGCGTAGGCATGGCGCGTGAGTTTGTCTCTATTCTTCAACTTATGACTGTTACTGATTGGCTGGGTGTGGGCGGAAGTCTGGCCACGATCCTCAGCGTTCTTGTCGCAGGCTATGCGCTGTGGAGGCAGTTGGGCGTGTTGCGCGTGCAGTTGGCGGTCGAGCATTTCGGGGACCATTCGCGTCGCTTCCTCGAGGTGATGGAGCGGTTGCCGGAAGAGGTCCATGATCCGGCCTTTTGCCTGGAAGGACGCGACGATGCGGGTGCGATCATGCGTGTGATGCGGACGTATTTCGGCATGTGTCTGGAGGAGTGGTATCTACACCGCCGCGGTTATTTCGACGAGGGCATGTGGAATCTGTGGCGTCTCGGAATGCATGATGCGCTGGCCAAACCGGCGTTCCGCCAGGCGTGGGAGCGGATTGCTTCCGACACACTTTACGAGGCCGACTTCAAGTCCTTCGTGGCAACGGAGATTGCTCTGGCTGCTCCGGCGCGGGCCTGACCCCGGCTGCTTTTTGCGGTCGGCTCGGAATTTATTCCGGTGGGTGCAGTGCCGCAGCCGCGGCGGTCCGTGTTTCCACCTTAAATTTGACGAGGATATTCTCCAGACGGTTGCGGACCGTATGGGCTCTCAAAGCAAGGCTGGTCGCGATCTCGGCGTTGCCTTCGGCCGCCCAGCGGAGGATTTCCGCTTCGCGCTTGGTCGGTCGGGGTTTTGGCTCGGGGGTTTGATCGTGGAATCCGCCGAACGCGGCGACTGAATTCGCTTCGGAGGCGTCGGACCAAAGCGAGAGCAAATTCGAAGGCGCACCGGGCAAGGCAGTGACCGGGATTAGGTTTTGCCAAGAGGATTTGGGAGTGGCATGAGACGTTTCTTCTCTTGCTTGTGCGAGCGCGTCCCATATCATGCCGTTTCGGTCGCTCTACATCATGCACGCCAGCCAATACGATGACGCAGAGGAGCTGGTCCAAAACATCCGCGCTGTCCTGGGTAACTTCCAAGGTTACCGCGCCCTTCATGCCGATGGACGGATGTTCCGCGGTTTCTTCCGGGCCAACGAGAACGCCCGAAAATATACCCGGGCTGTCCATCTGCAGGGCGACGAGGTTCCCGTTACCGTGCGTGTCTCCAAGGGCGGTGGCGACCCTTTTGCCCATTTCGGGAACACGGTCGGCATGGCGGTCCGCTTTTACCTTCCCAATGGCCGGGTAACGAATCTGGTCATGCTCAGCCAACTGCTTTTCGTGGTGAATTCCTTGGAGCAATTGCACGGCATTCTCGAAGCCGCGTTGCCCCTCGCGCCCGGCGGGCCAATGAACAAGGAAGGGTTGATGGCCTTTGTTGCCCGGAACCCGAACACGGCGGCCGTCTTGCAGATGCGTTCCCAGACCCCCGCGCCCGCGGGCTTTCCTTGGTGCGCCTTCCATGCCGTGCATGCCTTCCGGTGGATTGCCGAGGATGGGACGGAGACCGTGGTGCGCTGCCACTGGGAACCGGTGGCCGGCGTCCGATTTAGGGAGGTCAAAGAACTGTCAGCCGAAGACGCTGAGGTTCTCTTCAATGATCTTGAAGCCCAAGTGGCGCAAGGTCCGGTCGAGTGGGACCTTGTCCTCGAGTTTGCCGAACCGGGAGACCCGATCAACGACGCAACCGCCCTGTGGCCCGAAGGCCGTCGGCGGGAGACGGTTGGCCGCCTGCGCGTGGTGGCGCCGACCACCGAAGCGGAAATCGGCGACCTTGTGATGAACCACGATCCGACTGTTCTGACCGACGGCATCGAGGCCACTGACGATCCGATCCTGCAGATCCGGCGGGGTATTTACGAAGTCTCCGCCGCGCAAAGAACCGGGGGATGGAAATCCTGTCCTTTTGCCGCCATCGCCGGCGCCGGGCAATGAGCCTAGCCGACAAAATGCGCGCGGTGGACGTAGCTTGGAACGAGCGCCGTTGGGATGACTACAGGGCGCATTTCGCGCCCGACTTCCGTGGGTGGATGGATGCGGATACCGCACCGCACGATCTTGAGGAGCACCTCCGGCGGGGGCAGGCCTTTTGTCGCGAGTATCCGGACAATCTCATCCATATCGATCCCTACCTGCAGCTTTTTTCTGATGCCGCGGGAACGCGCACCTGCTCGGTCGCGCTGACCACTGGAATATCGCTCGCCGGCGAAAAGCTCAGCGCACTGCTCGGTGTGGTTTGCACCTGGCGCGATGGCCGCATCTGCGAGCAGCGCGAGTTTATCGCCACGAAGCCCTTTCCTTCGGCCTGAAGCCGGAAAACCCAACCACCACAACCACAACTTATGAGCAACCTTGATATCTCCCCGGAAAAAGCAGCGCTAACCCAGCCCTCCTCCAACCAGCCCGACGGTCCGGGCAAGCGGATCGGCAAGCGCGGCGAGATCCATGTCATCGGCAACGTGGTGCCGGGAGGCGGCAAACTTTTCCGCGACCGCATCGCCCGTTTCCAAGCCGAAGCCGGCTATTGGGAGAAGCGGATTGGCACGGTCCATGACTTCCGCGTCATCCTCTTCGACAACGACACGCGCATTCTTGTTTCTGCCGTCTACGACGGGGATTTTGTGCCCTATCTGCAAGACGTCGTGACCCAGGCCGGCCCGTGGTTTGATCTGCTCATGCCCGGGGTTTGGGAGGGATTCACCTGTGCGGCAGACCCGGCGACAGCCAAGCTTATCGAGCGGCAGGCTTACACGGCGGATGCCTTCTATGCGGCCAACCCTGACCTGACGATCAAGGACATCGCCAAGATGCGGCGCCTCTCCGAGGCGGTCAACGAGATGCTCGACGCGGCCAACTGACGCCGGAGCAACTGCCATGGCGGTTGAACTTGAGCTGGAAGATATCCAGGGCACCGTCCTCCGTTCGAGGCCGATGCCGTATTTCGGCACGTACTATGTTTTCACGATCGACGATGCAGGAAACGCCATCACACTGATCAAGCGCCTGCTTCCGCACATAACTCCCGCGGCTAACTGGGATGCGCCGCCCGAGAATGCGTGGATCAACGCAACTTTTTCCTGGGAAGGCCTCCGCAAGCTTGGCCTGCCTCGCGAAATCCTGGACGGGTTCCCGCGCGAATTCATCCAAGGTATGGCGGCGCGTAAGGAATTCCTCGGTGATGTCGGCCTCAACGACCCGTCGCACTGGGACATGCCGCATGGAGGCAACGGGCTGGACATCGGCTTGCTCATCATGGCGGGCTCGCCGGAGTTGCGCGACGCAAAGGCCGCCATCGGTCGCGAGGCGGTGGCCGGCTTGGGGGGGGTGCGTACAGTCAACCGGCTTGATGTCGGCTTGCCGCCGACCGGCCGCGAGCACTTTGGTTTTGTCGACGGCATTTCCCGTCCATACATCGAGGGTCAGGGAGGCGACCCGTTGCCGGGGCAACCGGTGGCCAAAGCCGGAGAGTTCGTGCTCGGCTATGAAAACGAACTCGGAGTGATTGCTTCGGGGCCAGGACCGGAAGATTTTTGGCGGAACAGCACCTACATTTCCTTGCGCAAGATCCATCAGGACGTCGCGGCTTTCCGCCGCTTTCTCCGTGACAATGCGGAAACCTCCGACGGTCGGGAATTGGTTGCGGCGCAAATGATGGGGCGGTGGCGGAGCGGATGTCCTATGGCGCTCTCACCGGAAAAAGATGACCCGGAAATTGCCAAGGATCCGATGAGAAACAACGACTTTAGTTTCCGTACTGAGGATCCGGATGGCGACCGTACGGCGCCCGGTTGCCACATCCGCCGCGTCAACCCGCGCGATGCACTTGATGGAACCGTGGTCGACATGCGTCTGCACCGGCTTCTCCGCCGTGGCTCGGCCTATGGTCCTGTGCTCCCCGAGGGCGTGACCGAGGACGATGGGGTTGATCGGGGGCTTGTCCTCGCCATCATCAACGCCAACCCGGGTCGTCAGTTTGAGTTTGTGCAGTCGCAATGGATCAACGATGGGGACTTCATTTCCCAAGGTGAGCGATCCGACCCGATTGCCGGGCGCCGTGACCGCTCTGACGAATTCGCGGTCCCGCGTCCGCGACACCGTTACAAGGGGCTGGCTGCTTTCTCGCAGACCCGCGGGGGGGAGCACCTTTTCCTGCCGGGACTCGGCGGCTTGCGCTGGATGGTGGAACGCCTCGGCCCGCATTGAGGTGGGTCGTGAGGCGCGGTGAACCGCGGCAGACTTTCTGCTTTTGCGTGCGATCCGGATTGACCGGAGGTGATGGGGAGGGCAGAGAGAGGAATTGAGTTTTCGAGTCAGACTTTTGCCACGGCCCGCTGGCCTCTTGCTCGTGGAGCCATACGGCTTGGAGAGGCCAGCGGGCTCTGCGGCGGGGAAGCTTTGGGAGGGGCTTAGGAAACGGCTCTGGCCGGTGATGGTGGTGCTTCAGATGTTGCTTTTCTTGGTTGTGAATGCCTGGGCGGGCGGGCGGATGGAAACGGTATTCATCGAGTCGGACGACCCTCTGATTCCTTCGCGGGAGGTGCGCGTGTGGCTGCCGCCGGACTATAACACGGGGGACGAGAGGTATCCGGTGCTCTATTTCCATGACGGGCAGAATGTGTTCCGTCCGGGTGGGCCGTTCGGATGCTGGTTTGCCGAGGATGCGGCATTAGCGGAAATCAAGGCTGGGCGGATGGGGGAGGCCATCTTGGTGGCCGTTCCGAATAATGAGGCGGACATGGGCAAGGCGCGCATGACCGAATACCAACCGCCGGCCGACTCCAATCCACGAGATCCCCGGCGAGGGGATGGCGTTTGCAATCGCTATGCGAATTTCTTGGTCGGGAAAGTCAAGTCGGGCATCGATGCGAAATACCGGACCTTGCCGGACCGCGAAAACACTGCCGTGGCGGGCGCGTCGATGGGCGGGGTGGTTTCGCTTTGGCTCGGACTGAATACGGAGGCGTTCGGGGCGGTGGGGGTTTTCTCGCCGGCATTCTGGACGAGTCCGAATTTTACCAAGGCGGTGATGGAGGGGGCCAAGAAGGACGGGTTGCGGATTTACCTGGATATGGGGACGAAGGAGCGAGGGAATCTCTCGGGGGATTACTGGGAGGATGTGTTGGCGGTGCGTGGGGCTTTATTGGAACAGGGGTATGTGGAGGGGGAGGATTTGCTGTGGAATCCGGGCGAGGGCGACGAGCACAACGAAAAGGCCTGGGCCAAGCGCTTGCCGGTGGCGTTGCGTTTCCTGATGGCCAAAGAAAAAGACAAGCCATAGCCGAGCGCAACGAGAGAGACAGCTCGAAGAGCTGAGCGAAGCGGTCAAGTCGAGGAAGATTGAAGAGGATAGCTTACGCCGGCTGACACCGGCACAAACTCAGCTTACCAAGTCGAGCGCGGCGGCGAGGGTGTTGGGGGAGTTTCCTTCGAGGCGGTTGTTGACGAAGAGGTAGCTGGGGCGCCGGGTGGGCGATGTCTTGCTGCGCTGGATGAGACTTTTGATCGCGGTGCGGGCTTCGGGGCTGGCGTCTTTGGTCTCGCGGTAGGGCTGGAAGCTATCGACGGCTTGCTGGTAGGCGCGGCCGGGGCGGAGGAGAAAGCGGGCGGCGTAGAAATCGGCGGTGAAGGCCCCGGGCAGGACCATCTGTTCCTCGACCGGCGGCATTTTGGTCCAGCTGTTGAAGACGTGGGTGACATTGTGGGTACGAAGGACGTCGAAGTATTCCGCGCGGAGCAGCTTGGCGTTGCGCACCTCGACGCCGTATTGCCAGTCGGTGGGGAGTTGTCCGAGAAAATCATCCAGCACGGCGATGAAGTCGCGCAGGCGCTCGAAGTGCGTGGGATAAAACGTGGAGAACTCGAAGATGAGCACGCCGGTTTTCCGGCGGTGGGGTGAGAGCGGTCCGAGGAAGGCGTCGACGAAAAGTTTGGCGTCGAGGAAGTGCGTGTTGTCCGTTCCGGCGCGGTCGCCGAAGCGCTCGAGCTTGGGAAATTTTTTCACCGTGATTTCGTCGGTCACTTTGTAACTCAGCCGGAAATGGTCGGGAACTTGCGCGCAAAGCCCCGCGAGGAATTTATCGGAGGGAAAACGGTAGTAGCCGGCATCGACGCAGACAGTCGGAAAGGTGTCGGCGTATTCTTCAAGGCACTCGCTCTCGAATCGGCGGGTGGAGAGTTTGCCGCGCGTGAGGTAGCGCTGCGCGTCGTAGACTTGCCCGATCCAGCCCTCGTATTTCCACGACGAGGTGCCGAGGTAGAGATTGGCCTCGCCCGCGAGCCGCGCTGTCTCCCTCGCGAAAGCCGCAGGCAGCGCGAGGCGAGTCGGGGGTTGAGGATTGAGGGTTGAGAGATCGGAGGGGGAGAGCTTTTCTTTTCCCTCTACTTCCATCGCTCAACTACATCAAGGCGGTAAGCTTTGCGGTCAGATCGGCTTCGCTTTGCAGGCCGACAACTTGGCCGTTGACCTCGCCGTTCTTGAAGAAAAGCAGAGTGGGGATCGAGGAGACGCGGAAGCGGCTGGCCACCCCGGGGGCTTCGTCGACGTTGACTTTGGCCACCACGGCTTTGCCGACTGTGGCATCGGCGATTTTGTCGAGAACCGGGGCGATCATGCGGCAGGGACCGCACCAAGGGGCCCAAAAATCGACCAAGACGGGGATGGAGCCTTTGTTGATTTCGCTGTCGAAATTGCTGTCGTTGAGTTGCAGAACGTTGGTGCTGGCCATGTTTTGGGTCGTGGGTTGGTTTGTGGTTTTAAAGGAACATCCACACTTGGATGCCGACGGCGGCGAGGGCGGCTACAGTCGCAGCAATAGCGAGGATGCCGGTGAGTGAATCGGGGGCGTCGCCGGTTGAGACTTCAGCTGGCACGGCGGTCTTGATCGCCGGGGCCGGAGTTGCTGCGGCGCTGGCCGGGGCAATTTTTACCGTGGCCTGCGGGGTGGGACGGGACGGGGCCACATCGACCTTGGAGGTGCTTTTTTTCGCCTCGGCCGCGGAAGCGGGTTTGAGCGCGGCAGGAGGTGCCACCGCGGGCTTGGGCGCCGCGGATACCGGTCTGGGAGGCATGGTCCCGCCGGAGGACGGAGCGGCGGACGGAAGTGGAGCGGAAGGGGGCTTGGGTGCGGCCAGCGCGGATGGGGCCCCAGGCGCTGGCGGTTTCGGCGCGGCTGGTGCCGGTGGCTTGGGCACTCCGGCGGGTCCGGTGCCCAACGGCTGGGGAGGAAGGGGTGCCGCGCTGGGGGCAGCAGGGGCACCGGGTGGCTTGGGTATCGACGGGGCCGGAGGAGTGGCGGTCATCCCAGGCTTGGGCATGGACGGCATGGCAAAGGGTTTGGGTGGTGCCGGTGGCATGATGCCGCCCGGGGTGGCCGACATGCCGGCTTTCGGGGGCGAGGGCATGGTTGGTGGGGCGCCGGTCGCGGTTGGCAGGGGCTTGGGAGGCAGATTGACCATCGCGGCTTCTCGGGGGTTGGCGGCACCCGGCTTTCCGTCAAGGCGGGGCGGGAGGACGATGCGAACAGTTTCTTTTTTGGGCTCGTTCATGGCGGGATGTTTTCTCGGGGCGACTACGATGCGCAAGGCTCTCGTTAGCCAAGTTGATCAGAATTAACCTTCATCCGGAGGGTGTCAATTATTTCGCTCCCGACCGGAGCTTTTTGTCCTTCCGCCCATTTAGGCCTTGCCCCGGAGTCCTGTCCGATGCATAATACCCAACTACTTTTTAATCATATGGCAAAGACAGCATGGACAGAGCGCGAAAAGCGCAAACGCAAAACGGTGGCCAAGCACGCCGCGGTGCGCGCGGAGCTAAAAAAGAAAGGCGACTACCTCGCTTTGGCCCAGTTGCCCCGCGATGCCAGTCCGGTGCGTTTGTCGAATCGTTGCCGTGTTTCCGGCCGCAAACGTGCTTTCATCCGTGAATTCCAAATGTCCCGCCTTACTTTCCGCGAGCTGGCCTGTGCGGGCTTGATCCCGGGCGTAACCAAAGCAAGCTGGTAGCTGGTGCCCCGCGCGGCGCCGCCCGGTGCCGCCGATGTTGTCGATCGCGCGCCGGAGCGGATGCTCCGGCCTTTTATTGATCAGCGTGATCGAACCGACAATGAATTTCCCCCCCATTCTATCCTTGGCCTCTGCCTTTCCGGAGGTGGCTGATGGCGCGGGCCTGCGCCTGCTGGCCGTGGCGGCGCTCCTTTTGCTCAACGCATTCTTTGTCGCGGCCGAGTTTGCCATGGTGAAGCTTCGCGCCGGCGGCTGGGACGAGGAGGATGATTTCGGCGGACGCCGCAACGGGGCCCGCGTGCGCAAAATGCTGCAGAACACGCAGCCCTACCTCTCGGCAGCGCAACTCGGCATCACTTTGACCAGTCTCGGGCTGGGCTGGGTCGGCGCGCCCTTCGTGGCCCGACGACTCGAGCCGTGGTTGCATTGGGCCGGGATCGGCAGCGAAGCGGCGGTGTCGGCCATCGCTTTCGCGGCGGTCTTTGCCCTGCTCGCTTTCCTTCACGTGGTGATCGGCGAACAAGTGCCGAAGTTGCTGGCTATCCGTCGCGCCCGGAAGATCATGCTTTGGACGGCGGGGCCCATGCGGCTGTTCCACTTCACGCTGCGGCCGCTGGTTCGGGTGGTCGATTTTGCTTCTGGGTGGATCTTGCGCAGCGTGCTGCGAACCCCGCCCGACCCGCGGTTGGCCGGCGAGGATACGGAGGATGAGTTGCGCACTCTTCTGCGCAACACTTCGGAGGGCGACGGCGGAACGGTCAGCACCCTGGGTCGCGAGATCCTGATCAACGCGCTCGATCTGCGCAAACGTGTGGTGCGCGACATCATGACACCCCGCGGCGAGGTGGTCTTCCTCGATCTGGAGGAAAGTTTCGACGAGAATATCGGTGCCGCCCTCGAATCGCGCCATACGCGGTTTCCGCTTTGCCGCGGTCGTTTTGACGACAGTGTCGGTCTGGTCCACATCAAAGACTTGCTCGCCCTGATCCAGGCGGACAGGACGGACCTCGCCTCGATCAAGCGCGATCTTCTGCATGTGCCGGAGTTGATGCCGCTCGAGCGCTTGCTCAAACTTTTTCTCGGCAAAGGCGCACACTTGGCGGTGGTGGTCGACGAATACGGGGGTGCGGTCGGCGTGGTTACGCTCGACAATGTGCTGGCCGAACTGGTCGGCGAAATCCAAGACGAGTTCGACACCGACGAAGAGGAATACCGCAAGGTCGGTGAAAACGAGTTTGTCCTTGAAGGGGGCGTGGCGCTGCACGATCTCGAAGATTTGATCGGGGTGAAAGTCGAGAGCACCGAGGTGAGTACGATCGGCGGTTATTTGACCCACGAACTCGGCCACTTACCCAAGAAAGGCGAGACGGTGCGCATCGATGGGTACGAGTTCACGGTGAGCCAGACCGACGGGCGCCGGGTGGTCAGCGTGCACGCCAAACGTTGCGCCGAACCTGTTGAGGCCGGGGAATCCGTCCTCTGAACAAACCCGAATCCCCTTGCGGGAGCCCGCGTGCCGATGTCTATTGGCATCATCATGGCACTGTCGGAAACACCTCCTTCCCGCGCGACGAACGCGGCTGACCTCCCGTCGCAGCATCTGGAATCCCCGCATCTGCGCGACCACGAATACGCGCTGGCGGAAGCGCGGTGGATGCTCGATCTGGTCAAGAAGCCGGCCAAGGACATCTCGCTCGAGGCGCGGCAGCGTATTGCCGAGCAGACGGTGGAAAATTTCGCCCACCACATCAACGCGGGATTTCTCGAGCACCGAAAATCGGCCACCCTCGGCGGTGAATTCGCCTTCACCGAGTGGGAGGGGCAAGGATCACTCATCCGCGACGCGCTCGGGCGCGAGTTCATCGACATGCTGGGCGGCTTCGGGCTCTACAGCTACGGGCTGCGTCATCCGAAAATCGTCGATGCGGTCAAAGCGCAGCTCGACCGGTCACCGCAATACTCGCAGGAAATGCTCGATCCTTTGCGCGCGCAACTCGGTCGCGTCATCGCCCACATCACCCCCGGCGACATTCAAAAAGGTTTCTTCGCCAACAGCGGAACCGAAGCGATCGAGGGCGCACTGAAGCTGGCAAAACTTTACACCGGAAAGAAGGGCATCATTTCGATGCAGAAAGGTTTCCACGGCAAGACGCTCGGGTCGTTGTCCGTGACCGGCAAGGCGGTTTTCCGCGAGCCCCTCCTGCCCCTGCTCGACGGCGTGCGCTTTGTGCCCTACGGCTGCGCCTGTGCGGTGGAGAAGGAACTCGAAGCGGCCCACATGGTGGGTGACAGCATGGCCGCGGTCATTATTGAACCAGTGCAGGGCGAGGCGGGGGCTATTGTGCCGCCGCCGGACTTCCTGCCGCGCCTCCGCGCGATTTGCGACCACTACAATGTTCTCCTCATCGCCGACGAGGTGCAGACCGGCTTCGGCCGCACGGGCAAACTTTTCGGCGTCGATCATTCGGGGATCACGCCGGACATCATGTGCTTCGGCAAAGCGCTCGGCGGCGGCGTGGTGGCTTGCAGCGGGTTTTTCTCCACCGCGAAAATCTGGAGCGTGATGGAACCGAATCCCTTCATGCACACCACGACCACCGGCGGCAATCCGATCGCCTGTGCGGCCGCCTTGGCCGCCATTGAGGTCATGTTCGAGGAAGACACTCCGGGCCAGGCCGCGCGCAAGGGCCACTACATGATGGCCAAGCTCAACGAGTTGAAGGCGCGTTATCCGGACATTTTGAAAGAGGTGACGGGTCAGGGCCTGCTCATCGGCATGAAATTCCCCTCATCGGCCGTCGGCTACAAAGTCGCGCAGGGCATGTTCCACCGCCGCGTATTGACCGCGGGAACCTTGATCAGCGCGGAAAGTATCCGCATCGAACCGGCGCTCAACGTGCCGCAGGAACTGCTCGACGAGACGCTCAACCGCCTCGAAGACACGCTGAAGAGCGTGAAGCTCGAGCCGGGTGACGTCCCGCCGGCCCCGCAGATGCACAGCTTCTCCAAGCCGGACTGCTACGGTCCTTGCGGTTGGGGGACAAAGTGCCTGGCGAAATCTTAGCGGCTTTAGCGCTTGCCGGTGCCGGCGGGACGCCGGTTTCGGAAGCGCTCCTCGCCGGAAAGGCGTGTGCGACTGGTCGTAAAAACCAAGATTAACCAAATGTCGGCCAGGACACTTTCGGCATATCATGAATCGTGCTCGCAAACTGTTTGTCGTCCTTCCGCTGGTATTATTCGGGCTTTTCATTGCGCTAGGTGTGCTTCCACACGCGGTTGATTTCATGCCCGAGACGCGACATCCTTGGTACACATCTTACACGACTTGGGTCTTTGTTTTCTGTGCGGCCGCGTTCTATCCCGTCAGCTTTATTTGCAGTCACAGCGGTGTCGAAGTTCCCGGCCCGCTATTTTACCTTTTGTGCTTCTTCTATTCACTCCTGTGGTCTTTCGGGCTTCAGCGTTTGACCCACAGCGCAGAACCGGCGAGGCGGGCGATCCGCCGCTGAGAGTCTCGGTTTCAATATGGGCGGATCGATAAACATGAGCAGAGACGGCTTGAGCGCTTCGTCATCGGCGGTCGCTTGACCATGTCGTCGGGCCAAGCAGGCTTCGTTGGTCACGGGCGAACCACCACAATGAGAGGTGGCACCGAAAGGGAGACGCTATGAGGGCACAAAACCTGTGGGCGCACTTTCTCACCATTGCGGGCTACATCGCCATGTTGGTCGGCGCTCTTGATCCGTTGGAGGGATCGCTGTTGATCCTTCCCGGCAGCGGCTTGGTTGCCCTTGGCGCCTTCCTCGGCAAAAAAGAACGTCGTTTGATTGCCTATCGGGCCATGGTGTTTCTCTTAGTTGCGGTTGGTGTGGGTTCACTTTGGTGGTTAAGCAGTGTCGGAGGGTTTGGCGGACCAGGGGAACGTTCCATGTTGTGGGGGTCATTGATTTTGCCCTACCTGATTGGCTGGTCGATGGGGATTTGGGGACCAGAATCTCCAAGGTGGGTGTTGGCCCTGGGCATCGTGGTCGGCGTGTTCTATTTGGCCATCACGCCTCTGGTTCTTGCCCGGGGTCACGGACCGGGCCAGGGAATTGTCGCCACGGTCATCACGGTCATCGTGATGCTGGGTCTTTTGACGATTGTGGGCTGCATCGTCCGATGGAAGGAGCCGCCTCCAAGAATCGAGCCAGGCGCCGTACCGAATGGTGGCCCCACCACGCCAATTGGTGGCCGGGGAGCCACAGAGGCGCCGCCACCGGGAACCTGAACCGTTGGCAACTCGACCCCAATGTCGCGACCATGTTGGCCGGCATCCGGCGTCACCGCGATGCACTGCCGTCCGATGATAAGCTGGATCTGACGCACGGGAAACATGTGTCGGCCTGGGCTGCGGAATTCGTTGGTCTGGCCTGGGCGCTGAAGGTCCCGCTACTTGCCTTCGACAAGCCCTTGCGAAAAACGTGCCCCAAGGTCGCCATCGATCCCGCCGCTTTCGCAGGCCTTGGAAACTGACCAGCCAAGCGTCTTGACCGCTTGCCACGAGCGATGGTTTCACCAGCCGCGTTTGATGGCCAAGCTGCGGGCTTCGAGGAGCGGGATGAGGCGGTCGGCCAGTTCGCCTTGAAGGGCGATGGTGCGGGCTTCGACTTTACCGCCGCAGCCGAGCGATGTTTTCAGGTCGTGGAGCAGGGATTCGAGTTTGGCCGCGTCCCAGGCGGGGGAGAAGCCGTCGAGGACAAGGACGGTTTTGCCGCCGCGGTGGGCGGTGGAGCGGCGGAGAAGGAGGCGTTCTTTTGATTCTTTGGCCGGCGGGAAAGCTTCGGGAGGCGGGTTGGTTGGCCCATCGCGCAGCGGCCCGAGATCGAGCGAAGTGAAAGGGTGGGCGAACACGGCGGGTGCGGTGTCGGTGGCGATACGCTGTTTCTTTTGCCGCGCCACGACGGATCAGCGCAGCCAGCGCTTTTGCTTGATGTAAATGAGCGGAAGGATGGCGGAGAGGAAGGTGAGGAAGATGGTCACGGGGAAGCCCCACTTCCACGACAGCTCGGGCATGTAAGCGAAGTTCATGCCGTACATGGTGCCGACCAGGGTGGGCGGGAGGAAGACGGCGGTGAGGATGGTGAAGACCTTGACGATCTGGTTCTGCTGCATGTTGAGGATGCCCATGGAGGCCTGCTGCAGGTAGCGCACTTTGTCGTGTTCGAAGGCGAGGTGGTCTTTGATCCCGGCAACGTCGGCGGCCAACTCGTTAACCCGGGCCTGCAGTTCGGCGTCGGCGAAGCCGTCGACCTCGGCGTTGAAGTAGCGGACGACGCGGGCGAGTTGCAACACGCTCTCACCGCTCTGCGAGATGAAGTCTTCGTAGCGCGAGAGTTCAGCCAAGAGTTCGCTGATCTCGGTCATCGTGCCGGTCTTGCCGGTTCCCAATTCGGTCGGCATTTCGGCGATAACTTTCGAAAGCTGTTCCAGGTCGGTGCCGACAGCTTCGACCCGGTCGGCCACCGTTTCGCTCAGGGCAAAGAGGAGGCCCCAGAGGATTTTCTGCGGATTGTCGTAGAGGTGGGTCCGGCGGCGGATGCGTTGGGCGAAGATGGCCACTGGCATGAGCTCGATCTCGTGCAGGGTAACCACGCAGTCCTCGTGGAGGATAAAGGTCAGCTTGTTGACCCGGGTGGCGTTTTCCTCGTCCTTGCTGACTAGACCCATGGTCATGAACAGGGTGTCGTCCTCGTGGTAGATCGTCGGGTGCTGGAGGGTGAGTTCGATGCCGAGGGCGGTGCGCAAGATGTCTTTTTCCTCCGGCGTGGGCCGCAGGACATCGATCCAGAGAGCACCCTTCATCTCTTCCGCCGACTGCACTTCGCGGGTGAAGCGGAAGGTGTCGTTGTCCTTGAAAAAAGCGGTGATCATGGCCGGGTGGCGTGTGGTGCTCCGCCGGGCACGCCGTATTTCTCCGCGTGGCTCGGGGAGGGGGATGAGGACCTCGTTTCCCGGTCCTCGGGCTGCAGGTGGTGGATGAGGAGAAGAACCCCGGCGATGAAAAGGTAGAGGCCGATCACCGCCCAGATGACTTCGGTTTCGAGGGCGTGTTTCGGCTTGGCCGGCGCTTTCTTCTGGTCGGTCATGGCGAGGGCGTCCGGGGAGACCCAGCACCTTGGCCCGAAGCCCTGCCGGGAAGAAAGCAAAAAGGACGTCCCCTGGAGGGACGCCCTTTGTGCGATTGGCTGGCAGATTGCTTAAGCGTCGGCCGGCACAGCGCCTTGATCTCGCTCTTTCATCGCGGCTTTGCGGCTGAGTTTGACTTTACCGCGGTCGTCGACCCCGATGCATTTGACCCAGATCGAGTCCCCGACTTTGACCACGTCCTCCACTTTGTTGACCCGGAAGTCGGCCAACTCGGAGATGTGGACGAGGCCGTCCTTGCCGGGCATGACTTCGACGAAGCAGCCGAATTCTTTGATCGTGACGACGGTGCCCTGGTACATCTCGCCGACTTCGATTTCCTTGGTCATGCCGGAGATGATCTCCTTGGCCCGGCGCAGGCTGTCGCCGCTGCTCGAGTAGATGTGGACCGATCCGTCGTCCTCAATATTGATCTCGGCGCCGGTCTCCGCGACGATTCCCTTGATCGTTTTGCCGCCGGGGCCGATGAGGAGGCCAATCTTGTCGGCCGGGATCTTCACCGTTTCGATGCGCGGGGCATAGGGGCTCATTTCCGTGCGGTGCGAGGCGAGGGCGGTGTTCATGACCTGAAGGATTTTGCCACGCGCTTCGGTCGCCTCATCGATGGCCTGCTTGAGGATCTCGAGGGGCAAACCGGGCAACTTGAGGTCGAGTTGGAAGCCGGTGACGCCTTTTTCCGTACCGCAGAGTTTGAAGTCCATGTCGCCGAAGTGGTCTTCGGAGCCGAGGATGTCGGTCAGCGTGGTGTAGCGCTTCATCGCCCCGCTTTCGTCGTGTTCGCTGACCAGGCCGACGGAAATGCCGGCCACCGGGCGCTTGATCGGCACGCCGGCGTCCATAAGGGCGAGCACGCCGGAGCAGACGCTGGCCATGGAGGTGGAGCCGTTGGACTCCATCACTTCGCTGGTCACGCGGATGGCGTAGGGGAATTCGTTCTCCGGCGGGATGACCGGGCGCACCGAACGCTCGGCGAGAGCGCCGTGGCCGATTTCGCGGCGGTTCATGCCGCCGAAGCGGCCGGCTTCACCGACGCTGAAAGGCGGGAAGTTGTAGTGCAGAATGAAGCGTTTGGTTGCTTCACCGCCGGCGTAGGTGTCGAGGTTCTGCGCTTCGTCGGCCGGGGCGAGGGTCGCCAGGGCCATGGCCTGGGTCTCGCCACGCTGGAAAAGGGCGGATCCGTGGGCTCGGGGAAGCATGCCGACTTCGGCTTCAAGTTTGCGCAGGTCGTGCAGACCGCGTCCGTCGCAGCGTTCTTTGCGGTCGAGGATGCTGATGCGGAAGGCCTTTTTCTGCAGGTAGTCGAAGGCTTGGCCGATGGCGAAAGGGGTTGCCTCGGGGAACTTTGCCTTGATGGCGGCTTCAACTTCGCCGCGCAGGGCGCCGACCGCTTTGGAGCGGGCGACTTTGCCCGATGTGTAGAGAGCGGCCTCGATGCGGTCGCCAGCCACGGCGTAGGCGATCTCGAGCATGCCGCTGTCCACCGCAAGGGGGGGGTATTCGCGTTTCGGCTTGCCGGACTTGGCAGCCAACTCGCGTTGCATCGCGATAAGCTTGCGGACCGGCTCCTGGGCGAAATCGAGGGCAGCTTTGAAATCGGCTTCGGGCAGTTCGTCGCAAGCGCCTTCGATCATGATGACCTCATTTTCTTTGCCGACGTAAACGAGGTCGAGGTCGCTCTGTTCGCGCTGGGCATGGGTGGGGTTGATGACGAATTCGCCATTGACCCGGCCGATGCGGACGGCGCCGATCGGGCCATCAAACGGAACGTCCGAGACGGCCAGGGCGGCCGAAGCACCGTTGATGCTGAGCATGTCGGGGTCGTGTTCGCCGTCGGCGCTGAGCATGATGCTGATGATCTGCGTCTCGAAGAAGTAGTCTTTCGGGAAGAGGGGGCGCAACGGACGGTCGGTCATACGTGCGGTGAGGATTTCTTTCTCAGTCGGCCGACCCTCCCGTTTGAAGTAGCCGCCGGGGAATTGTCCGGCCGCGGCCGCCTTCTCTTTGTAGTCGACGGTCAGCGGGAAGAAGTCCTGGCCTTCGCGCAGTTTGGTCGCGGAGACGGCGGTGACGAGGATGATGGTGTCGCCGGAGCGCACGGTGACGGCGCCGTCGGCGAGTTTGGCGATTTTGCCGGTTTCGAAGGTAATCTCGTTCTGGCCGACAGGGCCCGAGATGATGGTGTGTGACATAGGGTGTATTTACGGTTTTAGGTTGGTGAACACCGGCCCCGTTTCATCCCAAAGCACAGGATACAAGGCTCCGCATGGGAGACCTGAAGCCCAGGCTGGGGCATGAATGACGGGGACGTGCGTTCTGATGGCAGGCAAAAGGACCGCCGCGAGCGCGGCGGTCTGGTTTATTTGCGGAGATTTAGGCTCTCAAGGAGCTTAGTGTAACGCTCAGCGGCCGTGTCCTTCAGGTAGTCGAGCAGGCTGCGGCGGCGGGCCACCATTTTGAGGAGGCCGCGGCGAGACGAGTGGTCTTTGGCATTTTCCTTCAGGTGTCCGGTCAAATGGTTGATGCGCTCGGTGAGGCGTGCGACTTGTACGTCCGCGCTTCCGGTGTCTTTCTCGTGCAGCGCTGCGCTGCTTACGGCGGTCTTGGTCATAAATGCGAATCCGCAACATTATCGGGAAACTTGGCCGGGGCAAGGGGGAAGTTTGGGCAGAGAGGGCGGAAAACGGAGGGCCGAGTGAAAAGGTGGAGCAGCCAGAGGCGAGGGTGGGCGAGACCGTCTCCGGGTAAACTTCCGCCTTTAGCCGCATGTCGGAGATCTTTCTGTTCCGGTCCCCAATCTGGAACGGCGGGTGCTTGCCTTTGGCAAACCGGGCTGCCAGCTTGGCCGGTGATGCAAACAAGTCCTCAAGCTCAACTCGCCGCCGCCCGGAAGTATAAGCCCTTTTCCGTCAGTCTCCGCATGCCGCGGATCTTTTGCCTCGCAACGCTCTTCGCGCTGATCGCCGGCAGCGCAAGCTCCCTGGCCAGCGACGGCGCGGTGTCCGGCAAAAAATCCGGCCCGCAAGCCAAGGAGTTGCTCATGACCTTTTGGAATCAGGTCAAAGACGCCGATACCAAGGGACTGGACGCCAGCCTTGATCCCAGTTGGCAGGTGGCGAGGGCCGACGGCAGCTTCATGGACAAACCGGAATTCCTGGTCAAGGTCGGTAACGGCCAAATCGAGCTCGACGCTTTCAAACTCGGCCCGATGAAAACCACCCGTCACGGCTCTTCCCTCGTCGTCCGCTACATGGCCACGGCCGAATACACCATTAAGGGCAGCCGGTACAAGGGCACCCCCGCACCGTATCTGGCATCGTTCATCCGCCAAGGGGGACGCTGGCTCATGACCTCGCAGGCGAATTTTGACCTCCCCGCCAAGTAAGCCGCGGCCG
>CAMBSX010000002.1 GCA_945870655.1 Chthoniobacter flavus | reverse complement strand
CGGGCGGCCGCTTCTCCGCTCCGGCCGAGGCCGAGCACGGCAGCATGTTTTCCCGTGTAGTCCATGGCAATCACCGCAGCTTCAAAGTGGCCAGCCCGAGAAGGGCGAAAATGACGGAGAGGATCCAGAAGCGCACAATAACCGTGCCTTCTTTCCAGCCGCTCAGCTCGAAATGATGATGCAAGGGGGACATCTTGAAGATGCGCTTGCCGGTTGTCTTGAAGCTGGCGACCTGCAGGATGACCGAGCCGGCTTCAAGCACAAAGACGCCCCCGATCAGGGCGAGAAGCAACTCCTGCTTGGCGGAAATGGCGACCACCCCAAGCAAACCGCCAATGGCGAGCGACCCGGTGTCGCCCATGAAAACGCGGGCCGGGTGGCAATTCCACCAGAGGAATCCTAGCGCTGCACCGACCAAAGCGAGACAGACCACGGCAAGCTCCCCGGAAAACTGGACACACGGAATTTGCAGGTATTGCGCAATCTTGACGTTGCCCGCGGCGTAGGTCAGCACCGCAAAGCCGAAAGCCACCGTGGCCGTGCAACCGGCGGCCAGACCATCTAGTCCGTCGGTCAGGTTGACGGCATTGGAAGAGCCGACAATCACCAGCAGATAAAGAACGAAGGTGAAAATTCCGAGATTCTGCACGACAGGCTCTTTGTAGAAGGGCACATAGAGCTGGGAGGCATGCGGGCTGAGGGCGGGATCCCAAACGAAAAATGCAGTGATCAGCCCGGCCAGCAGGCACTGCAGGGCGAATTTCAAACGGCTGCTTATACCGTCCGAGGACTTTTTGGTGACCTTCAGGTAATCGTCGACGAAGCCCAACGCTCCCAGATAAACGACGGAAAAAATGGCGAGCCAAACGAGCGGATTCGTCGGCCGGGCCCAGAGCAGGACAGAAATGAGCAGGGCGCCGAGCAAAAGGACGCCACCCATCGTCGGGGTGCCCGCTTTACTCCCGTGCAATTCGTGCAAGCGGTGCACTTCTTCCTGGGAGCGAATCGGTTGGCCGAGCTTAAGTGAAACAAGGCGTCGGATCACCCAGTTTCCGAAAATCAAACTGAGCACGAATGCGGTGACCCCGGCTGCCACAGCGCGGAACGTGATGTATTGGAAGACGTTGAACGCCTTGAAAATCTCAGCGTCGAGATTTTTTCCGTAGTCGGAGAGAAGGTGGAGATAATAAAGCATCAGGAAAAATCCTCCAAGACGCGTTCCATCCGGGCGGCGCGACTTCCTTTGATGACCACCGCGTCGCCGGGCCGGGCCAGTTGTCGCAGCAGCGTCGCCGCTTCTCCCGTGTTATCGACACGCCGTACATCTTTGGTTCCGGCCTTCTCCGCTTCCTCGGCCATCGGTATCGTCTCCGGGCCGACAGCAATGAGCACGTCCATCGTTGCCGCGGTGGTGCGGCCGACCCGGCGGTAGCCCTCCTCGGCGTAGGCCCCCAGTTCGCCCATCCGCCCGAGCACGGCAAAACGACGTCCTGGTCCGGGCAAGCCTCGCAGGGCGTGCAGCGCGGCATCCATCGAATCGGGGTTCGCGTTGTAACTGTCGTCGAGGACGGTCACTCCGCGAATATCAAGGCAGGCCAAACGGCGCGCCGATAGCTTGGTGGCGGCCAATCCCGAAGCGCACTCGCGCAGGGAGAGCCCGAGTTCCAGTCCCGCCGAGACAGCAAGCAGGGCATTGCGCACCATGTGCTCCCCAGTCACCGGCAGATGCGCGGCGACGCATTCGCGACCGGAAACAAGATCAAAGTCGAGGCCGTGAGCGGATGGCCGCAGGTTCTCAGCGTGCAAACCGTCCGGTGACCCGACCATGACGACACGCGCTTTGGTCCGGGCGGCAAGCGACGAGGCGAACTCGTCTGCGAAAGGCAGCACCAATACCGCGTCGGCAAGAAGTACCTCGCCAAGCATGCCTTTCTCCTGCGCGATCGCCTGGCGTGAGCCGAAAAACTCGATGTGGGCGACCCCGATATTGGTGATCATCCCGATGTCCGGACCAGCCAAACGGGCCAGCGGCCCGATTTCCCCCGCGTGATTCATGCCGATTTCCCACACGCAAACATCGTCTGTTGAGCGGGCCGAGAGAATGGTTAGCGGAAGGCCGATGTGATTGTTGAGATTGCCCTCAGTTTTATTCACTCTAAAACGCGTCCCGGCCACCGCGGCGGCGAAATCCTTGGTGCTTGTTTTTCCATTGCTTCCGGTAAGGCAGACAACCCGGGCCTTCAGCCGACCGCGATGCCACGAAGCCAATTGCTGCAGGGCACGCAGAGTGTCATCCACGCGGATCAGCGGGAATGTGTCCGGCAGGCCGGAGACCGGGCGGGAGACGACCGCACCCGCGGCCCCGGTGGCCGCAGCAGCTCCAACAAAGTCATGGCCGTCGAAATTTTCCCCAACCAAAGCCCAATAAAGGTCCCCTGCCTGCAGCGTCCGGGTGTCCTTGCAAATTGTCGTCACCGTCGGGGTCCCATCGCCTCCGAGGAGAACGCCACCGCAGGCGGCGGCCAAAGCATGGAGATCGGTCGAGTCCATGATCAGGCAGCCCTCCCCCGGATGGCGGCCGATGCCTCGGCCACATCGTCAAAAGGAATCCTGCGATCCGCCAATTCCTGATAGTCCTCGTGACCTTTGCCCGCAATCAGCACGATGTCTCCCGGGCCGGCCATAGCCACGGCGCGGCGGATCGCGGCCCGCCGATCGGTGATTGCCTCGTGATTTTTTCCGCGCAAAGCGGAAGTGATCTCGCGACAGATGGCCTCGGGATCTTCGCGACGCGGGTTGTCGGAGGTGACAATGCACCAGTCGGAGGAGTCCTCGGCGGCCCGGCCCATCGGTCCGCGTTTGGCCCGGTCACGATCTCCGCCGCACCCGAAAACAGTGATGAGGCGCGCCGGTTCGAGGCTCCGCAGCGTGCGGAGAACACTCTCCAGGGCATCCGGCGTGTGGGCGTAATCGACGAAGACCCGGAAAATTTTCGGCCCAGGCACCATCTCCAACCGCCCGGGAACTTGGGGCGCGTCCTTGAGCGCATCGACCGACTTGCGCACATCGTGACCGAGGGCCTGCATCGCGGCGAGAGCGGCCAAGGAATTGTAGACATTGAACGAGCCGTAGAGCGGAAGGCGCACGAGAAAACTGCGGCCGCCGGCATGCAGGGAAAATTGCGTGCCCTGCAGGTCGGTCCGCAGATCGGCGGCACGGAACATGGCCCCGGACGATTGGCCGTAGGTGAGTGTCTTGACGCGCTGGGCATAGAGGTCATAAAGCCGGCGGCCGTAACGATCATCAATATTGATCACCGCCGTGCCGCGCTTGTGCGGCTGGGCGGCCAGTTGTTCGAACAGACGCTGCTTGGCCGCGAAATATGCCTCCATCGTCTGGTGATAATCCAGATGGTCCTGGCTCAGGTTGGTAAAAATCGCTGCATCAAACTCGACATTCCGCACCCGGTCCTGCTCGAGGGCGTGACTCGAGGTCTCCATGACCGCCGCACGGCAATTGACGTCGCGCATTTCGCGGAGAAGACGCTGCACGTCATCCGCTTCAGGCGTGGTACGCGCGGCGGGCAATTCGCGGGGGCCGACCATGTAACGCACCGTGCCAAGCAGCCCGCAGGGGCGTTCGGCGACGTCGAGCAGGTGCTTGAGGAGAAAAGAAACCGTGGTCTTGCCGTTCGTCCCGGTCACCCCGGCGGTCTGCAACTGGAGGGAAGGATGGCCGTAAAAGACCGCCGCAACGGCGGAAAGCGCGGGCCGCGGATACTCGACCCGGATCATGGTGGCACGCGGGGCATCGAGGTCGGTGGACGTGATGACGGCCGCCGCGCCTTTCTCCACCGCTTCGAGGATGAAGTTCGCGCCTCCGCCTGCGGCCTCACCGGTGCGTCCCGGCGTCACGCTGGGCAGAGCAACAAAGAGACAGCCCGGGGTGACCTGCCGTGAGTCGTGCGTGAGACCGGTGATTTCGCGGTCGGCCGGACCTTTCACCGCCACCGGAGCGGAAGGAAGGGCGGAGATGATCTTGGACAGTTGCATGCGATCTCAGTTCATGCTGTTGCCGAAAGGCACCAGGGCGATCGTTGTGTCGGGGGCGGACGAATCGGGAACGAGCTCCAAGTGGCGGGCCATGGCTTCGCCGATACGCGAAAATATGGGTGCCGCCACCGTGCCGCCGTAATTGCGTCCACCGGGCGTCCTGGCGTCATCAACCAGCACAATACCCGCCACCTCAGGATTTTCGGCCGGAAAATATCCGGCAAAGGAAACAACATATTTGCCGGCTGCGTACCCGCCTTTCGGATCCACACGCTGGGCGGTTCCTGTCTTGCCGGCCACGGCAAAACCCGGAATGGAGGCCAAGCGTGCCGTGCCCCGCTCACCGACCACATCGACAAGCGAGGCGCTGACTTTGGCCGCGGTATCTTCGGAGACGACGCGACGGAGGATTTCAGGGGAAAAAGCGACAACCTCGCGCCCGTCGCCGTCACGCACCGAGCGCACAATCTGCGGCAGCATCATGTTCCCGCCATTGGCAATGACCGACATCGCCATGGCGATCTGCAGCGGGGTCACGGCAATCTCGTGTCCCATGGGCACCCGGGTGATCGACAAGCCGGTCCAGCTGTGCCGCGGCCGGACCAGACCCGAGATCTCGCCCGGCAAACCCAAGCCTGTTCGCTCGCCGAAGCCGAAACGACGGATGTATTCGTAAAAGGTGTCGGCCCCGAGGTGCATGGCGATTTTGGCGCAGCCGATATTCGACGACTTAACCATGATGTCGTGCACGCTCATTGATCCGTAACTGTGGACATCCCGCAGGATTTTTCCGGCATAGGCAAAGCTTCCGTTCTCGCAGTGAAAAGTGCTCTCGGGCGTCACTGCTTTGTGTTCGAGCGCGGCGGAGATGACCACGATCTTGAAGGTTGAGCCGGGTTCGACCATGTCGACGATCGCGCGGTTTTTCGTCGTCTCGATCGCCGCTTCGCCGGGGTTGTTCGGATTGAAGGCCGGACGCGTGGCCATAGCCAAGATCTCGCCCGTGCGAGGCCGCACGAAGACCGCGGTCATCATCTGGGGATTGAGCTGACGGTAGGCCGCGTCAAGTTCGCGCTCGACGATGTCTTGCAATGCCATGTCGATGGTCAGTTCGACCGTCATGCCGTGCTTGGCCGGACGCTCGTGTCCGCGGTAAGCTACGATTTCTTTCCCGGTCCGGTCTCGCTCGGTGAAGATGAAGCCGTCCTCCCCTCGCAGATAGGGTTCCATCATCATCTCGACACCCTGAATGCCGCGTCCTTCATGGTTGAGGAAACCAAGCACGTGCCCGAGTCTCTCTTCGTTGGGGTAGAAGCGGCGCGGCTCCGGTTCGCACATTACGCCGCGCAGGCGCGCTCCGGCCAATTCCTCCTTGAGCTTGGCCACGCGCATCGCATCCACACCGCGTTGCACCACGATGTAGGCCCGGTCCGAGGCGATGCGGCCTGCCACGTCTTCGGGCGGCAAGCCGAGGTGGCGCGCAATAATGCCGGCCAGCCGCTCGCGGTCGGATTCCAATTCGGCGAGTAACTTGCCGTCGACCACCACCGAATAAATGGGTACATTTACGGCGAGCGGTTCGCCACGGCAATCGGTGATGCGGCCGCGCTCGCCCGGGACAACTTTCTTTTTCGCCGTTTTTTCCGCGGCCAGACCACCGTACTCGCGATGTTTTCCCACTTGCAGGTGGACAAGTCGGGCCGAATAAATGCTCAGCACGACGGCCAGCATGATGCAGACCAATCCGGCACGACGATGCGCGCTTCCGCTCATGGAAGCACCTCCCCGCTGTCGCTCCGCACCACTGGCTGGGCGGCGAGCGCCGTGGTTTGCACTCGCAGGCGGTTCAAACGACTGTCCTGCACCTCGATCATGCGGATAAAACCCTCATCACGCCGGCGCTCGAGTTCGGGGCGCGACGTCAGGCGCATGACCTCGTTGCCGGCCACCTGCAGTTTCTCGTTGAGCGCTTCCAACGCCATCTCGAGTTCGCGGCAACGGTCCCCGTCCACCTTCAGCTTGTGCTTCATATGCACGTAGCAAAGCCCGAGGAGACCGACGAAGATAACCAAGACCAGCCATCGCATCAGCGGGCCGAGCGGCAGGGCGTTATCGCGGCTTTCGAATCTCATGCCGCCACCTCCTGGGTCAGGGGCAGGATTTCCACCGAGCGCAAACGCGCTGAGCGGGACCGAGGGTTGCGACCGGTTTCGCCGGGCACAGCGGACAGCGGCTTGCGGGTCAGATCGCGAAAGCGCCATTCGGGATTGGGTCGAGGGGCGGGCCACTCCGGGCGGTCGAGCCACTGCTCGCTTCCGGTCCGGAAGAAAGTTTTCACCGCGCGGTCTTCGAGGGAGTGGAAAGTGATGACGACAAAACGGGCACCGGCTTTGAGTAACGGAGGGATGGAGACCAAGGCGCGCCGCAGTGATCCGATTTCATCGTTCACGGCAATCCGGAGAGCCTGAAAAACACGCGTGGCGGGGTGCACGCGACCGCGCCGGCCAAGCACTTTTTCGATCAGGGCGGCCAGCTGGCCGGTGCGGGTGAAGGGCAGGCGCTCGCGCTCTGCCAGAATGGCCCGAGCCACGCGCCTCGCCTGGGGTTCCTCACCGTATTCACGGAAAAGACGCGTCAATTCGGCTTCGCCGGCCGAATTGACCAAGATGGCCGCAGGTTCGCCAGCTGCGGGGTCCATGCGCATATCGAGGGGTCCGTCATGGCGGAAGCTGAAGCCGCGCTCCGGCGTGTCGAGTTGATGGGAGCAAACGCCAAGGTCGAGGAGCGCCCCATCAAAAGGAGCGGCAGCAGCGATCTGGGGCACTTCCGGGGCATCGGCGAAGTTGGCCTGCACCGCGGTAAATCGTTCTCCGAAGGAAGCCAGACGCCGGGCCGCGTGCTCGAGCGATTCACGGTCGCGATCGAGGCCAACCACCCGTGCCCCGGCCGCAAGGAGGGCCTCGGCATGCCCACCCCCACCCAGCGTGCCATCAAGATACACCCGGCCGGGAGCCGGGCGCAGCAACGCGACAACCTCGTCGCGCAAAACCGGCTCGTGCCAGCTCGTGACGTCAAGGTTTGCGCGGGGCTCTCTTTTTGCGGAGGCCGAATTGCTCATAAAATGTGCGGACACGAAGATGAAGGCAGACCGAACCCTCCGTCCGGCCTCCCGCGTCTTTTTTTGCGGAAAAACCGAAGGTGAATTTGCGGCCGTTCTTTGCCATTCTTTGGTTGTTGCGGTGCGGTTCGGGCGGTGGGCGGATATGGCTATAAGCCGACTTCCCCCGCCACGCGGCGGAAGACCTCGTCCTCTTCGGCCGTGGCGGCCGCCCAACGTTCAGAATTCCAAATTTCCACCCGGCTGTGACTGCCGATCAGCACGACCTCGCCGTCCAAGCCAAGGCGGCGGCAGTATTCTTCGGGCAAAAGCACACGCCCCTGCTTGTCGATCGAAACAAGCTGCGCCAGAGCATAAAAACGGCGGATAAATTTGCGGCGGTCGGCCGGGGCGATCGAGGCATTGGCTTCGACATCCGACTTGACACGATCAAACTCCGGGGGCGGCAGGATCATGAGGAATTTCCCCGCAGGATCCGGCACGGCAAAAAATTCGCCCGCGGCATCGCCCCGCCAACGTGACGGAATGGTCACACGATGCTTGGCATCGACCGCATGACGGAATTCTCCGGCGTAGACCATCGGAGCTGAGGAAGACTTCGACATTTTCAGGGTTGTGATGCCATCTTGCACCACTTTGACCCACTTTAAACCACCAAGCTACCCCTTTGGTCAACGCTTTTCAGAATAAATCACGAAAAATTCCATTGAACCTAAATACTGTATTTAATTATCGCTTAACTGTTTATCTACCGACTAAAAGGATGTTTTTTGACTGCGCTCGGGGACCGAATGGGAGAGGCCTTTCCGGCGTTCCGCACGGCGGCGGTCCGATCAGTTCCCGGTCTGGGGAGAGGCACGTTTATGACACACTTCGCTTGCCTCCGCCGCACCGACTGTCCTTGCCCTCCCGCTTGTGCTTGAGCCGCGTGAACAACTCCGCCACCCTGCCGTCCAGTTTACGCCATGCAATTCATCGAATCTGTCTTCGGCCGACTGCGCCGCCATCCCAAACGCATCGTTTTCCCCGAAGGCGAAAATCCTCGCGCCATTGCCGCAGGCCGGCACTTCTACGAATTGGGCCTCGGTGTCCCCATCCTGCTCGGGCGTCGTGCCGTGGTCGAAGACATCGCGCGACGCGAGAAGATCCCTTTTGACCATTTGGGTGTGATCAATCCGGAACAATCCGCCGATCTACCGGATTTTTGCCGCTTTCTCGAGACTCTGGACCGCTACAAGAAGATCGGTTTTTCCGATGCGCGGGAGCTGCTGCTCAACCCCAACTACTACGCAGCCATGATGGTACAGTACGGACGGGCTGACGGCGTGGTCGGCGGTGTGGACTCCCCGACCAGCGCGCTCCTCCGCCCCCTTCTTCGTGTGGTCAAGCCCTCGGGGCCGCACCATTTGGTCAGCAGTTGCCTGGTGGCCGACACCGGTCGACTCGATATCGGTCATCATGGCGTGCTCGTCATGGCCGATTGCGGCGTGGTTCCCGAGCCGGATGTCGAACAGTTGGCCACCATCGCGCTGCAGGCTGCTCACCTTTGCCTTCAGCTCACGGGCGAAACCCCACGCGTCGCTATGCTCAGTTTTTCGACCAAAGGCAGCGCGGTCACCCCGGGCACCGAAAAAGTCGCGGCGGCTGCCGCCCTCGCGCGGCAGCAAGCCAAGGCGCGGCACCTCGCGATTGAAATTGACGGTGAACTCGAAGCGGACGCGGCCCTCCTGCCCGGGGCGGCGCGCAACAAATCGGTGGCCGGCACGGTGGCCGGACGGGCCAACGTTCTTGTTTTTCCCGACCTCCACAGCGGGCATATTGGCGGCAAGCTCAGCGCCATTCTCGGCCATCGTGCGTACGGCCAAATTCTCACCGGCTTGACCAAGCCGGCAGCCGATGTTTCGCGGGCCGACTCGCCCGAAACCATCGCCGCGGTCGCTGCCATTGTCGGACTGCAGGCTATCGAAATGCGCCGACTGCAAGAAATGGCAGAGGAAGAAAAAAAGAAATCCTGACCGCGCTCAGAGCGCCTTGCCCAGGATTTCCAAAATCCAATTCTTGGCAGGCTCTTGTTCTTGATCACGGCCCGCTTCGGGGTCCACCGGCGCGCCCTCAGGCGGCGCGAAAAGGAGAAAAGGTTCCTCCAGACCGCGAGGAGGCAAAAGGGAACGCCAGCCGCGCAGGCCCGGCCAGGCGGGCGCCGGATCCGGCCATTCGCGCGGACGCGAGAGAAAACTCTCCTCCTGTTGTCCGGCCGAACGGGCATCTTCACCCGCCGCCGCCCACGCTTCGAGTTGCACCCAGCCGGCCGGCTCGTATTCGAGACGGAAAGGCGGCATCTCTTCGCCGAGGGGCGCCGGCAGGAGCCGGCGCCAGCCGGACAAACCCGGGAACTTTGGCTTCACCAGACGCCCGATTCCCGCCAGCGGCTGGTAATCGAAAGGGCTCCCCGCAACTTCCGCCGCAGCCTCCGCCCGGTACTGCGCCAATAATTTCGGACGCTTGCCTTCGGTGCTCAGCGTAACGAAGGCAAGAATACCTTCGGCCACCGCCTTGGCCAGACGCTCCCGCCACACCACGGTGTGCAGGAGGCGTGCATCGCGCGGGTTTGACATGAAACCGCCTTCGATCAGCACCCCCGGAACTGCCGAACCTCGCAGCACCGCAAAACGCGCCCGCTTCACCCCGCGATCAAACATCGGCACCATCCCTAATTTGGCATGCTGGATCGAGGTGGCCAACACATGACTGGCGTGATCGCTCTTGTGCCCCCGTTCAGCCGAAAAACTGCGTCGCGTGAGGTAACTGTCATGGCTGTTCGGCGCGCCGCGGGGCGTGAGCGTGAACACCTCGAAGCCGGTGGCCAAGGAGTTGCGCGTGGCCGCGGCATTGAAATGCACGCTGACAAAAACAGAGCCGTCCCCGATATTGTTGGCCATCCTCGGACGTGCCTCAAGCGGGATGAATTGGTCACGACTGCGCGTTATCACCACCCGCAAGCCTGCCTTCTGCAAATGGGCACGGATGCGCCGGCTCAAATCGAGGTTGTAATTTTTTTCCGAGCCCCAGCGATTCACCGCACCGCGATCATGTCCGCCGTGCCCCGGATCAAGGACCACGGTATGCACCGGTTTAAGGCCCGGGATTTTTTCCGGACGCATCAACGGATCGATTGTCTTAGCCAGATCCATGCGCGAGACGTGGTATTGCCCCCCGAAGTAGAGCACGGGAAAGGAAAGCCACTGCTTTACCCCGTCGATCCGCGCCTCACGCGAATTTTTCCCGAATTCAATGCGCCGCTTTCCCGAACTCAAGACCACCCCGCGATCGCCACGCATTATCAGGCGCATTTGGTAGAACGAGGCCAACTGCGAAACAGGAAGGTAGTCCCGGCCGGCCAGACGCTTGACCTGCCAGCCAGACGCCCAGCTATCGCCCACCCCGAGAAGAAATAGGCACACCGCGGTCGCAGCGCTCAGCCATCTGGAATGGCGTGCATCCATCTAGCAAGCCCGGTCGGTGATGGCCGGGAAACGCGGCCGGAGAAAGAAGGCAATTTTATGCATGCGGATGCGAAAGCTACCGCAACAGGAACCCCGCAACAACCCCCTCAATCGACGTCTTCCTCTTCCTCTTGGACCGGGGCCAACCGACGGTAATCCTCGATCACCTTGGTCGCGGTGTGTCCGAGCAAAACGGCTACCCCGACGGTCAAAAGCAAACCTCCGCCCCAGAGAGCGTATTCCACGGGTCCCGGTTCAGATTCCCCGCGCAGTATACGGATTCCCAACTGCCCCAGTGTGCCGAGGTAAGAATAAAGAAAAATCCCCGGCAACCGCCCGAGCGCGACCCACTTGAGACACTCCCAGAAGGGCACCTTGGTGATGCCGTAAAGATAGTTGAACAAGCTCGTGGGAAAAAGCGGGTTCAATTGGCTGTAAAAAATAATCCGCGGCCCGTGCTTGCCGATCGCTCCATCCAGTGCCGCCCAACGCGGGTCCCGCAGAATACGCTGGCGCACAAATTTTCGCCCCAGCCTGTCGCCGACAAAAAATGCCACAGCTGCACCGAGCAAATTACCGGCCAGCACCAACAAAGTACCCCACCACAGTCCGAAAAAAAACCCGCCACCCAAACTCAAAATGCCTCCGGGCAGGAAAAGAACGGTCGCGGCCATGACAAGCAAGGGGTAGATGACGATGCTCATTGTCCCCCAGCGCCGTACCACATCTTCGGTTTCCTCCACCGCGCCGAGGAATGGGGCCGAACGCGCGATGTAAAGCAGAGCGCCGACCACCAGCAAGGCAACCACCCCCTGCAAGACCGTTGCCTTGGCCGCCGACTTCATCGCGATTCCGGGCCTTCGCGCCTGACCACACGCAGAGCAACCAGGAACATTACGGAGGCAAAAAGCAAGATCACCGTCATGGCCGCGCCGAAAGAGGGCACCAAACCAAGATCGGCGCCGTCGCCATAGAACGCCCGCCGCACGCCCGCCGTGACATAGGCCAGCGGATTCAATGCTGCCGCCCACTCCGTCCACGTACCTGCCCGCGCCGGAAAAAAGGCACCCGAAAGCAACCAGAGTGGAATGAGCACCAGGTTCATCATGACGTGGAAGCCCTGCGTCGATTCAAGCGGCCAGGCGATGACAAATCCCAGAGCGGTCAGCGCGAAACCTCCGAGCAACAGGACAACCAGCAGGCGCATGACCACCGCACCATCGACCGGCAAACCCGCCCACGGGGCTGCCAGACAAAACAAAGCAGCCTGCGCGGCTGCAAGTGTCATGCCCCCGAGGCACTTGCCGGAGACGATCGACGCACGAGAGACCGGCGCAACCAGCACACCCTGCAAGAAACCATCGCGACGATCCTCGATGACCGAGACCGTGGAGAAGATCGCGGTGAAAAGAAGGATGAGCACCACCGTGCCGGGAAAAAAGTACCGCATGAATCCGCCCTCGACCTCGGCCCCGCGGAAACTTTCCCCCAAGCCGGATCCGATCAGCAGCCAGAAGAGCAGCGGGGTGGCCAGCGCGCCGATGATCCGGTTGCGCTGGCGCACAAAACGTGTCATCTCCCGTTGCCACAAAGCCAGGGTCGGGAGAAAAAACAAACCGCGCTTCCCGCTCATCTTTCCTCCTCGCCGCACAAAGGTTCCCCGGTCAGATCGAGAAAGACATCCTCGAGAGTGGGACGACCCACCGTCACGGAATCGGCCGCGGCCCCCAGCGCGCTGACCAAGCGCCCGGCTGCCTCACCTCCAGCCGGAACTTCCACCCGCAGACGTTCCCCTCGGACCAACAAGGGCCAACCGAAAATCTCCCGCACCCGGGCGGCCAGCACCTCGGTCTCCGGGCCCGAGACGACAGCCAAATCCGTACCCGACCGCCCGCATAATTCCGCCGGAGTTTCGCACGCGACAAGGCGCCCGCGGTGCAGGATGGCCACGCGGTCGCAGCGCTCCGCTTCCTCCAGCAAGTGGGTCGTCATCACCACGGTCACCCCCGCATCGCGCCGCACCCTCTCCAAAGTGGCCCGCAGCCCCGCGCGGGCCGCGGGATCGAGGCCGGTCGAAGGCTCGTCGAGAAGAAGCACGCGCGGGCGCGGCAGGAGGCATTTGGCGATTTCCACCCGCCGCCGCAAACCCCCGGACAAACTCTGCACCCGGTCCGACCAGCGGTCGTATACGCCGAGTGCCTCCGCCGCCGCACGCGCGCGGACCGCAAGATCACCTCCGCGCAACCCGTAAAGATTTCCGGCCCAGCGGAGATTTTCCTCCACAGTCAACTGCGGGTCGAGCGCGGGGGATTGGAAAACGACTCCGATCTGATGGCGTACTGCCATTGCCTCGCCCACCACGTCACAACCGCCCACCCGTGCTGTGCCCGCCCCCGGGGCGAGCAAGGTGGAAAGGATGCGGAACAGCGTTGTCTTGCCACTGCCATTGGGTCCGAGCAAGGCGAACATCTCCCCGGCGCGGATGGACAAAGACAGCCCGGAGAGCGCGGCCCGCGGACCGAAATTACGCCCCAGATCGACCGTCTCGACCGCGGCGCTCATTCCTGCTCCACCACCCCGGGCGCCGGTTCCGGTGGCGCCACCATGACCACACGCACCTCCTGGGCAGGCTTAAGTCCACGCAGAAGCGCCACCCCGTACCCACCCGCGAGGACCAATACACAGACCAAGAGCATGCCGACCGGAGGTCCGTGGCTGTTGCCGTCCGCTGGTGATCGATGGCCCATCCCCATAGCATCCAGCGCACCTCCGCGCCTTGGCAAAGCAATTTTCCTTGGGGTGGAACGGCTGGCGGAGCACTATTTGCCGGCTTCGCCCATGAAACCCGACCGGACCATCACCGACCTCATCGCGGAAAACCGCCCGCTTCTTTCCGTGGAATTTTTCCCGCCCAAGAACGAAGAAGGCGGCGAACAACTGCTCCGCACGGCTGAGGCCCTGCGCCCGTACCATCCCGACTTTGTTTCCATCACATACGGCGCCGGCGGAACCACCCGTGAACGCACCTTCAAATACGCCAAAATGCTGCGCGAAGATTTCGGTTGGCTCGTCATGCCGCACCTCACCTGCGTCGGAACGACCAAAGCCGAACTTCTCGACATCGTGGCCGGATACCATGCGGACGGCATCCGCAACATCATGGCCCTGCGCGGCGATCCGCCCAAAGGACAAAGCGCCTTTACACCTTGTCCGGACGGCCTTCGCTACGCCAGCGACCTCATTGCGCTGATCCGCGGGAGTTTCCCTGACATTTGCCTCGGCGCCGGAGCTTATCCGGAAAAACACCCCGAAGCCGTCTCGATGGAAGCGGACCTGCGCCATTTGAAGATCAAAGCGGACGCCGGTGCCTCCTTTCTCACCACCCAACTCTTCTTCGACAACGAGAAATATTTTCAATTTCTCAAAGCCTGCCGCGACCACGGCATCGACCTGCCCGTGCTGCCCGGGCTACTTCCCCCACTTTCCCTGGCCCAAGTGCAGCGCTTTGGTCCGATGTGCGGCTCGTCCTTGCCCACCGCCCTGCTTGAACAATTGCAAGTCGTCGACGACAACCCGCGCGCCGCCGAAGCAGTCGGCGTGACCTGGGCCTACCATCAGATCCGCGAACTCCTCCGCCACGGTTCACCCGGCGTGCATCTTTACATCCTCAACCGCTCCGCGTCCGCCATCACCTTGGCCCGCTCGCTCGAGCGCGCGGCCGCCTGAATTTTGTCATGCCCGAAACCGCCTCCGAGAACCCGCTCCGTTACAACCTGGTCAACCGCCCGGTTCCGGACCCTTGTATCATCGTCATCTTCGGCGCGACCGGCGACCTCACCCGGCGCAAACTCATTCCCGCGCTCTACAATTTGGCGGCTGACGGCAATCTCCCCTCTTCGTTCGCTGTGGTTTGCTTTGCCCGCCGCGAAAAAACCAGCGAGACCTTTCGCGATGAGCTCGGCGAGGCTGCGCGGAAGTATTCACGCCGACCGCTCAACGACGAGCTCTGGGCCCGTTTTGCAGCCAATGTCTTTTATCACCGGGGCAGCTTCGACCAGCCGGCGGGCTACGCGTCGCTCAGTCAGGAACTCGATGCCATCGACCGGCGTCTGGGCACGCGTGGCAACCGCCTTTACTACCTGGCGTCCTCGCCCACCGAATTCGACATTATCCTCGAAAATTTGAGCGCAAGCGGGTTGAGCCAAGCCAGACCCGGCGCCTGGTCCAGGCTCATCGTCGAGAAACCTTTTGGCACCGATCTTCCCAGCGCGCACCGCCTCAACAACGCCGTAGCCTCCGCTTTTCCCGAGCGCGACACCTTCCGCATCGACCATTATCTCGGCAAGGAAACCGCGCAAAACATCATGGTCTTGCGCTTCGCCAATACCGTTTTCGAAGCGCTTTGGAACCGTCGCTACGTCGACAACGTGCAGATCACGGCGAGCGAACCGCTCGGGGTCGAGTCGCGCGCCGGTTACTACGAAAACTCAGGGGCCCTGCGGGACATGGTGCAAAACCACCTTCTGCAACTTCTCTGCCTCACCGCGATGGAACCACCCATCGACCTCGGCGCGGATGCCGTCCGCAACGAGAAGGTCAAAGTCATGCAGGCACTCCGACCGTTGACCGGTGCCTCCGTCGCGGAAAATGTCGTCCGTGCCCAATACACCGAGGGGTTCATCAACGGCCGCGAAGTTCCCGGTTACCGCCAAGAACCCGGCGTCGCCCCGGGGTCCATGACCGAAACCTACGTTGCCCTTCGCCTGCACATCGACAATTGGCGCTGGGCAGGTGTGCCCTTTTTTATGCGGGTGGGCAAACGTCTTCCAAAATCAGGCACCGAAATCGCCATTCAATTCCGCGGCACCCCGCCGGTCCTCTTCAACCGCGAGAGCAAACTGCAGGACCCCAACGTCCTCGTCATCCGCATCCAACCCGACGAAGGCATCTCTTTCCGCATGGCTGCCAAAATGCCCGGGGCGATGCTCCAGCTCGAGCCCGTGAAAATGGACTTCCACTACGGCACATCCTTCGGCAAAGCCACCCCCGAGGCCTACGAACGTCTCCTCCTCGACGCGATGAGCGGCGATGCCACCCTCTTCGCCCGACGGGATGAAGTAGAACACGCTTGGACCTTCATCGACCAAATCCGCGAGGCTTGGCTGGACGGCACGGCGCCGCGCCTCGACTTCTATCCCGCCGGCTCCTGGGGTCCGCGCCAGGCGGACGAGCTTCTCTCGCAGGACCACGCCGTCTGGCGCCGTTTATGACAGTCTCCCCCGGTCTTGCCGTCGAAGTCGGTGACATTGACCGCCAACTCGGCCTTCTTTGGGAGCAGTCCGAAGCGGGCAAGGTACGCGCCTCACTGGTCAATCTCGTCATCTACAGCGAGGCCCCGGAGGCCATTGCGGCCAACACCCCGCTACTCTCCGAGATTGCCGCCGACCACGCTTTCCGTGCGGTCCTCGTGCAGGCGCATCCGGAAGCGAAGAAGTCCGCCGTTCACGCTTGGATTACCGCGCATTGCCATCTGCGCGAGACAGGCAAGAAAGAAATCTGCTCGGAGCAGATCACCTTCCAGCTAGACGGCCCTGCGGCGGGACGCCTGCCCAGCATTGTTTTCTCCCATCTCGACACAGACCTGCCACTCTATCTTTGGTGGCAGGGCGACCTCCATGCGGACCCCGACCCCCAATTATGGCGCTGGGTGGACCGTCTGATCGTGGATAGCAATTCGTGGTCCGACCCCGCCGCCCAATTCCGTATCCTCCGGGAAATCCAATCCCTCGGCCGCACCCGTTCCGCTCTGGCCGACCTCACCTGGACCCGGCTTTTTCATTTGCGCTATGCCGTGGCCCAGATTTTCGATTTGCCCGCCGCGCTGGAGCGCATCGACCGCATTGATCGGGTCGATATTGTCCACGCCTCCGACCACCGTCTCACCGCCCTGCAACTCCTCGGCTGGCTGGCCAGTCGCCTCGGCTGGAGCTTGGACCACGGCAACCATGAACCGATCTTTCGTCGGCGCGATGGCGGCTCGGTGACCGTCCGGTTCGACGCGAACCAAGAGACCAAGGCGTGCGTGACTTCGATCGAGATCGGCCTCGGCGACGCCATAGCCTCGGTGCGGCGCGAGACCGGCGGAGATTATTATCTTGGCACGCTTACCGCCCCGAACCAAATACCTGTGACCCAGATGCTGCCCGCCGAGCGCGTCCAGACCTCCGACATCCTCCTTTCCGAGTTGAGCCGCATCAGCCGCCATCCACTCTTCTGGCCGGCCATCCGGGCGATCGAACCTCTTTTGCCCCGACCCTGACCGCGAGCATGCTTGTCAGGAGGCGCGGACAAGGCCAAAGTCCTGAGTTTTATGCGTAAAAAGATCATTGCTGCGAATTGGAAAATGAACATGACCTCCGGCGAAGGTGTATCGTTCATGGAGGACCTCAAGCTGGAGTTGAAAAACTTCGACGGCGCAGAAATTGTCATCATCCCGTCTTTCACCGCCCTCCCCCGTTTGTCCGAGATCATCTCAGAACTTCCCGGCATCACACTTGGTGCGCAAAACATGTGGCACGAGCCGTCCGGCGCTTTCACCGGCGAAGTTAGTGCCGGCATGCTCCGCGAGTTTTTCACCCGCTATGTTGTCCTTGGGCACAGCGAGCGCCGGATTATCTTCGGCGAGACCGACGAGTTGGTGAACAAAAAGGTCAAAGCCGCTCACGCGGCCAGCCTGCGCCCCATCCTTTGCGTCGGCGAAACCCTCGAAGAACGGGACGCCGACCGCCATCATGAGGTTCTGGCCAAGCAACTGAAAGGCAGCCTGGCCGGACTCGACGCCGAACAGATGCTCGACACGGTCATTGCTTATGAACCCGTCTGGGCCATCGGCACCGGCCGCACGGCCACGCCCGAGCAAGCCCAGGAAGCCCACGCCTTTATCCGCAAGACACTGGCCGAGATTTTCGACCCCGCCACTGCGGCCAAAGTTCGCATCCAATACGGCGGCAGCGTCAAGCCGGACAACGCCAAAGAGCTCCTCCACCAACCCGACATCGACGGTGCTCTGGTCGGCGGGGCCAGCCTTGATCCCCGCAGCTTCGCCAAAATCGTCCAAGCTGCCGCCCGCAAGTAGTCCCCCTGCATCTTCCCCGTCAGGGCCCGCTGGGCAAGCGGACCGCACGCCAGCGGACCGCATCCATCGCGTCCGGGGGACGCGTTCCACCTTTCACTCACGTCTCAAACCCGAGCCTCCGCCCTTCCACTACTTCCTCCCCGACCCCGCGTCCGCCGACTGCCCCGGCTCAATCGCCTCAAGAAACAAATTCTCCAAGGTGGTCTGCGGCCGTCCGCTGGAGACTATTTTCAGCCCGAGCTTTTCCGCGGTTTCTTGCAGTGCGGACAACTTTTCCGGCGAAACCTGCTCGAGCACGACTTCCGTACGGTCTCGCACTGCGAGGAGATCTTCCACTCGCCCTTCGCGCACCAACTGGCCGCGGGCCAGAATCCCCACCCGATCGCAAATCTCCTGCACTTGCGAAAGAAGATGCGAGCAAAGCATGATGGTCTTGCCGCGCGCCTTCAGCTCCAAAATCAAATCGCGGATCTCGCGCGACCCGACCGGGTCGACCCCGGCCGTCGGCTCATCGAGCACCAGCAATCCCGGATCTTGGACCAGGGCTTGCGCCAGGCCGATGCGTTGCAGCATCCCCTTCGAGTAGGCGCCCACCCTGCGGTCCGCGGCCTCGGTCAGGCCGACCAATTCGAGCAACTCCTTGACCCGTGCTTCCAAAACCGCGCCGCCCATCCCGCTCAGCTTCCCGAAAAACCGCACGGTCTCCGCCCCGCTGAGGAATTTGTAAAAATAAGGGTTTTCCGGCACAAACCCGACATCCTTCCGGCTGCGCACCCAGGCACTGTCCTCGCCGAAAACTTTCGTCTTTCCACGTGTCGGCGAAACCAGTCCGAGGAGAATCTTCAGCGTCGTACTCTTCCCCGACCCATTCGGCCCAAGCAATCCGTAAACCTCCCCCGGTTCGACCCTGATCGAAAGATCCCGCACCGCCACGACCCGCTCCCGGCGCATGGGAACCTTGAAGACCTTGGTTAGGTGTTCGATTTCAACCGGCGCGGCACTCATAAGACGGTCAAACCATAAACCCGTCCGTCCCATTTTCCCAAGCCCCCTTTTCCGCGCCGAGGAGATAAGAAAAGACACTCCGCCCCGAACCTTCTTCCATCATCTTCTCTTCCCTCAGGTTTGGTCACTGCCGCTGCCTATCTCCGGCCTGCGGCCTCCGGTTCAGGTCTCGGCCCCTCGTCCCCGCCTTCTCCACCTCTGGGGTTCCCTAAAAGCGGATTTCAAAGCCGCGCAATCCCGCCGGTTTTCCGATCTGGCCCACTTCCTCCGTGGCCACATGCCCCGCCAACTCGCTCTCCCGGACCCCTTGCAAAAATCCGTCTACCTCCTCGTTGTCCCCCGAAGCGACCAATTCAACCCGCCCGTCCGGAAGATTCCGCACATACCCGGCCACATCATACCCCGCCGCGACGCGACGCGCTGTGTAACGAAAGCCCACACCCTGGACGCGGCCCTCGTAAAAAACCTGCACTGTTTTCCCCATCGCTCAACCCCGCACCTGACCGGCGCCGGTCAGGAGATACTTGTAGGTGGTCAATTCCTCCAACCCCATCGGCCCCCGCGCATGCAATTTGTCCGTGCTGATCCCGATTTCCGCGCCAAAGCCAAATTCCCCGCCATCGCTGAAACGCGTGGAAACATTCCAAAAGACCGCCGCCGAATCCACCGCGGCCAGAAATTTCCGCGCCGCCGCCTCATCGGTCGTCACAATGGAATCACTATGATGCGAACCGTAATGCTCGATGTGGTCGATCGCCGCCTCGAGGGAATCCACCACGCGGATACTCAGGATCAGATCGAGGTACTCCGTCGTCCAATCCTCCTCGGTCGCTGCTTTGGTCCCCGCACCGAGCACTTCACAAGTCCGGTGATCCCCCCGCAACTCGACCCCTTGGTCGCGGAGAACCCGGGCCACGGAAGGCAAGAACTTCTCCGCCACCTCGCGATGGACCAACAACGTCTCCATCGCGTTGCACACCCCCGGACGCTGGCATTTGGCATTGACCGCAAGGCGCTCGGCCATGGCCAGGTCGGCACTCTTGTCCACGTAGACGTGACACACCCCGTGGTAATGCTTGATCACCGGCATGCGCGCATGCTCGACCACCGCTTCGATCAGCGCATGACCACCCCGCGGCACGATGACATCAAGGTAGCGGTCCATCTGCGCCAGCAACCGCACCCCCTCGCGGTCGGTGAAAGGCACCAATTGAATCACCTCCGCCGGCAGGTCCGCCTTGACCGCCCCCGCGGAAAGGGCCCGCGCGATCGCCGTATTGGAATGAATCGCCTCCTTGCCACCGCGCAGGATGCACGCATTGCCGGATTTCAAACAAAGCACCGCCGCATCGGCCGTCACATTCGGACGCGACTCGTAAATAATCCCGACCACCCCGATCGGCACGCGGATCTTGGTGATGGTTATCCCGTTCGGACGCGTCCATTCGCGGATGATTTCCCCGCACGGATCGGGCAGGGACGCCACCTGGCGCACGCCTTCCGCCATGGCCCGGATGCGTGCGGCATCCAGCTTGAGACGATCCACCGCCGCGGCATTGAGACCATAGCCCGGTGCCGCCGCGAGATCCCTGCCGTTGGCGGCGAGGATCTCCTCCCCGGAAGCCTCCAAGGCATCGGCCATGGCCATGAGCGCCGCATTTTTTTGATCCTTCGAAGACAAGGCCAGGACCCGCGCCGCCGCACGCGCCTTTTGACCGAGTTCCTCAATCTGTTGCCCCAAGTCCTCCATAGTCAGGCAATATCCGCCTCGCCCCGCCGCGGGTCCAAGCTAAATTAGTCTGATTATGGCCTCCGACGACCTTTTCGCCGCCGAGGCAACCTCCATCGCGGCGGCCCACGCCCCGCTGGCCGAGCGGATGCGGCCGCGATCCTTGGACGAATACGCCGGGCAGGAACACATCCTCGGGCCCGGCAAACTTCTCCGTCGCGCCATCGAAGCCGACCGGTTTTCGTCCGTCGTCCTCTACGGTCCGCCGGGCACGGGCAAGACCAGCCTGGCCGAGATCATCGCCCGCACCACCAACGCCCGTTTCGAACGCCTCAGCGGCGTGGAGAGCACGGTAGCCGAAATGCGCAAGGTCATGGCCGCAGCCGCCCTGCGCCTGGCCCGCGACGGCACCCGTACCGTCCTCTTCATCGACGAAATCCACCGCTTCAACAAAGCCCAGCAGGATGTCCTCCTCCCCGACGTGGAGCGCGGCACGGTGCGGCTGATCGGGGCGACGACGATGAATCCGTTTTTCTACGTCAACAGCCCGCTTGTCTCCCGCTCGCTTGTCTTCGAGCTTCGTCCGCTCTCGTCCGCAAATCTGCGCTCGCTCCTGGACCGTGCTTTGACCGATGCGGAACGCGGTCTGGGCACCAAGAAGATCGGCCTTGATGAAGATGCTGCCGCGCACCTGGCCGAGATCTGCGACGGCGACGCCCGCCGCTGCCTCAATGCCCTCGAGTTGGCCGCGCTGACCACCGAACCGTCGGCGGATGGTGCCATCCGCCTGACCCGCGCCGTCATCGAGGAAAGCATCCAACGCAAAGCCGTGGTCTACGATGCCAAGGATGATGCGCACTACGATACGATCAGCGCCTTCATCAAAAGCATCCGCGGCAGCGATCCCGACGCCGCGCTCTATTGGTTGGCCAAAATGCTCCATGCCGGGGAGGACATCCGCTTCATCGCCCGGCGCCTCGTTATTGCCGCCAGCGAGGACATCGGCCTGGCCGACTCCCGCGGGCTGCTCCTCGCCGTCGCCGCCCAGCAGGCCTGCGAATTCCTCGGCTTGCCCGAGGCGCAGATCCCGTTGGCCCACGCCACCGTTTATCTGGCCACCGCGCCGAAGAGCAACACGGCCTACGCCGGACTCCGGGCCGCGCAGTCCGACCTGCAAAAAGGCCGCACCCTCGCCGTCCCCGAGCATCTGCGCGACAAGCACCCCAAAACCACCGGTGAGACCGATCCTGCCCCCTCCTACCAATACTCCCACAACTTCCCCGGCGCCTACATCCCGCAGGCCTACCTGCCCGAGGGCCGCGTCTTCTACGAGCCCTCGGACCGCGGCGAAGAAAAGCGCATCGCCGAACGCCTGGCACACTGGCGCACGCTCCTCACCCAAGCGCCGGAAACATAGGGCAGGCTTTCCATCACCGCCTATCCCGATAGGTTCACCCTGCCATGGATGCCCGTCCTCTCCTCGCCACCCTCCACGCCTTGGCCGCCGTCGCCATGGTCTCTCTCTTCACCGGATGCACCGTCGTCGGCTTGCAAGTGCAAAGTTTATCGGCCCGGCAAGGCGAGGCACGCAATTTGGCGGCGCACAACGGAAACGACCGCGCCGCCGCGCTCCTCAAGCAGGCGGTCGGCCGCGGTGTCGGCGAGACGGAAAAAGTTTCGGACCTCGTCGAGGCCATACAACTAACCGGCACCGCACGTCTCGGCAGTACGCAACATCAGATCAATCAAACGGCGACCGAGACACTGGTATCCGCCATGCAGGCACGCCAGTTCGCGCCGCTTGCCTTACGGGACGGCAAGACCTTGAGCGTGGCCGGCACGTCGGACCGCACCATGGACCCGCGCGGCGCGGACGAACTCGTTCCGGCTTCCGCTTTGCGTATCGAAAGGCTTCGGGTTCGCACCATCCAAGATGGCGCGGGCGCACCCTACGTGGTGCGCTATGTGCCGTCATCACCGCACCTGAGCGGGCAACCCGGGATCCCTCCGCAGGCCGGAATGACCGAAGCCGTCACCGCCATCTTGCGTTCCGACCGCGGGCAACCGCAGCTCGTTTTCTACCGCACGAGCAAGGACGACGATGTGGTTATGAACGGACGCCGCACCAAACTCGCGGCTGATTTCACCGCCCCGCTCGCCTACATGCTCTCCAAAGGCCGCAACCGCAGCATGGATGTCCGCTCTCTCATCCGCACCGACTTGACCATGGACCAGGCCGGTCTCTTCCAATTTTCCCCCTACGATCCCGGAAAAATCCCCGTGGTCTTCGTCCACGGTCTCTTGTCCCGTCCGGAAACCTGGGTGCCGGCGGTCAACGAGCTGATGGCCGACGAAAAGATCCGCGAGCGCTATCAGTTCTGGTTTTTCCTTTATCCGACCGGTCTGCCCGTATGGGCCACGGCCGCGAAGTTGCGCGAGGAAATGGACCGCTTCCGCACCACACTCGATCCGCGCCGGGCCAACCCGAACCTCGACCGCATGGTGATGGTCGGACACAGCATGGGCGGACTGGTCTCGGGGCTGCAAATCCGCACCGGGGGGAAGCATCTCTGGCAGCAGTTCATGAATACGCCGCCGGAAAAGCTCGACCTCACTGCGCAGACCAGGGAGCGCTTGCTCAGGATCATCAACTTCGGCCCGCGCAACGACGTGGGCCGGGTGGTTTTCTTCGCCACTCCGCACCGCGGGAGCGATTTGGCGGTCAATCCCTTCGCCGAATTTTTCGCCCGCCTCGTACGCCTTCCCTTCACCATTGCCCAGCGCGATATGATCACCATCCGCCAGGCCCTGCGCCAAGAACTGCGCGAACTGTTTGTCGCCCCCGCCAATAGCATCGTCTTCCTCCGGGCCAGATCGCCGCTTTTGGCTGCCATCCTCAATCTTCCGATGAAGCCCAGCGTGCCTTACCACTCGGTCGTCGGCGACCGCGGCAGAGGGGATAATCCGGACAGTTCCGACGGCGTCGTGCCTTATTGGAGTTCGCACCTGGCCGATGCGCGCTCCGAAAAAATCGTCCCCTCCGGCCACGGCACCCACGAAAACCCCGAAGGCATCGCGGAGTTGGCAAGGATTCTCCGCAAGCACTGAAGCAACTGAACACGGCGCCTGGCCACTCGGTCACGGACGAACCCCGATCCCCTACGGAAAGGAACCCTTGTGGTCGGGGCCTGGTATCTTTTTACGCATTTTGCATGGTAAGACCCCCCCAGCATATGGCTATTATTTCGGCCAGCCTGGGGCAAAAACACCCGCCCTTCGGCCAAACCAGTCCGACCATGCCAAAGAAAAGCCGCCTCCTCTGCGCCACCCTCGCCGCCATCACCGTCCTGACGGTCCCCTCTCTCCTGGCACAAGCAGTCGCCAAAAAACCGAACATCCTTGTCATCTGGGGTGACGATATCGGTCAGTTCAACATCAGCGCCTACAACATGGGCATGATGGGCTACCGGACACCCCACATCGACAGCATCGCCAAACAGGGCGCGCTTTTCACCGACTGGTATGGCCAGCAATCCTGCACCGCGGGACGCGCCGCTTTCATCACGGGGCAATCCCCCATCCGCACCGGCTTGACCAAGGTCGGCCTGCCGGGGGCACCCGAAGGCATGAAGGAAGAAGACCCGACGATCGCCACGCTACTCAAAGCGCAGGGCTACGTGACCGGACAATTCGGCAAGAACCATCTCGGTGACCGCGACAACATGCTGCCGACCAACCACGGCTTCGACGAATTCTTCGGCAACCTTTACCACCTCAACGCCGAGGAGGAACCCGAGCACCAGGACTATCCGCAAACCCCGGAGTTCAAAAAGAAATGGGCACCTCGCGGCGTGATCCACAGTTTCGCCGGCGGAAAAATCGAGGACACCGGCCCACTGACCCGCAAGCGCATGGAGACCATCGACGAGGAAGTCAACGCCAAGGCCCTCGATTTCATGGAGCGGGCGGCCAAGGACGACAAACCCTTCTTCCTCTGGTGGAACTCGACTCGTATGCACATCTTCACCCACCTGAAGGAAGAATCCGACGGCAAGACGGGCCTCGGCATTTACGCCGACGGCATGGTCGAGCATGACGGACACGTCGGCCTGATTCTGGCCAAACTCAAGGAACTCGGCCTCGAGGAAAATACCATCGTGATGTATTCGACCGACAACGGCGCCGAAGCTTTCACCTGGCCCGACGGAGGCACCACCATGTTCCGCGGAGAGAAAAACACCCAGTGGGAAGGCGGCTACCGCGTCCCCGCCATGATCCGCTGGCCGGGCACCATCCAACCCGGCACGGTAATCAACGACATCGCCGCCCACGAAGACATGCTGCCCACCCTCGTCGCGGCCGCCGGCAACCCTGACGCCAAAGAGCAGCTGCTCAAAGGGGCCAAAATCGGCGACCGTAATTACAAGGTCCACCTCGACGGCTACAACCTTCTGCCCGCCTTCCAAGGCGAAGGCGCCTGGCCGCGCCGCGAGTTCATTTACTGGACCGATGACGGCAGTGTCGCTGCCTTGCGCTATGACAACTGGAAGATCACCTTCCTCGAGCAGCAGGCCCACGGACTTCACGTCTGGCAACAGCCTTTCGTTGAATTACGCGCCCCCATCCTCAACAACCTCCGCATGGATCCGTTCGAACTGGCCCAGGATATCGGCATGGATTACGGCCGCTGGTACCTCGAGCACATGTTCGTCATCGCCCCCGCCACCGGCTACGTGGGCCAATGGTTGCAGAGCTTCAAAGAATATCCGCCTCGCCAGAAACCCGGCAGCTTTAACCTCGACCGCGTGATGGAAGCGGTCACCAGCGTGCAGCAGTAACAAACTGCGGGATAGAACCTCCACAGTCAGGAGCCACCCCAAGCGGGTCCTGATATGGCAAACAAAACAACACCAACTCACATCCACATCACAAAATGATCATCCTCGCCCAAGCCGCTCCCGACGCCGCATCACCGGCCATTGTTCACGATGGAAAGGAAATGCTTCTCACCGCCTCCAACTGGGTTGCCGAAAACGGCTTGTCCTTCGCAGCCTCCCTCGCCACCGCCATCCTCATTTACCTCGTTGGCGCGTGGCTGGCCGGCATGATCCGCAAAGCGGTCGTCAGCTCACTCCAACGCCGCGGCACCGACCAGACCATCGCCGCCTACCTCGCCAACATCCTTCACACCCTCGTCCTAATTCTCGTTATCATCACCGCGCTGGGACAACTCGGCATCCCCACTGCGCAGTTTGCCGCTCTCATCGCCGCGGCCGGTCTGGCCATCGGCCTCGCGCTGCAGGGCAATCTCTCGAATTTCGCTTCAGGCTTCCTCCTCGTCTTTTTCCGTCCTTTCCAACGCGGCGACTATCTCTCTGCTGCTGGCACCGAAGGCACGGTCGAAGATATCGGCGTTTTCACCACAACACTCACGACCCTCGACAACAAAAAGGTCATTGTGCCGAACTCTGCCATCACCGGCGGCAACATTATCAACTTCAGTGCGAATCCGAAGCGTGTGGTCATCGTGCCTTGCTCCGTGGCCGGCACCAACCCGCCGGATAAAGTCCGCGCCACCCTCCTCGGCGCCACCTCCGGTAATCCGAACGTCCTTGCCGACCCCGCACCCGTTGCCGTTCTCACCGGCCTCGGCGAAAACAAGTACACCATGGAACTCCGCGTCTGGTGCGACCCCGCCAATTTTTGGCCCACCCAATTCACCCTCAACGAGGCGGCCAAAAAAGCTCTCGACGACGCCGGCATCAGCGGTCCCCTTCCGGCCATGCGTATCGTGCAGAGCTGACCCGAGACGATGCACTCCCGGAGCACCCCGGGCAGGACTAGCTGGCCTTTTCCGACAGCTGTCTTGTTTCTCGCCCTCCTCGCGTCCGCCGCACACGCCGGCCCCGAACAAGCTCCCGGCAAGGTCCACGTGCCCCTTGCCTCGTGGCAGGACACCGACGCAAGAAAAGCCATCATCGACTTCGTCACCAAAGTCACCGACGCCGGTTCCCGCGACTTTGTCCCGCCCGCCGAGCGCATCGCCGTCTTCGACAACGACGGCACCCTCTGGCCGGAGAATCCGGTGCCATTCCAATTGGCCTTCGCGCTGGACGAACTCAAACGCCGACTCCCCGAGGAACCGGAGTGGAAAGATGACCCCAGCGTCCAAGCCGCAATCGCCGGCAACCTTCCCGCCCTGCTCGCCGACCACTACAAGGGCCTCTTCCGGATCATCGAACTGACCGGCTCCGGCCTGACCACAGTCGAGTTCGCCGACCGCGTGCGCGCGTGGTTCGCCACCGCGAAGCATCCGCGGTTCGACCGGCCCTGCGACCAACTCGCCTACCAACCCATGCTCGAACTGCTGGCCTACCTGCGCGCGAACGGCTTTAAAACCTTCCTTGTCTCCGGCGGAGGCGCGGACTTCATGCGTGTCTTCAGCGAGCGCGTTTACGGCGTGCCACCCGAACAAGTCGTGGGCTCAAACGCCCGCACGGTCTACAAACTGCGCCAAAGCGGACCGGTTCTGGTCAAAACGATGGACACCCTCTTCATCGACGACAAAGCAGGCAAACCCGTCGCCATCCATCAATTCATCGGCCGCCGCCCGATTGCCTGCTTCGGCAACAGCGATGGCGACAAGGAAATGCTCGAGTACACCACGGTCGACAATCCGCGTCCCTCGCTAGGTCTCATCATCCACCACACTGACGCAGACCGCGAATACGCCTACGACTCAGAACCAAAAAGCAGCGGTAAGCTCGTCGAAGCACTGGCCGATGCGACGCGCCGCGGCTGGATTGTGGTGGACATGCAGAAGGACTGGACGGAAGTTTTTGCCGATTGAAGCTCCCTTTCGCCGCCAGCCCGAAGATGGATCGCGATGTCCCCGTCGCGATAACGCCCGCACCCGCCCCGTGGCAGCAACTCTCACGACCAGCCCTCGGACTCCTCGCTCTGACCCTCGCCGCCTGCGGGCCGACCGTTGTTCCGCCGGGCATGGTTCTCATTCCCGGCGGCGAATTCACTATGGGGACGGAGGCCGACTATGCCTTCCCCAACGAAAGTCCCCCGCACCGGGTCACCGTTTCCCCGTTCTGGCTCGACGTCAATGCAGTGACCAATGACGACTTTGCCCGCTTCATTGCCTCGACCGGCTACCTCACGGTGGCCGAACGCCCGGTCGATTGGGAGGAAATGAAAAAGCAGGTCCCACCCGGAACACCGAAGCCACCCGACGAAGTGCTGGCTCCCGGTTCGCTCGTTTTCCGGCCGAGCAAGGGCCCGGTCGATCTTGGCGACATGTCGCAATGGTGGGTTTGGACTACCGGCGCGTCATGGCGCAACCCCGAGGGTCCGGAAACCAATTTGGAAGGACGCGGGAACCATCCCGTGGTCCACGTTGCTTGGGAGGACGCGCAGGCGTATGCCGACTGGGCCGGCAAGCGCCTGCCCACCGAAGCCGAATGGGAATTCGCTGCGCGCGGCGGACTTGACCAAGCCCGCTACGCGTGGGGGCACGAAGAGAACCCGGATGGCCGATTCATGGTCAATCGCTGGACCGGCCCATTCCCCTACCGTAACGACCAAGCTGACGGCTTTGCCGGCACATCACCCGTCGGATCCTTTCCCCCCAATGGATACGGCCTTCATGATATGGGCGGCAACGTGTGGAATTGGTGCAGTGACCTTTACCGCGCCGATACCTTCGCCGCGCGGGCGGACAACCAGCTTGCCTGCTGCGACCCAGGCGGACCGCTCGACGCGGAGCGCGAAACTCCGGTCCCCGGGGACCCCTCACCGCCACTCGTTCCCGGTGCGGAACGCCGCGTGACCAAAGGCGGATCCTTCCTCTGCCATCCAGCCTACTGCGAAAGCTACCGTCCAGCTGCCCGGCGTGGAACTCCGCCGGATACCGGCAGCAGCCACGTCGGGTTCCGCTGTGCGATGGACGTTGCACCACCGTGAGGTGACAAATACGGTCCGCAACGCCGGCGCGCCAGCCAGCCTGGAGAGGATGAAGGAGTCTGGGGTGCGAGCGTCCTACTTTGCGCGCTCCGGGTTGAGCGATTTCAGCTCTGGCGGGACAAAGATGCCGTCTTTGCGGATCAGCTTGCCGTCAAACCACACTTCCCCGCCACCGTAGTCGGCTCGCTGGATGCAGACCATGTCCCAATGGACTTGGCTGCGGTTGCCGTTGCCGCCGACCTCGTAAGCTTGGCCCGGAGTGAAGTGGAAGGACCCCGCAATCTTCTCGTCGAAGAGAATATCGCGGATGGGGTGAAGGATATGCGGATTGAACCCGAGCGAAAACTCGCCGATGAAACGGGCGCCGGCATCGGCATCAAGAATAGCGTTCAGCTTGGAGGTATTCCGGCCGGCCGTTCCGTTGATGACCCGCCCCTGTTTGAATTCGAGGGCGATGTCCTCGAAGGCGGTGCCGTGATAGATGGTGGGAACGTTGAAGCGCACTTTGCCTTCGACGCTTCGTTTGACCGGCGCGGTGAAAACTTCCCCGTCCGGAATATTGCGGGCACCGCCGCAAATGACCGAACCGATGTCTTTGATGCTGAACCGCAGGTCGGTATCGGGCCCCTTGATGTGCACCTTGTCGGACGCATCCATCAGCGCCTTGAGCCATTCCATGCCTTTGCGCAATTTTCCATAGTCGAGGGTACAGACCCGGAAATAATAATCCTCAAAAGCCTCCGTGCTCATCTGCGCCTGCTGCGCCATGGAGGGCGAGGGCCAACGCAGCACGACCCAGCGGGTCTTGTTGATGCGATGGTTCATGACCGGGCGCATCGTTGCGGCGATCATCTTGAGCTTGTCCGCCGGAACATCGCTCATTTCCGTCGCATTGTCGCTGCCGCGAATGGCGATATAAGCGTCCATCTTTTTCATCCGCGCCATTTCAACCTCGGCCGAGAGACCGATCTGCGGGCCCGTTGCCCCGATGGCCATTTCGCGGGAAACGCGACTGTGCTGGATCTGGGTAAAAGGAAGAGCCTTGGCTTTGCGCACCGCACGGATCAAGGCAATGACCATGGCATCAGGAACATCAGAGACATCAATGAGCACCTTGTCTCCGGGTTGGAGGGCGGTGGAATGTTTGGTCAAAACTTCGGCCAGCCGATCGTAACGCGCGTCTGTCATCGGAACGTTATGGCTGACCGCAGCGCTCGGGGCAACGCGGGAAGCACGGGTCCGGGATCAACGGACCGCCTGCAGCGAGGACAAGGCGACCCGAAAGAGTTGGCCGTTTTCGTTGGCAATAACCAGCGCATCATTGCCCTCCCAGGCCACCGCCTCGGCCTGCCAGGCGAAAATCGGGGTCCGGCGGACGTTCTCGCTCTTGGTGAAAATACTGCCCGAAGCACGGTCGTAAGAAAAAACCCAGAGGGCGGTGTAAGTAAGGACAGAAACCATTTTGCCGTCGGGCGAGGCATCCGCCGCCGTGACCATCCCGCCGACGTCAAACGAGCCGACCAGCCGCAGCGGGTTGGAGCGCTTGGCCGATTCCCCGTCCAAACGGTAAAGACGCGTTCGGGTGTCGCTGCGGTGTTTGGTCAGGCAGTAGATCCGGCCGGCGACGGAGAAGACCGCTTCGCAATCGTAATCCGGAGAAGCACCCTTCTGGTCTTCGTAGTGGACGCGCAGGGTCCGGGTCGGCCGGACCGAGACGGCGCCCGGCTTGGGTTCAGGGACAAAATGAAGCATGAGCTGTTTGCGGCGGCCGTTGTTGTTGCCCAGGTCGGCGATGATGAGATTTCCTTGGTCATCCAAGGCGATATCTTCCCAGTCGTTGTTCCGGCGACCATCGATCTGTACCGGGCGGTTCCAACCCTGGGCCAACTTGCCGTCGGCCGCGACCGGGACGATGGAGGCGCCGCTGCCTCCGTCGCCAAGGGCCCAAAAAACGCCGCTGTAACGTAGACTGTGAACCAACCCGGAACATTCGGTGAGGAGCGCCGGACTGATCCTCCCGTCGGGCTTGAGGAAGCGCAACGCGCTGAAGGGGAATTGCGCGGGTACCGGCGCGGTCAGCAACAAAAAAAGGGTCAGCACCCCCGTGAGCCCCGAGGCAAAAGCCCCTTTCCGGCGCGGAGCAGCCGGGAAGGGGCGCCTGGCAAAAGCGGGACAGCTCATCAATAGGACTTGGCAAAGACCACGCGCCGGGCGCTGGACTTGCCGCTGAAAGGGCACACCCCCGGTTCAGCCTCCCCGTGGCGCGGAATGCAACGGATGGTGACTTTGAGTTCGTCTTTGATCCTTTCTTCCGTTTCGCGCGTCCCGTCCCAATGGGCAAGGGCAAAGCCGCCGTGAATTTCCGGCTGGTCGGCCGTCTTCGCGGTGAAGAAGGCACGGAAATCTTCGGCCGAATCAATCTTGTGCGTGTGCTCGTCACGGAATTTGGTCGCACGCTCAAGGAGGCCGGCCTGGATCGATTCGAGCACGGAGCCGGCACTGGCCACAAATTCGGCCAGGGCGGGGAACTCTTTTTCCTTGGGCCCACGATCGCGGCGGCTGACCGCCACCGATCCTTTTTCGATGTCCCGTGGACCGATTTCGACCCGGAGCGGCACTCCTTTTTTGATCCATTCCCAATTTTTCACCCCGCCGCCGGCATCACGGCGGTCGATCTCGACCCGGATTGGCTCGCCGAACGCGGTCTGCCCGCGCAATTCGGCGGCCAGCTTCCCGGCCGCCGCAAGCACGGCCGCCCGGGATTCCTCTTTAGCCATGACGGGGAGAATAACGATCTGGGCCGGAGCCACGCGCGGCGGCAAGACGAGGCCATCGTCGTCGGAGTGCGCCATGATCAGCGTGCCGATGAGCCGCGTGCTCACGCCCCAACTCGTGGTCCAGGCCAACTGACGGCTCCCATCGCGCGCCGCGAACTCGATCCCGGAAGCCCGGGAGAAGTTTTGCCCGAGAAAATGCGACGTGCCGGCTTGGATCGCCTTGCGGTCCTGGACCATGGCCTCAATGCAGAGTGTGCTGACCGCGCCGGGGAAGCGTTCGCCTTCCGACTTCTCCCCGGTAAGAACCGGAAGGGCCAGATGCTCGCGGGCGAATTTTTCATAGACCCCGAGCATTTTGTCCGTTTCGTCCACCGCTTCCTCCATGGTCTCGTGCGCCGTGTGTCCTTCCTGCCAGAGGAATTCGGCCGTGCGGAGAAAAAGCCGGGGACGCATTTCCCACCGGACCACGTTGGCCCACTGGTTGATCAGCAACGGGAGGTCGCGGTAGCTCTGCACCCAGCGGGCGTAAGCCGCACCGATGATCGTCTCGGAGGTGGGGCGGACGATGAGCGGCTCCGTCAGCTCACCGGCCGGGACGAGCTTGCCATCCTTTTCCTCCAGCCGGTGATGGGTGACCACGGCGCACTCCTTGGCGAATCCTTCGACATGCTTGGCCTCCTTCTCGAGAAAACTGAGCGGAATGAAGAGGGGAAAGTAGGCATTGACGTGGCCCGTTGCCTTGAACATCGCGTCGAGCTGGCGCTGCATGTTTTCCCAGATTCCCCAACCCCACGGCTTGATGATCATGCAGCCGCGAACATCGGAGTTTTCGGCCAGATCGGCCGCTTTGATCACCTGCTGATACCACTCGGGAAAGTTGTCGGCGCGGGTCGGCGTGATGGCGGTCTGCATGGAAAGTTGTGGGTTGAGGGATGAGAGTTAGGGAAAAGCCGAGAAGCCTAGCTCAGGCGCAGGTTGTGAAGAAACTTTTTGAAGTATTCGGCCCCATGCTCGAGAGCCGCCACCTCGATGAACTCGTCCTCGGTGTGTGCTTGAGCGATCGAGCCGGGACCCACCGCCACCGCGGGAATGCCCTGCGCCGCGAAAATGGCGGCATCGCAGAACCACGACGCGCCAGCCGGACGACCGCCGATTTCGACCAGCTTGGCCACGAGGGGGTGCGCGGGATCGGTGTCCAGCGCCTCCGAGCCCATAATTTGCTCCACCTGAAGCCCCGGGCAGGCTTGGCGCATGATCTCGAAAAGATCGCGCGCCTCCCCGTCTTTCCACTGGGAGGGCAGCAAACGAAGATCGAGGACCGCCTCGGCGTGATCGGGCACGATATTGAATTTCGAGCCACCGCGGATCGTCCCAATGCTGAAGGTGGGATGCCCGAGCACAGGGTCGGAAACCGTTTCGAAATGGGAAGTCAGTGCTTTGGCCAAAGCGAGCAGTCCGGTTGCCAGCTTGGTGATGGCGTTCTCGCCCCGCTCCGGACACGAGCTATGCGCGGCGCGGCCTATGGCGGTGATCCGGGCGGTGACGTCGACCTTGTGCTTGAAGACGATCTCGAGATTGGTCGGCTCACCGACAATGACAAAGGCGAACCGCTCCCGTTCGGCCAGAGCCTTGGCGCCGTCCTGCCCTGCCTCCTCGCCCATCAGCCCGGCAAACCAAATTTCGTGGGTCAGTTCCGGGAGGATCTCGCGGCATTCGCGCAGCGCCCAGAGCATCGAGGCCATCGGACCTTTGGTATCAGTCGCCCCGCGGCCGTAAAGTTTTCCTCCGCGAATCTCTCCCCCGAAGGGATCAATGCTCATGCCTGCCACGCTCACGGTGTCGGTGTGCGGGGCGAAAAGCAGGCGCGGCTTTTCCGCGGCGGAGGGAAAACGCGCCACGATATTCGGTCGCCCGGGATGCACCTCGTGGAGAGCCGTTTCCGCGCCGAGGTCGCGGAGAAAACCGGCTAGATATTCCGCGCAAGCCTGCTCACCCGTGCGGTCGGTTCCCGGGTCGCCGTCGGGATTGACGCTGGGCATCCGGACCAACGCTTGGGCCAGTTCTTCGACGCTGCGGGGCGAATCAGTCATCGGGGTCCGGTGAATTTGGAGAAAACCAGCCGGGCCAGCGAACGCGACCCGCGGTCGAAAAGAAAGCGGGCCTGCTCGCCTCCGGGCCACTCGAGAACGAGAACATCGGCCAAAAATTTCTGCTCGAGCCGGGCAACGGGCGCACCGGGAGGCAGGGCGCGGGGACGGTTTGAGTGGCGGGGAACAAAGTAAAGCATCTGGGCCGGACCGGAGGCCGAGACAAGCCAGCCGAACCGATTGGGCGGGTAACCCGGGCCGGAGCCACTGATGCAGGGCACGGACCATGCGAGATTCCATTCCGCCCCGGCATGGCCGGTGACCGCGGCCCGGGCGGCCGAGGGCAAGTCGTCGGGCATCTCAACCACCTCCTCGTCGACCGGAGAGAGGCGCAACTTGCGTCCGCAGAGCCAGAGTTTGACCGAGGTGGACCGGAGCATGCGCGGCACGAAATACCAGATGGCGGCCAGCGCGATGACCGCGATGACCAAAGCGACAATCGGGTAAGTGAAAATAAGGCCCAAGCCGAGTACTACCGTAGTGTCCTCGGCCACGCTGAGCACGAGATTGGAAATCGGCTCGGGCGAGGCATTGGCCTGCAGGCGGACAGTCGACTTGAGCGCGTGCGTGGTGAAACCGAGCCACGCGGCCAGTAGACCGACGACGACATTGAAAACCGGGTTGCCGTCGCCCAGCACCATCACGGCGAGCAGGGCCGCGCCCACCGGCCGGATCGCGGTGTGCACCGCATCCCAGGCGGAGTCGACCCAGGGAACTTTGTCCGCCGTGAACTCCACGGCGAAAAGCAGTCCGGATGCGGCCAAGACCCAAGGATCGCCAAGCACTTCCAACCGTTGGTATTCCGCGGCCAGGGAAATCCAATCAAAGCGGACGGCCAGACCGGTGAGAAAGACGGTGAGGTAAAGGTTCAGCCCGGACAAGGTGGCCAGACCGACCGCGACACCGAGAAGTTGGAGAATTTCCATGAGCAACAACCACGATACCCGGCCTGTCGCGGGAATCCAGAAAGCAAAAAACCCCTCCGGCCGGAGCTGGAGGGGTTTTGTGGATTAAGTTAACGCAAACTAACTTAGAAGGAGAAGTTGGCGCTGATGCCGCCCCAGAAGGTGTTGACGGCAGTGGCGCCGGTGCCGGTCCCAGCACCAGCAGCGAGCTGCTGCCATTGGTAGGAATAGGCGACGTAAGGCGAAATGCCGAACCAGCTCGTAAACTGGATGGGCAGAGCAACTCCGGTTTGCCAGTTGTTGCCGCCATTGAAGCGGGTGGCGCCGAAGTTGTTGTTGTTGTAGCCGAAGTTGACACCGAATTGCGTATAAGGCTCGAGGGCCACGGCGCCGTCATAGGCAACCGGCACGTTCATATCCAAGCCCAAGATCCAGTAGGAGGAGCCGCCGTTGACCGCTCCGCCATAAGAACCGAGCTCCGGACCGACGTTGTAGTAGTAAGTCGTGTTCGGTGTGATCGTGACCGGGCCAAGCGCGATATCATAGGCAGCACCGAAAAAGATCTCGTTTTGCGAGTTTCCGGGCCCGGAGACTTCCGTGGCATAGTTCGGATAATAGTAGTAAATCCATCCCGCAGTCAGGGCGAGGTTTCCGAAGGTATGTGTGTACTCGGCAAAGACATCGAGCTCGCCATAGCGCGCCTGGGCATTGGCCCCGTTCCACCAAGATCCGACGCCATACCAGACACCGGCCACGAAGGTTCCGTTCTCCCATGGACTGATCCCGACATCGGCACCGAGCCAGTAGAGGCCGTTTCCATTGCCGAGGACGTTGACGCCACGGAACATGTAGAGACTGTCCCAACCAGTAGAGGCGTTGACCGACCACCACTTTTCGTCTTCTTCAACCACGACGATTTCTTTACCGCCCGCGGTTTTGTAGTCGGTGACCGTGACCGTCTCTGCCGTGGTGCGCCCGGCACTGATCGCCCCGGAGCGGGCCATGTCGAAGGCTTGTGCCCCGGCCGAAGTGCCGGTTTCGGATTGGGCCTGCGCCAGCGGAACCGCGAGCAACACGCCTGCCAATAATGCGATAATTTTTTTCATGATGTTTTTTTGGTTTATTTTGTTTGTGGGACCGCTCCGCAGGCGAACGGGTATTGTGAACAATTAACGAAAAGCAAAATCCGTGCCATGGGGCAATAGTTTTTTTCGCTCTCTGAAAAAAGGGCCCGCAGAGGCCCTGTGGTGGTCAATTTCCGCCACCCGGCTGGTTTTCCATCGGCCGCGGGTGCCCCCGCCCTGTCCGCCGGACAGAATCAACCGACGATGCCGGTTTGTTCTTTGACCAGCAGACTAATATCGTTCGGGTGGATCAGGCACCAAACCTGCTCGCCTTCATGGAAATCGAGCCCAGTCTCCCCGGCATTGGCCAGCAGGGCGCTGAGTTCAAGGCCGCCCTCGGTCACAATGGTCATGTCATCGACCGCTCCCTTGAAAACTTCGCTGCTCACTCGGCTGGAGAAGACGTTTTCGCCCGCCGCAGGGCGGTCGCGAAAGAGGCGGATCTTCTCCGGACGCACCGAGACCAGCATCTTGCTGCCGGTCCGGGCCCTTTCGACCTCTTTGATCCAGAGTCTTAGGCCGCCTTCAAGGCGGCAAAGGATGCGCCCGTCTTGGTGTTCAAGCACCTCGGCTTCGACAATGTTGGTCTCGCCAATGAAGCCGGCCACGAACTCGGTGCGGGGGTTGTGGTAGATTTCCGCGGCCGTGCCGACCTGCTCGACCCTCCCCTTGTTCATCACCGCGATGCGGTCGGACATACTCAAGGCCTCTTCCTGGTCGTGGGTGACAAAGATGAAGGTGATACCGAGGCGTTTCTGCAGGTTTTTCAGCTCGGTGCGCATTTGGGTGCGCAGCTTGGCGTCGAGGGCGGAGAGGGGTTCGTCGAGAAGAAGAACCTTCGGTTCGCAAACGATGGCCCGCGCCAGGGCCACACGCTGGCGCTGTCCGCCGGACAACTGCGCCGGCTTGCGGTCCTCCATGCCTTGCAGGGAGGTCATGCCCACCGCCCACTCGGTCTTTTCACGAATGGCCTCGGCCCCCATTTTTTTCATGCGCAGCCCGAAGGCGATGTTCTCGCGCACGGTGAGGTGCGGGAAGAGGGCATAGCTTTGAAAGACCTGATTGACGTTGCGCTTGTAGGGCGGGTCGCGGGAGACGTCATGTCCGCCGATAAGAATCTGCCCGCTGGTCGGTTGTTCGAAGCCGCTGATCAGGCGCAGGCAAGTCGTCTTGCCGCAGCCGGACGGCCCGAGGAAGGTCATAAATTCACCTTCGGCGATCTCGAGGCTGACGCGGTCGAGGGCGACAAAACCATCGAACTTTTTGGTCACATCGCGGACTTCGACCATCGGGTTCATGGGATCAGAGGTTCTTGAACCAACCAATCCGGCCGGGTGCGAGGTTGATATTGATCTGCTTGACCTCGGTGTACGCCTCAAACCCATAAGTTCCAAGTTCGCGGCCGATGCCGCTCTGCTTGTAACCGCCCCACGGCGCCTCGTTAAAAGTCGGATGATACGTGTTGATCCAGGTGATACCGGCCCGCAGCCGTTTGATCACCCGGTGCGCTTTGGCCCCGTCGGAAGTGAAGACCGCACCAGCCAGCCCGTAGACCGTGTCGTTGGCCTTGGCGATGGCTTCTTCTTCGGTGTCGAACAATTCCACGACAAGGACCGGGCCGAAAATTTCCTCTTTCATGATGCGCGCCTTCGGCGGGACATCGACAAAGACGGTTGGTTCGACGAAGTTGCCGGCGGCCAGCGGGCCATTCTCGAGGCGATGGCCGCCGCAAAGGAGCTTGGCCCCCTCGTCGAGGCCAGACTTGATGTAGCCAAGCACTTTCTCCATGTGCGCCCGCGAGACCAGCGGACCCATTTCGGTCTCGGCATCGGCGCCGTCGCCAACGACGATTTTCCGGCAGGCCCCGGCCAGGCGGGGAAGGAATTTTTCGGCTATCTTGCGCTCGAGGATCAGGCGCGAACCCGCACTGCAGACCTCACCTTGTCCGGCGAAGATGCCGAACATGGCGAATTCCAGCGCAGCCTCAAAATCGGCATCGGCAAAAACGATGTTCGGGCTCTTGCCGCCAAGTTCGAGGGTGACTTTCTTGAGGTTGCCGGTCGCGGCGGACATGATTTTGCGCCCGGTGACGCCACCGCCGGTGAAGGCGACCTTGTCCACCCGGTCGCTCGCCGCGAGGGTCGAGCCCACCGGGTCGCCGGGCCCGAGGATGAGGTTGGCCGCGCCGGGCGGAAAACCCGCTTCGGCCATCAGTTCAAAAAGTTTCACCGCGGAAACGGGCGTCATTTCCGACGGCTTGAGAATGCACGCATTGCCTGCGGCCAGACCCGGCGCGAGCTTCCAAACCGCCATGAGCAAAGGGTAGTTCCACGGGATGATCTGCGCGCAGACCCCGATCGGCTCGCGCACGGTCAGGCAAACCATGTTCGGGTCGCTGACGCTGTAGGTCTGGCCCTGCGGCTTGCTGGCCAGCCCGGCATAGTAGCGGAAACAACCGGCGGCATCCGCCGCATCGTAACGCGCCTCGCGCAGCGGCTTGCCGTTGTTCAGAGTGTCAAGCCGGGCGAATTCCTCGGCATGTTTTTCCACCAAGCTGGCCAAGGCGAAAAGCTTCTCCGCCCGTTCGGGTCCCGTGCTCTTGCCCCAGGGACCTTGATCAAAAGCCTCGCGCGCCGCAGTGACGGCATCCTCCGCATCAGCTGCCCCGCTGTCGGTCGCCTTGGCAATGACCTTGTTGTCCGCGGGATTGAGAATGTCGCGAGTGGCCCCGCTGCGGGCGGCGACCCATTGGCCGTTGATGTGGTTGAGGAGGGTTTTCATGAGATCAAGTTAAGCCGGATCAGCGCGGTTTCCACAATGCCGCGTTGAGGCAGGACCAGAGATGCATGATCCACCCCAGCGTGCCGAGACTGACCAACCAGAGCACACCGGCCCCGGCGAAAAAGAGCAGCGCGGGGAGAAATCTGCCTTGAACTAACTGACCAAGACCCGGAACGAGGAGACTGGCTAGTGCGGCGATGACGTTTCCGGCTGATCCTTGGCCCATGGACATAAAACCCAATAAAAGCCCCCGCCGTCCGGATGTCTATCCTCCAAGTGGCCGCTCCCGGGCAAAAAATTCCACCACTGCGGGGTAGAGAATGTTTTCCGCCTGACGAATACGGTCGCGCAACATGTCGGGGGTGTCCCCGGCTAGGATATCAACCTCAGCCTGGGCGACTGTGCCCGCGCTGCCGCCATCCGCCCCGACCCGGTAGACCGTGCAGCCCGTGACCGCATCACCGGCGGCCAGCGCCTCCTCCCAGGCGCGCGCGCCGGGATAGCGGGGCAGGAGTGAGGGATGGATGCCAAGAATCCGGTCCGGAAAAGCCCCGAGCAAATCCCGACCCGGGGTGCGAGCGAAGTTGAGCAACAATACGAGTTCGACATGCTGGTGCTGCAGGGCATTGACGATGTTGTGCTCGCTGGCCGACTCGAGAACACCCGGCATCTCTCCGGGATAAACGTATTTGGTCTGCACCCGATGCGCCCGGCCAATCTGCAAAATGCCGGCCTCACGCAGGTCGGAAACCACCACTTTGACCTCGGCCGGCAGCAGGCGGTCGTGAATGGCGCGGAAAATCACATCGAGGTTGGTCCCCGAGCCCGAGCCGAGGACGCCAATGCGGAGTTTGTCGCCCGCACTCAAGGCCGGCCTATCCTTTCCAAGACTGTCGTGGTGGAACGCCCGGGCACCAACGGCAGGATCCGCACCTCCGCGGCCGCTGCGGCCAGAACCGCCCGTTCGTCGGGGTCGAGTGACCCGGTTGTGTAATCACCGCCTTTGGCATAAATGTGGGGTCGCACCGCACGCAGGGTATCGGTGGCCCGTTTGCCGTCGAAAATGACCACATAGTCGACGCAGCCCAAGGCGGCGACAACCTCCGCACGATCGTCCTGCGCATTGATCGGACGACCATCACCCTTCAACTCGCGCACCGACCGGTCGCTGTTCAGCCCGACGGCCAAAGCGTGGCCCAATTGCCGGGCTTGCTGCAGATAACGCACATGACCGGCATGGAGGAGGTCGAAACATCCGTTGGTGAAGACTAGCTTCCGGCCCGCGCGCTCCATCTCGTCGCGGACCCCCGCTAAGGCCTCTGTGGTCAGGATGCGCCCCCGGTGCATGGAGGGTAGAATGTCACCCGCCCTGCCCCGGGGCAAGTGCGCGCACCGTCCCTCGTCAGCGCGTGACCTTTGGCTTTGCGAGGTTTAAGTTGGCTTTATGCGTATCGGGCGAATCGCCGACGAACACAACGAAGTCCGCCATGCTGCACCGACCGGGGACCCTGGTGCCTTTGCCCTGCTGGAGGGTTCGTGGGCCGAGGGATTCCAGCCGACCGACCGGATCGTCCGTAACGCCCGTTTGCTCGCACCCGTCGTGCCTGCTGCGGTTTATGCCATTGGTCTTAATTATCACGATCACGCGGTCGAAACCGGCTCGCCAGTGCCCGAATATCCCGTGCTTTTCATGAAGAATATCCGCGCGGTCACCGGTCCGGGCGCGCCGATCCATTTGCCCCGGAAATTGCGCAGCGACGAAGTGGATAGCGAGGCAGAGTTGGCCGTTGTCCTTTCAAGGGATTGCCTCAACGCGACCCGCGCCACGGCCCTTGACCACGTGGCGGGCTTCACTTGTGCCAATGACGTGAGCGCACGCGACTGGCAACTTCGCCGCTCCGGCCGCCAGTGGTGCCGTGCCAAATCCTTCGACACATTCTGTCCGCTCGGGCCATGGATCGTGACGCCGGATGAATTGCCCGACCCCCTGCATCTCGCCATCACCGGCCGCCTCAATGGGCGCGTCATGCAGCAGAGCAACACCTCCCGCATGATCTTCGACCTGCCGGAACTGCTCGAGTTCCTCAGTGCAGACACCACGCTTCCCGCAGGCAGTGTTATCCTCACAGGCACGCCCCATGGCGTCGGCATGGCGCGGCGGCCGCCCGTCTGGCTGCAGCCCGGCGACACGGTATCGGTGGAAATCGAAGGCATCGGCGTTCTGGAAAACCCCGTGGTGGAGGCGGCAGCCTGACCCGCCATGCAAAGCACGGTCCCCCGGCCGGGTGCAGCGCATCCCCACTCCCCGCCTTGCCCGATTGCGCGATTGGCCGGCTTACTGCATGAAGAGCCGCGCCTTGAAGCCGTGGCCTTCAATCCCGCAACCCGCCGGCTGTCCATCGCCACGCTGGGCCGGGACCAAGACGGGCATTTAGCCCGGCGGGTCACTGACGCGTTGCGAGAGAAGTTTCCGCCTTGCCCGCACGCGGAACAGAACCCCTGCAATTTGTGTGCGGTGGGCCGCGAGGAGCAGCCCGGAGACTCACGCCTTCTCGTTTCGGAAAAATTCGGCACGACTTTGATCCGCAAGGCCACCTGCGTCACCGCCATTTCTCTCTGGCAGTGGGTCAAACTCGTCTGGCCGGCCTATGCGCCGCGCCAAAAGGGCACGCTCGAAGAGCACAGCGAGACAGAATGGAGGCCCATGGCCGCCTTGGCCGCAGGCTGCGCGCTGTTCGGACTTGCCGGCTGGGCCCTCGAAATCGCGCAGGCGCCCGCTTGGGCTCCGCTCGTCTCCTATGTCCTTGCTTATCTTTGCGGGGGATGGGACGCCGCCCGCGATGCGTGGGAGCGTCTCAAGTCGGGTCAGCTCGACATCCACTTTCTCATGCTTGCCGTGGCGGCAGGCGCCGCCCTCATCGGCGCTTGGAGGGAAGGCACTCTCCTTCTTTTTCTTTTTTCCACCTCCGGGGCGATGGAACACTATGCCATGGGACGGACGCGTCGCGAAATCGGCGCGCTCCTGCGCGGCGCACCCAAGACCGCGCTGGTCATAGTCGATGACTCGGAACACGAGGTGCCCGTCGAGGACCTCCAACCCGGCATGATTGTGCGCGTGCTGGCCGGCGGACAAATTCCGGTCGATATGACCATCACGCGCGGAAGATCCGAATGCGACGAGTCAAACCTGACCGGCGAATCGGTTCCCGTGCCGAAAGGGCCGGGTGAAACAGCTTTGGCTGGCACGATCAACCTGAGCGGACTGCTCGAGGGTCCTGTCCTTCGGCCCGCGGCGGAAAGCTCCCTGCAGAAGATCATTCGTCTCATCCGGGAGGCCCAGACGCTGCGCGCCCCGTCACAGACTTTCACCGACCGGTTCGGCACGACCTACACCTGGATCATTCTGACGTCTTGCACCGTGATGTTTTTTGTCTGGTGGTTGATCCTCGGCCTGCCGCCTTTCGGCGGCTCGGGCGAAATTCGCAGCGCTTTTTACCGCGCCATGACCCTCCTCGTTGTTGCTTCTCCCTGCGCGCTGGTTCTCTCCGTTCCTTCCGGGATCCTCGCGGCCATTGCCGCCGGGGCACGACGCGGCGTTCTCTTTCGTGGCGGTGCACCGATTGAAAACCTCGCTCTCATTGACGTTGTCGCGCTCGACAAAACGGGGACATTGACCTCCGGGCAGCTGGCGCTCGCCGGCATCGACATGGTGCGAGGTGACCGGACCGAGTTGCTCGCCGCCGCCCGCGCCCTCGCCCGGCACTCGTCGCATCCCCTCTCCCGCGCCATCCGCCGTGTGACCCTGCCCCGCGGGGTGGCGGAATTGTCCGTGGAGGGACACGAGACCTTGCCAGGCAAGGGGGTGCGCGGCCTGATCAACGGCAAACGGTTTGTTCTCGGCAGCCGCGCCTTCGTCACCGCCGAATGGAAAATCACGCCGGCCGAGGGTCCCCGTGCTTCCGATGCCGCGGAAGTCTGGGTGGCGGGCAACGATATGGTAGGATGTTTGCGCTTTTTCGACGAAGTGCGACCGCAAAGCAGTGAGTTACTGGCGCGATTACGCGCCCGCGGCATCCACACCGTGATGCTGACCGGGGACCGGGAGGGGCCAGCCGTCGCGATGGGCCGCGCGGCCGGGGTGGACGAGATCCGTGCGGGGCTGCTCCCAGAAGACAAGGTGGCGGCCATTGAAGAACTCAAAGACGGCGGAAAGAAACGCGTGGCCATGATTGGCGACGGGGTTAATGACGCCCCCTGCCTCGCGGCGGCCGATATCGGCGTGGCCATGGGCGCGCGCGGATCGGATGCCGCCCTTGAACAAGCGGAAGTCATCTTGATGAACGACCGGCTGGAGAATTTCCTGCTGGCCCTCAACCTCAGCACGCACGCCCGCCGGGTCATCAGCCAGAATATGGTTGTGGCCCTCGGCACAGTTGGCCTCATGGTGACGGCCACTTTCCTCTATCCCGTGCCCCTCGCCCTCGGGGTCGCCGCGCATGAGGGCAGCACGGTGGTTGTGGTCCTGAACAGCCTGCGTTTGCTCTTCGTGCGCCGCGCCTGACAAGCGGACGGCACGTTGATACCCTAATTGACCCATGTCTTGGCGGATCCTTACGCACCACACGCTGAAGACTCTTCTGCGTGTCGCCCAGGTCTTCTTTCTTCTCGTCGTCCCGGGCGCGCTGATCATTCTGCATTTCAGCGGGCTGCCCCGCGCATTGCACCCCCTGCTGCTCGACGCCGCGGCGCGGGCCGGGCTCGCTTTGCAATTCGAGCGCATGAGACTCAGCCCCCTCGAGGGTCTCGTCCTCGACAAGGTGAGGCTGCGCTCCGAAACACTTCCCGACAAGCCAGAGGTCGCGGTCGACCGCGCGGCCGTCGCTCTCGACTGGCGGCAACTGATGGGCGGCCAGGTCGAGCTGAATGCCCTCGACCTGCGAGGCGCCCAACTTTTTCTCCCCTTGTCGGGGTCGGAAGGCGTGGCCCACATATTGCGCCTAACCAAAGCCCGGGCCCGGCTGATTCTTTCCGACAGGGTCGTCAGCGTGCCGCTGGCCCGCTTCAACCTGCAAGGCATCAATGTGGTCGCCAGCGGGCAAGTCGCGCTGGACGGCCCGGCGGGCGATGGTGCCCCGTTGGTCATTCCGCAAGAGCTGGCCCGCGTTTTGGAAATCATCGAGGCACTGGATTTCGGAAAAAATCCCCCCGAGTTGCAACTGGACTTCACGGCCCGCGCCGGCCAACCCGATTCGCTGCAACTGCCGCGCATCCGCCTGCTCGCCGCCGAGGCCAACTACGGCAAGGTGCGCTTACGCGACATCCGTTTAGATGCCGCCTACGCGGACCGCATCCTTTCCGTACAGCGCCTTGCGGCGCGCGATGCCAAAAACGGCAGCTTCGACCTCTCGGGCCAGTGGAACATGGCGACCGGACGCGGGCGGGCCGATTGGAGTTCCAGTCTCGATCCGGCGCCGTGGCTGGCGGAGTGGCGTCCCGGCGGACCGTGGGAAGTATTATCCTTTGCCACTCCGCCGACTGTGCAAGGCAATCTGGAGATCGAGCCGGGCGAACCCCGCCGCGGGCAAGTGCTGGGCACGGTCGAAGCCGGTGGGTTTTCTTTCCGCGGCGTGAAGTTCGACTCTCTGGCCGGCGGGTTCGCCTGGCGGGATGGCCAGCTCTACATCAGCGACGCCGTCATCGGGCTGGACGGCGGGGAAATCCGCAGCGACTTCATGATGCGCCCCGGCGATGTGCGCCTGCGCGTCGACTGCCGGGCCGATCCCCTTCCTCTGGCCGCATTGCTCAACGAGCGCGACCGGCAAGGGGTGGCCAAGCTGGATCTCAAACTGACCGACCGTCCGTCTGTCCGCTTCGAGGCGCGCGGCTCCAAGTTGGATATCGCTCACCTCAGCGCCACCGGACAAATGGAACTCGGGCGCACTTCAATCCACGATTCGCCGATGGAGAATGCTTCGGCCGACCTTTCCTTTGCTGACCGCGCGCTCACCCTGAGCAATATCAAAGTCAACCGCCCCGAAGGCTCGGGGTCCGGGGCTTTCACTTATGACTTCAAACGCCGACAGGTGCGTCTCGAAGGCATCCGCAGCACGATGAACGTTTTCCACGTTCTCCAGTGGGCCGATCCCAAAATTGCACCCGAAACCAAGCCTTACCGCTTCAAAGCACCCCCCGAAGTCACGGTTGGCGGCGTCATCGGCCTCGAGGACCCCACGCGGACCCGCCTCTGGGCAAATTTCAACGCGCCAGGGGGCCTCGACTATGACTTGCTCGACCGCACGTTGAATTTCGGCGCGACCAGCGGTTCCCTCGAGTTCACCGGCCGGAAAATCAAAGTTGAGGTGCCGTCCGCTCGGCTCTTCGGCGGTTCGGCGCGAATCGCGGCCGAGATCAGTACGGGCCAGCCCGGCGTGCCGCAACGGGTGGACGTGGAACTCAACTCTGTCGACTTCGAAACATTGACCGGCCTTTACTTCGATTACAAAGGTTCAAAAGGCTTGGTCAGCGGACAGTACAAGTTCAGCTTCGTTCCCGGTTCCCCGAAACTCATGCAGGGCCGGGGCGATCTGCTGGTCGAGAACGGCGATGTATTCGCCATTCCGGTTCTGGGCCCGCTTTCCGCGGTCCTCGGGAGCATCGTGCCGGGCACCGGTTACCAGACGGCGAGACGGGCGACCTGCGACTTCCGCGTGGCCGGCGGTGAGATTCGAACGGACAACCTCGATGTCACCGGCCAGGGCTTCAGCATGATCGGCCAAGGTTCGCTCTTTTACCTGCGTGACGCCATGGATTTCTCGGTGCGCATCAACGCGCAGGGCGTCCCCGGGCTCTTGCTTTACCCGGTGAGCAAACTGCTTGAGTACGTGTCGGACGGAAAGCTATCCGACCCGCAATGGCGGCCCAAGGCACTGCCCAAGGGACCTTCGAGGCCGGAGGAGCAGCCAGCGAGGGAGGAAGAGACCGGGGACCCGTCCGCTACTTGAGGAGCAAGACGGAGCGAGCCCGCTTGATCGCGCGCGTGATGCGACGGTGCAGGTGGGCCGGCACGCCGGTGAGACGGCGGGGGAGAATTTTGCCAGTTTCGGTGACGAATCGGCGGAGCAGCTCGGGGTTTTTGTAATCGATGGCTTCGACCGGGAGGTCGATGCGGCGGCGGGGCATCGGGCGGTTGGCCCGGCGCATGGCAGCGCGGCGTTTGGGTGTCTTGGGTTGCATGTCGGGTTACTTGGTCTCGCGGTGCAGCGTGTGGCGGCGGAGATGAGGGTTGTATTTCTTTTTCTCGAGACGGTTGGGTGTGCGCGGGCTCTTCTTGTTGCGCTTGCTCATGTAGCGCGAGACCGGCATTCCTTCGGCTTTCGCCTCCGTACACTCAAGGGTGATGATTTCCTGTGGCATATATTGGTTACTCCTTGTTTTCCGCCGATGGTTCTTCGTCGGCATCATCGCCGCCTTCATCGTCGGTCGAATCAAAAAGACGTGCGACGGGTTGACGGAAACGGCTGTGCCGGTTTTTGCGCTCGATTTCGCTCTGACATTCCACGGTGAATCGCGCGAAGGGCCGAGCCTCGAGGCGGGCTTTGGGAATGGATTTGCCGCTCATCTCGCAAGTGCCGTAGGCGCCTTTGGCGATGCGTTTCAGAGCCTCGTCGATCTCGAAAAGCGCATCCTGCTCCTGGGAGAGGAGGTTGAGCGCAAAATCACGGTCGTAAGAGTCGCTGCCGGCGTCGGCTTGGTGCAAGCCGTGGGCGGAGGCCTCATGGGCATCGTGGCCGGTGCGCAAATTGTCGCGGGCCACGCCGGTCATGGAATCAAGCAGCGTGTCCTTCAAGGCGAGCAGGCGCAGTTGCTGCTTTTTCATCCACGGATTGAGGCGGCGCTCCTTGGAGACAGGCTGACCGAAGGCCAGCATATCACGCGTCCCGACCAGCGGAGCTTTGGTTGCGGGACCTTTCCGGGCCGGAGCTTGGGGAAGGGACTTGGCCGCTTTTTTGGCCGGGACTTTGGCCGAAAGAGGTTTCTTCTTCGCCGGGGCCGCCTTTTTCTTGGCGGGCACGGGCTTGCTTTTAGCCGCCGATTTTTTGACAGGCTTGGCGGGGGTCTTTTTCTTTTTTGCGGCGGCCATGGATTGAATACTTCCGTTTGAAAGGGGGCGGGACACTAACGAGCGGCGCAGGGGTGGTGCAAGGCTTTTCGGATTGGTCAGGAACCGGGCAACGGCACCGGACGGTCCCCCAGCTTGTCGGTCGTGGCTTCCTCTTGCGGGTCCTCCACGCCGGGAGTGAAAGGGCGGCCACCGGCAACCTTGACTGTCCCTCCCGCCTCCTTGACCAGTCTGGGACGCGAACCGGCATCGTTGAAGGCCTGCTGGGCGAGCACCTCGCCGCTCAGCCCGAGATGGGTGTAAAGGAACTGCTTGGGCAAGGTGTTTTGCAGGATGTGGATCTGGTTGTCCACGTCGAGCAAGACCTCGGGACGGCCGAACGTAAGGAATTGGCCGAGCTGATGGGTGGCATAGACGCGCCCCTTCTCGCGATTCTCAATCCGCACGTAAAGCCGCGTGCTGCGTGAAAGCTTGTGCGAAAGCAGCGTGATGGTGCGCAGGTCGGGTTCGCCTTCATTTCCCGGCAGACCGACCACCTCCTGCCAAATCGGCCGGCCGTCGGTGATTTCCACAGCCAGAGGAGGAGAGCTGAAATACCGGGCAAAAGCCGCCACATAAACCGACGCCTTCACCCGGTAGAGCCCGAATTCATGCAGCGGGAAAAGCGGGGTGAGATTGACCGAACGCGTCAGCTTTTCCCCCGGTCCGACCGCGGCGGCGGCGAGAGCGTAGTCAGCATTGATCGGCGGAATGATCCGTCCATCCGCCGATTCGATATTGAAGCCGAACCAGCGATGGTGGTCGGAATTTTCCAACAGCAACGGCCGGCCGCTGAGATTGTTGATCGTCACGGTGGCGATGAGCGGCTCATACATCACGTAGAGTTTGCGCTTGAACGCAATATCGACCCTCACCTGCGCCGCAGCCTCCTCGACGGCACCGGATGACAACAGAAGGCCGACGATCAAGACTATCCAGGCTGGAAAATTGCGGCTCATTGGGGTGGGGTGTCGGAGACGGTTCTGAAACCGAGTGTATCTTGCGATTGCAGGGGGTCCAGCACCGCACGGCGGCGGGTAAGTTGGTGCTCGGGGTTTCCCCAATTTCCCCCGCGGATGACCGGAACCTCCCCGCCCATCCCGCCTTCGTGGGGAGCCATCGTGGCGGTCCATTCGGAGACATTGCCGGCCATGCCGCGCGCCCCGTAGGGACCGGCGTCGCCCGGCGGCAGGTTGACCGGGGACCAACGCTTGTATCCGTCAACACCACCGCCTTTTTTGGGATTGGGGTCGAAATCATGTCCGCTGCTCACCCGAGCCGGATCCTCCTCGTGGCCCCAAGGGTACTTGCGACCGTCTGTCCCGCGCGCTGCTTTTTCCCACTCCTGCTCGGTCGGCAAACGCCGGCCTTTCCACTTGGCATAAGCGTAAGCGTCGTACCAATCGACATTGAAGACGGGCGAGTTGATATCAAGTGCGGCGTCCTTGTATTTCTTCCACCGCACCGCGCGCGTATAGTAACCGGGCATCGGCGGATCGAGTTGCTCGTTATCCGCCCAGTCCAAAGGTGTGTGGCCTTTGCCTTGGGGCATGTCGGGGTGCGCGAATTTGGCCGCCTCACCCGGATTTGCTTCGAGGTAGTCGAGAAATTCTTTGTAATCCGCGATGCTCACTTCATGTTCCTCGATCCAGAAAGTCGGGAGGCTGACCTTCTCGCCGTCACCGTAAACAAATTCGCCGGCCGGGACCTCGACCAGACGTGACTCGATGGCGGACGTGCCTCCGCCGAGGAATTTCCAGAGGGCCACGGATCCGACCGCCAAGAGCACGCAAGAAAGGGCCGCCGTGACAAGGAGACGCTTTTTTTGCTGCTCACGCGCTTGATCCAGCAATTGGCGGGATTTTTCCGTGCGTGCGGTGAGCCGTTCCGCGTCCTTCGGCACCACGGCCGGCTGGGCCGCTGCCACCAAAGGCAGAGCGGCCGCCCATCCCTGCTGCGCGTTGGCGGCCAACGCGGACGCCACCCGTGCCGCCGGACCATCCGCTGCCGCCAAGGCCGCCACCGTTGCGGCCATGGTCCGTACCTCGGCCGGTTCATCGGTTTCCCCGGGCGTGCTTTGTGCCACGTTGGACAAACGTGGCCGCATGGCGGCATCGAGGACGATGTCGGATGGCGTAATAGCCCGCCGCGCCAACCCTTGCTCTTTGCAATAACCGGACACCTCCGCCGTCGTGCGCAGCGCATTGAGCAAAACCCGGTCGTCCAATATCTGGGCCGCTTCTGCATAAGCGGCGAGCGTGTGGCCCGGCACAAGATCGGAAGTGTAAAAACTGTGCCCGTTTACCTCCCCCGCTTCGTGCACCGCAAGCAGACAGGGGTGAGTGACTGCGGCTTTGGCACGCGCATCGGCCAGAAATTCCGCGACAGCCCCCGCCGGCAGGTCCGGATGGTTGACCAGAAGGTGCAGCATGACATGGCGCGACATGGCCTGCTGCCATGCCAGGTAATGGCAAATCGCACCGTTCCGTCCCGCGAACTCCTGCAAATAGTAGGAGCCGAGAGTCTCCCCGACAACCGGGTCACCTGGAGAGGCGGACGCCGGCGCGGCATTCAGACCGACGGCCGCGGCCAAATCCTCCACCGTGACCGGCTTGGCCAGCACCGTCGCCCCGGCCAACCGGCCAGCGTAGCCGGCGAGATCATAGCCACTGACAAAAACCGTGCGCATGGCCGGAAACTCTTTGCTCAGCATTTCGTGCAGGCGCACACCGTCCATCGGAGCCATGACCACATCGGTGACCAAGACATCCGGGCCGCCCCAAGCCCGCGCCTTCTGCAAAGCTTCACCCCCGACCGCGGCGATGCGCACCTGGCAAGCCCCGACCCCCTCGAGCAACGCTTGCCAAGCTTCAAGGACCTGGGCCTCGTCATCGACGAGAAGAATCTTCATCACGGCTCGACGGCATCACCCGCAGCGCCGGAATCGGGCAACTCGCTCAGAGGTGGCGGGAACAATTCCTGCAAGTCTACCGGGTCGGCCCGCGTCTCCTGCAGTTGCCCGCGGTGGTAGATATTGACCATGTAGCCGTAGTACGGCGGCGGCGGACCGCCATCCGCGGCTAGGCGCGGCACCTCGTATTTGACCTCGAGGATTTCTATCCCCTCGTCCTTCCAGTCCACCGGCGTGGTGAACCACATCGATTGGACGCGGCTTGTGGTCGGAACAGGTTCGCCGTCCTGCATCTCATAGAAAGTCACATTGATCCGAACATCGCGGCCGTCGATCGCCTCACCGGGACGCGCCTTGACCGCCAAGCGCAAATCTTTTGTCCCCTTGTCCGCCGCTTCCTTGACCGTGAGATCGACCACTCCGAGCGTGGAGCCCGGTTGCAAGCCGACCTGATCACGCAATGCGCTGCCGCCCGAGGCCTGTCCTTCCGGCCGCAGGAGCCGCAGGCGGATCTCTGCGACCTCGAGGAATCGTCCCGCCTCCGGACCTAGGTCGAGGACACTCTTCCAGGCCCCTTGGGCCAGTTCGATTTGTCCTAGTTTTTCATGCAGACTGGCCAGCCGCGAAAGCACGTCCGGGTTGCGCGGCTGCAAGCTGGCCGCTTCTTCGAGGGGAACCAGCGCGGCATCCGGCGATGGGCCCTGCTCGAGCGCTTCCACCTCGCGCATCAATTCCTCGAGACGCATCTTCTCTGCCGCCATGTCGGCCGTTTCGGCGGGCGGAACGGGGCTCATTTCGGGCTCGGCGGGCTCGGGTGTTGGTAGCGGTGCGACCGCGACCACTTCCGGACGGGTCGCAGAAAAACCCGGCCCGAAATAAATCAGAATGGCCACCAATTGCACCACGGCCGCCACCCCAAGAAGGCTGGCTGCCACCACAAATGTCGCGCCCACGGGGGTTTTCATCGATCCGCCAGCATGCCGATTGGCCACCCTGCAAGTCAACGATGGTCAATCCCCGCCTTCAAGGCCCCACCACCGCGAAGGAACGGGCCGGGCCGCGCGAGAGCAACACTATGGCCCGCTCACCCGGGGTCAGCGCGGCCACCGCCGCCGCAAAGTCGTCCTCCGTGGCCACCGCCGTATCATTGACCTGCTCGATCGCGTCACCCGGTTGCAACACACCCTCGGCCGCCGACCCCGGCAGCACCGACTGCACGATCACTCCGTCAAGATTCTCCGGCAGGTCGAAACGCCGGATCAGAGCCGCTGTGACACCCGTCACGACGACTCCGCCCAGTGCACTCTGCCCGGCCGCGGCAGGTGGCTGCGCGGGGACCGGCTGCGGCACCACGCCGCCCGCGGGTGGCGCCGGCAACGCCGTGCGTCCCGAGCGCGGTTCTTCAGCCAGGCGGACCTGCAAGGAAACCTTTTTGCCGTCGCGCAGTAGTTCGACATCCAGCGGCTCGCCGATCTTCGATTGTGCCACCCGCCGCCGCAATTCACCGAAGTCGCGGATCTCGCGACCGTTGAACTTGAGGATAAGGTCACCGGGCCGGATACCTGCCTGGGCGGCCGGCGAATCCGGACCCACCGCGTCAACCAATGCGCCGCGCGCATCGGCCAGACCGAAGCGCGCGGCGGAAACGTCGTCCAAAGGGCGCAGGACCACGCCGAGCACGGGGCGCGCCGCACCGCCCGGACGAAGGATGTTGTCGACCACACGGCGGACCGCGTTCGACGGGATGGCAAAGCCGATACCCTGGCTGCCCCCCGATTGCGAGAAAATGAAGTTGTTGATGCCGACAATCTCGCCGCGGATATTAACCAGAGGACCGCCGGAGTTGCCGGGATTGATCGGAGCATCGGTCTGGAAAAATTCTTTGTCCGTTTCGCTGGCAAACAACCTCTCCCGGGCACTGATGATACCTTGGGTGATGGTCTCCTGCAGACCGAAGGGATTTCCCACCGCGAAAACCAGCTGTCCGGCACGCACCTCCTCTGAGTCGGCAAAAGCCAGAGGACGCAGGTGCTCGGCTTCGATTTTCATCACCGCGATGTCGAGGGTTTCGTCATAGCCGAGCAATTTGGTGGGGAGGCGCCGCCCGTCGCTCAAGGTGGCGACAACCTCGCTGGCCCCTTCGATGACGTGGAGGTTGGTCACCACGTGGCCCTCCTTGGAAATGATCGCCCCCGAGCCCTGCGGAAATGTCTCCGGAGGCATCTGCCGGCGCATACCAAAGAGCTGACGCAAAAATTCCTCTCGCGGGTCCGCCGTGCCGCCGCGCCGCGCCGTGATGCTCACCACGGAAGGAATAACCGCCTCGGCCAGTCGCCCGAATTCCGCGTCCAAGGCGGCCAACCCCGGCAAAGAACCCGCGCCAAGCGCAGGTTGCACCGCAGGCAAGGCGTGCGTGGCCGGCGCAGCCGCGGCCCGGCCCGCCGGGTCAAACTGTCCGCTCTTCCAAGCATACAGACCGGCCAGGGCCAAAGTGATGACCAGCACAAAGACAAGAAACTGAAGGAAACTTTTCACTTGGTCTTCAATCCTGCCTCAAGCCGCCCCGCGGCGCAACGCGTCCGCATGCAGCCAGTCCCACAGGCGGTCGACCGAGGCCTGCACCCGTCCGCGCGCCGCGGCCACTTCCTCCGTCGTCATCTTGCGCCCGGGGGGTTTCTCCACACCGAAAATGTAATATTTGATCTTCGGCTCGGTGCCGCTCGGACGCACCGCACAACGCCTTCCGTCGTCCAGAGTAAAGATGATCATCCCCTCGGCTGGGATAAGCTCACCCTCCGTGTCGTGAATCGTATCGACCGCGAAATTTTCCATTTTCACCACAGCCGCACCGTCCATCTCGGCCGGTGGACTCCCGGCGTAGGACGCGGCCAACTTGGCGATTTGCGCCGCGCCCTCCGCTCCTTCGAAAACGAGCGACTCCCCGCGCTCGAGGTAGACCCCGAGAGTGGCGAAAATTTCATCGAGATACTCCACCGCGGTCATCCCCCGGGAGCGAGCATAAGCTGCCACCTCGGCAAAACCGGCCACCGCCGCATTGGCATCTTTGTCGCGCGCGAAATCCGAAAGCGTGTAGCCGTAACTCTCCTCACCGCCCATGACCAAAAGCAAGGAGTGGGCGAGCCGCAAGCGCCGCGTCTCTTCCTCGGGCAGGCGACGGTAATCCGCACGTAGGTCCTCGGGGATCGCCTCCTCGTATTGGCGCAGCTTGGCCGCATTGTATTTGAACCCGGTCAAAGTCTCCACGCAGCGCAAACCGAAGTGCTCCGCCACCGCTTTTTGCAGGTCGGTTGTCACGAAAGTCTTGATGATCACACCCCGCGACTTGTTCGTCTCGTCAAGAATGCCCAACTCGAACATCCGCGAGGCACGATAGTAGGCGAGCATCGACCCGATCTGGTTGCCGGTCAGTAATTCCATCCGCCCCGCGCGGTTGCGCACCGCCACGCCCATGCGGTCGTCATCGGGGTCGGTGGCCATGACCAAATCCGCCCCGATCTTGTCGGCCAACTCCAGCGCCATGGTCAGGGCCTCGGCATATTCCGGATTGGGGGACTTGACGGTGGGAAAACGGCTGTCCGGCACAGCTTGCTCCGGCACGACGGTCGCGTCCAAACCGAGACGCTGCAGCAACGGCATGATGATCGATGCCCCCACCCCGTGCAGGGGTGAGTAAACAATCTTGAGCCCCTTCTCGCGCGCCACCAGCGCGGGATCCAGCACCACGCGCTCCAAGCGGTCGAGATAAGCCTCGTCCATCTCCGCGCCCAGGGCCACGCGCCTGCCCTGTTCGCCCGGCGGCAGCGGCTCGTGATGCGGACTCTGCACCGCGTTGACCATGGCAATGATCCCCGAGGCATGCGGTTCGACCACCTGACCGCCGTCGTTGAAATAAACTTTGTACCCGTTGTAAGCGGGCGGATTGTGGCTGGCCGTGAGGTTGATCCCGGCCGTGGCATCGCTTTGCCGCACGGCAAAGCTCAGCTCGGGCGTCGGCCGCGGCGCGGCAAAAACCAGGGCATCGCAGCCAAGTTCGGTGATCACTTTCGCCGAGAGGTCCGCGAATTCGCGCGAAAAGTAGCGCGTGTCGTAGCTGATGCAGATCCGCGGCCGGTGCGGCAACTTTTCACGCCGGGCCCACTCTTTGACGTAGGCCACCAGCCCCTGCGTGGCCCGGCTCACATTGCGGTCATTCATGGCGTTGGTCCCCGTGCAGGGAAATTGCGGACGGTCCATGGCCTCCGGCGCGCCGCGCTCGGCGGCCGTCACAACCGTGCCGATCGTCTTGCCCCGCAACCCGCCGGTCCCGAAGGCCAAGGTGCGGAAGAACCGGTTGTTCAGCTCCTCCCAGTTTCCCGAGGAGGCCAATTCGGCAATACTGGCCCGCTCGTAAGTCTCGGGATTTGCGCCGAGCAAGGAATTGATGTTTTCCAGCGAGGACGCGAGCAACCCGCGCCGCAGACCCTCTGCCAACAGAACCGGAAGATTCTCCATAGACTTATCAATATACGGGACGCACACCGCCGGTGGAAAGTCCTGCCGTTGCGGCCGGGCCGGGGACCGACTACAGTTCCGCTATGGGTCTGGCTGCATGGAGTGTGAAAAACCGCGTAGCGGTCAATATTTTCACCCTCGTCGTTATCTTTGCCGGTTACTACGCCGCCTTCAGCGAACTGCAACGCGACCTCTTCCCCGACGTCACGACCAACTTCATCCTCGTGACCACGCTGGATGCCACCACCGCGGCGCCGGAGGACATCGAACGCACCATCACTGTCCCGCTTGAGGAGGAACTGGCCAATGTCAAAGGTCTGGCCAAAATACGCTCCATCTCGCAGGACAACTTCTCGAACATCTTCGTCGAGGTCGACCCCGCCATCAACGACATCCAACCCGTGCTCAACGACGTCCGCCAGGCCGTCGACAAAGCCCGCGCCGAGCTCCCCCGGTCGGCCGAACCCTCCGTGGTCGAAGAATTCGACATTCCCCTGCCCCTCGTCACCTTCACTGTTTCCTATCCGCCCGGTTTCGATGTGCGGAAAATCCGTCCTGTCCTCGACGACATCGAGCGCAAATTGAAACTGGTTCCCGGTGTCTCCAAAGTCCTCGTCGACGGCCTAGAGCGCCGCGAGGTCTGGGTCGAAGTCGACCCCTACCGCCTGCGCCTCGCAGGTCTTTCGCTCACCGAGGTGATGGATGCCGTGGCGGCCAAAAACATCAACGTGGTGGGCGGCCGCCTCGATGCCGCCGGCGGCCAGCGCGTGGTCCGTTTGCTCGGCGAAATCACCGACGCCGCCCAACTGGAGGACTTGCCCCTCGGGCGCAGCACGGACGGCCGCACGGTCAAAATCCGCGACATCGCCTCGGTCAAGGAAACCTCGGAAAAACCCCAGTCCTACGGCCGCGTCAACATGCGCCCCGCCGTCACCTTCACCGTGGTGAAAAAACGCGGCACCGATGTCATCGAGACCGTGCGCCAGGCGCGCCAGATTTTCGCCACCGAGGCCGCTTTCCTCCCGCCGTCGGTCGAGACACAGGTCATCGGGGACACCACTAAGTACATCAACACCCGCATTGAAACCGTGACCAACAACGGCATCCAATCGCTTATCCTGGTCACTGCCATTCTGCTCCTCTTTCTCGACTGGCGCGTCGCTCTGATGGTCGCATTCGGCATCCCCTTTTCCTTCGCCGGCACCTTTCTAGTCCTCTACCTCGGGGGATTTTCGATCAACATGCTTTCCCTCTTCGGCATGATCATGGCCCTCGGCATGGTGGTCGATGACGCCGTGGTCACCTCGGAAAACGCTTTCCGGCACTACAGCGCCGGGGAATCCGCCGCGATTGCCGCCACTCGCGGGGCGCGTGAGGTCCTGTGGCCGGTTTTCGGCAGCGTTAGTACCACCGTCGCCGCGTTCCTCCCCCTTATTTGGGGCGAAGGCATCATCGGCAAGTTTCTGGCCATCGTTCCGGTGGTGGTCATCGCCACGCTTTGCTTCTCCTTGCTGCAGGCCTTCGTGGTACTCCCCTCGCATCTCGCCGACTTTCTCCGCCCGGCCCGTTCCGCGGCCGACCGTCGCGCCGCCTTGGCCAAGAACCCCTCGCGCGGCTTCCGCCGCCTGAGCCGCGAGGCTGGGCTTTGCTACGAGGAACTGCGTGAGGCCGTCGATCGCACGCTTTCCCGCACCATCGAAATCTACGCCCACCTTCTCAACCTCGCCCTCCGCGCGCGCTATGCGGTGGTCGGCGTCTTTGTTGCCGCTCTGCTCTTTGTCGGCGGTCTGGTCTACGCCGGCGTCGTGCCCTTCCGGCTTTTTGCCACCGATTTTTCCGACGCGATCAACGTCAAACTCGAACTCCCCGCCGACTACACCCTCGACCAGACCGCGGACGTCGCCGCCCGCGTGGAGCAGGCCATCGTTGACACCCTGCCGGCTTCCGATCTGGTCGCCGTTCTCACCCGCATCGGGGTGATGTTCGACTCCGACAACGAATTTCTCGAATACGGCACCAACCTCGTCACCATCATCGTGGATCTCGACGAGCAAAGCCCCGCCTGCCGCAAACCCTCGGTCATCGAGCGCGATCTGCGCAACATGCTTATCGCCTTCCCGGATCTGGTCACCGGCATCGCCAAGAAAGAGGATAGCGGGCCGCCTGTCGGGCGTGCGCTGAACATCGAAATCCGCGGCACCGACCTTGCCGCCCTCAAAGCCGCCGCAGCTGACGTCGAGCAACGGCTTGCGCAGGTTCCCGGGCTGATCAACACGGGCAACGACTTCCCGCGGGGCAAAACCGAATACCGGCTCCGCCTCGACGAAGACCGCGCTTCGCGCGCCGGCCTCGATGCCACCCAAGTCGGACGCACCCTCCTCGGCGCCTTCCGAGGCCTCGAAGCTTCCCGCCTGCGTTGGGGCAACGACGAGGTCATTGTCCGCGTCAAGATGGACGAGCGCTTCAGCCAGGACCCCGATCTGGTCGGCAATCTCCTGGTCAAAGGCCCGCAAGGAGCGGTCGATGTCGCCAGTCTCGCCACCGTCGAGCGGGTCAGCGGTGTCGCCCGCATCAAACGAACCAACCAGGAACGCGTCATCACGGTCTCGGCCGACATCGACCCGCGCGAAACCACCTCGAATGAAGTCAACCGGATCTTCGCCGCGATGGTTCCCGAACTGCTCGCAGCGCATCCCGGCGTCGGCATCCAACTGACCGGAGAAAGCGAAGACACCGAGCGCAGCCTTGCCGCGATGAAGTTCGCGTCCTTCGTGGCCATTTTCCTCATCTACGCCCTCCTTGCCACCATCACCAATTCGTTCCTCCAGCCTTTTGTCATCATGGCCGTCATTCCCTTCGGGATCGTCGGCGTGGTCCTCGGCCTGCTTTTCACCGGACAGCCCATGGGCCTGATGTCGATCATGGGAACCATCGCCCTCGCGGGCATCGTGGTGAATAACTCCATCGTCTTCGTCGATTTCATCAATGCCTACCGCCAAAACCGCGATGCGGCCAACTCCCGCGTCCGCTGGCACTCGATTATCGCCAGCGGCTGCACCCGCTTCCGCCCCATTTTTCTCACCACCGTCACCACGGTGGTCGGTCTCTTCAGCCTTGCCTTTCTCAGCACCGGCCAAGAGCAGTTTCTCGCCCCCATGGCCCAAGCCATCATCTGGGGCCTCACTTTCGCCACGTTGATCACGCTCGTGCTTATTCCCGTGCTCTACGCCATCCTCGACGACCTGAACCTTGCCACCGCCCGTCGCCAACAAATTTCCGCGGCTCCCACCCGCCCAGCGGACTTTCCCTCGACCCCATGATCATCTAAGATCTCGGGGATGAAATTTCCCTCCCGCGTCCTGATCCCGGCCCTCCTCCTTGCCGCGCTCCCGGCCTTCGCGCAGGACGCCCCGCAGCAGGCTCTGGAAGCAGCCAATGCAATTTACGCCGACGGCGATTACCGCGCCGCCGCCGAAGCCTACGAGACGCTCCTGCGCGACTACCCCACCTCCCCCGTGGTCCCTAACGCCCAAGTCCAACTCGCCTTCTCCTATTACCTCAGCGGGGAAAACCAAAAGAGTCTCGATGTCCTCGCAAAGTTTCTCACCGGTCCTCCGGCCGGGGAGGAACTGGGCGAACTTGCGGCTTTGCTCCAACCGCAGGCTTTGTCCGCCTTAGCCGCCTCGCTCAATGCCGACGACCCGGCACGCAAAACCAATTATGGGGAGGCCGTGAAACAATTCGCCGCCTTTATCGAAAGACACCCGCAATCTACCGAAGCGGAGTCTGCCTTTTACGGAAGCGCCATCGCCTCTTTTCAACTCGGCGACTATGCCGCAGCCCAAACCGCTCTCGAAACCAACCTCAAACGCTTCCCCAACAGCCCGGGTATCCTCGACAGCCAGAACCTCCTCGCCCTCATTTTCGCCACCGAAGGCAGCAAAATGCTCGGGGCCGAGGGCGCCGACCAGCAGGCTGCCCTCGCCCTCTATGCCAAGTCAGCCGGACTCCTCGGGGCCATCATCGAGAAGAAAACCGACCTCGCCCTGGTCAACGCCGCACAATTCCAGCTCGGAGAAATCCTCCTCAGCGAGGCCGCCTTTGCTCCCGACGACCGCAAAGCCGTCCTTCTCGAACAAGCCCGGAACGCCTTCCGCGGCGTCTTGCCCAAGGAGACCATCGTCGCCCTCCAACAGGAAAAAATCGACCGCATCCCCTCCCTGCGCCGCGCCGCCCTCGCCGCGCGCGACACCGTGGAACTCAAGCGTATCGACCGTCAGGCCGAGCGCGACCGGCGCAAACTCGCCGAGTTGCAGTCGCGTCCGGACCAAACGCTCACCGCCCTGCAAAAAATTGGTGAAAGCTATTTCCAAGCCGGAGAATATGACGAGTCGCGGGTCGTTCTCGCCCACATCGAACCGCTCCTGACCGAAGACGCGGACAAAAAGCGCAATCTCTATTTTCTTGCCATGACCTATGCGGTGCAGAACGCGGCCGATCCCGCCGTGGTCCGCTATGACGCTTTTCAGCGGGCACACAAAGGTGACCCGGTCGCCGCCAACCTCCCCGTCGCCCTCGGGAACCTCTTCCTGGCCCATCCCGACCCGGACGTCCGCAATCCGGAAAAAGCCGCGCAGTATTTCCGGGAGGCGGCTGAACTTTATCCGCAAAGCCCGCTTCTTGGACTCTCCGTGGTCAATGAAGCCACCGCGCGCGCCCAGCAGGGAGATTTCGACGGCGCCCTGAAAACCTACCGTGACTTCCTCGCCACCAATCCTCCGCCCGAAGTCGGCGCCTTTGCCCAAATTGGTATCGGCAATGTCCTCAAGGAGCAAGGCAAGTGGGACGAGGCCATCGCCGCTTACAAAGAAGTCGCGGCCAAGTTCCCCCAGGCTGCGCAGGTCGAGGAGGCCCAATTCTGGGTTGCCGTCGGCACACAACAGAAAGGCGATCACGAGGGATCCCTGCCGCTCATCGAGGCGTTCGTGCAGGAATACCCGGACGCTCAATTGACTCCCAGCGCGATGTATTCGGCCGCCGCAGCCAAGCTCGCCCTCGGACGCAACGACGAAGCGGTTGCCACCATGGCCGAGATCGCGGAAAAATTCCCGCAGAGCCAGCCCGCACCCTTCACCTATTTCCAACGGGCCCAGTTGGCCGGCGCCGCGCAAAATACGGACGAGGTCATCCGGCTCATGACCGAATTCGCGGCGAAGTACCCGGAGGACGACAAAGTTTTCTTCGCCTTCGACAGCATGGGGCAAAGTGAAAGCAACCGCGGCAACCTCGAAGCAGCCGTCGCCGCTTTCCAAACCTTTGTCACCAAATACGCCGCCGATCCGAAGGCCCCCGAGGCCATGCTCAAAATTGCCGACCTGCATCGCGCCGCCGCGGAGAAACTCGGACGCTACGGCGCGCTCACCACGGAGGAACAGGCACGATGGAAAGTATCCATCGCCGCTTCCGTTGCCGCCGCCGAAAAAATGGCCGCCGACTATCCGGACAGCGCGCAACTCGGGCTGGGACTTCGCTCTTTGCTCGCGGCCAAACAGGCCGAGATCTCGGCCGGGTTCCTCGATGCCGCCGGGGTGGAAAAATACTTCGAGAACCTCGCTGCTTCCGCGCCGGACGGCGCCAAAGCCAAAATCCTCTTCGCCCGGGCCGCTTTAATCAACCAAAGCGACCCGGCTCGCGCGCTGGACGAAATGAACAAAGCTTACGATCCCTCTTTGGTTTACGCGCCATCCGACCTCGACCTCTACGGACTCGCCCTGCTCGAGAGCGGCAAAGCGGAGGAAGCCAAAGCCGTCTTCGAAAAAATAGCCGCCGATTATCCGAACCCCGCCGGACAAGAGCCCGGTCAATCCCCGCCGTCCATCCAGGAAGCGCAAGCCATCTCGCTTTTCGGTCTTGGACGCATCGCGCAAGAACAAGGCGATGTGGCCGGAACCGGCGCCCTTTTCGAAAAACTGAAGGCCCTCTACCCGTGGTCGCCCAAGGTCCTTGAAGCCAACTACGGCATTGCCGCGTCGCTGCGCGAGCAGGGCAAGGGAGACGAAGCCATCGCCCTGCTCACCCAGATCATCCGGACGCCGAATTCCCCGACCGATCTGCGGGCCGAAGCCATGCTCCTCGGTGGCTTCATCCAAAAGGACAAAGGCCAACGCGATGCCGCCATCGATTATTTCATCAAGATTTCTGCCTTCTACGAAGGCGTGCCCGAAGCCGCCGCCACCGGACTGTGGGAAGGCGGACAACTCCTCGAACTGCAAGTCAGCGAACTGCAAGCCAGCGACCCGGAAAAAGCGACCAAGCAAAAAGCCCAAGTTGTCCGCGCCTACAAGGAACTGGCCGAAAAATTCCCCGACTCCGAATTCGCCCCCAAAGCCCGGGAACGTCTCAACGCTCTCGGCGGGCCATAGCATGGAGCGGGCCGCGCGCGCTGCCGCCGTTCTGCAGAACCTGCGCACCACGTACCCCGACGCCCACTGCGAACTGGACCACCAAGGCGCCTTCCAACTCCTCGTCGCCACCATTCTCTCGGCCCAGTGCACCGACGTGCGGGTCAACCTTGTGACACCCGCCCTCTTCAAAAAATATCCCGACGCAGAATCTCTCGCCGCCGCCCGCCAGGAAGATGTCGAGGACCTTGTCCGCTCCACCGGCTTCTTCCGCAACAAAGCGAAAAACCTCATCGCGGCGGCAAAATCACTCGTCCGGGACCATGACGGCAAAGTCCCCCGCGAGCTCGTACCCCTCACCCAGCTCTCCGGGGTCGGACGCAAAACCGCCAACGTCGTCCTCGGCAACGCCTACGGCATCGAAGCCGGCATTGTGGTCGACACCCACGTTGCCCGCCTGAGCAAACGCCTCGGCCTGACCAAGCATTCCGATCCGGTCAAAGTCGAAAAAGATCTTCTCAAGCAAATCCCCCAAGACGCCTGGACCCTCTGGAGCCACCTTCTCATCTGGCACGGCCGCCGCCGCTGCCCGGCCCGCAAACCCGACTGCACGCACTGCGAAGTGCGCGGGTTGTGTCCGTCTGCGGACAGCCCCGCCAGGAAGCTCAGGCTCAAGTCTTCCGCCGGGCGAGCACGGCGAGCGAAAGCAGCGAAGCGACCAGCATCAGCGTGATCAAAGACGCGGCAAAGAGCTTGGGCTCTCCCGCCGCGTAAGCCATCCACCCGGCGACCGAACGCCAGGCAAAGGCGGCAACGAGGAGCAGAGTGCTGACCCATGCGGCGACTTTGGCCCAAGAAAAGCCTCTT
>CAMBSX010000001.1 GCA_945870655.1 Chthoniobacter flavus | reverse complement strand
GACAACTTTTGGACCGGCGCCGTGAGCTCTGACTGGAATGACGGGGCCAACTGGTCGGAGGCCGGCGTGCCCGACACCTTATTTGGTGACAACGCCGTTGTGGCCACAACCACCCCCAACATCGCAACGATCACCGCAGATATTTCCGCGACCCCCAATGACATCATCGTGAATTCAGGCGGCCGGATCGACCAATTAGCTGGTGTGGCTGGAACCTTCGGCGGCGCTTGGATGAAAGTTGACAACGGTATTTATAATTTGGCCAACACGGGCACCCCAAGCCCGGGCATCACCAGCTATGCCCAAGGATCCGGTTCGCTCAACGCCACGGGGAATCTCCTCATTGCGGCTTTCGGTGACAATCGCATGGCCACAATCAATATCAACACCGCTGGAACCCTGGCGGTTTCCAGCGAGCTGTTTGTCGGGGACTCCACGGGCAGCCAAGGCACCTTCAACCTTGAATCGGGCGCCGTGACGGTGAACAACACGATTTATATCGGTAACAACCGGGGTGCCGGCACAGTGACCATGACCGGTGGCACGATGACTAAAATCGGCGGAGCACAATTTCTGGTCGGGAACAACAATGGCGTGGCCAGCATGGCGCAAAGCGGTGGATCCGTCAGCGTGAACAACGAGTTTTACGTCGGCAACTCCAATGCCGGCTCAGGGCGCTACACTCTGAGCGGAACAGGGTTGCTCAGCGTTGCCAACGAACTCATCGTGGGCCGGGAGCTGGGCACAGGCACGCTCAATGTCGATGGCGGCACGATCATGACCGAGGGCAATGGGAACATGTATGTCGGCCGCCGCAACGGCATGGGAACACTCAACCAAACGGGCGGCACGCTCAACGTGAACCGCGAGTTCGGCGTTGGAACCCGCGACGGCGACCAGGGCGGCATCGGTACCTACAATCTGAGCGGAGGCGCGCTGGCGGCGACCAACAACATCTTTGTCGGCAAGGACGAATCCTCCTCGGTCAACGCCACCTCTTTGGTCCGTGGCGTGGCCTACGTCATCACGACGCCGGGCGATACTATTTGGACCGATTTCGGCGCGCCCGATGACAACGTGGGGACAGTCTTCACCGCCTCGGCCAGCGGAACCGCGGACAGCGGCACCGGTGTCGCGGTCAAGGTCACCGATGTGTCCGGCAAGTCGTCCGGCACCATGACGATGACCGGCGGAACCGTGACGGGCAGCGACAAGCTGATCATCGGGGAGAATGGCGCGACAGGCTTCCTTGCCCAAAGCGCGGGCTCCATGAATGTGCAGAACGAAATCTATGTCGGCAACGGTCTTCCCCCCGCCCAAGGAACAAGGATTCTTTCCAACGCCAATGACGGACAACTCGAAAAGCGTTCCGAGTGGTCACCCGAAACCGTCATCATTCAAAATATCGACAGCTGGAATGTGAGCATCGGCGAATGGTATGGATCTGGCCTAACTACCGCCGTCATCCCGTTCCAGTTGCCCGACTTCGGCGCGGTGCGCGATCCGTTCACCAGTGCCACCTTCGGGGTGAACCTTTACAACAAAGGAGCTGCCACGGTCACCGACCTCGACCTCTACGCAGTGAGGGTCAGCCCTGCCCCCCAGATTGCCACGACCGACTGGTACAATGGTTCCACCCCGGACCCGAACGCCACGCTGATCCAGGCGAGCTTCCTCACCCCCGCCAGCACGACGACGATTGTCGGCCCGGAGAGTGGGCCGAATAACATCACCGATGACGCCGGAAGCGCGGCCCTCCTCGCCTATCTCAATTCCGTCTACGACAACGGGACTGGTGCCGGCCAGTTTGTTTTCCTCCGCGTAAGTTACGCTTCGGACACCTTCCCCGCCGGTTGGGATGCCTACAATTTTACAACTCGCAATGCCGGTCTCGAAGGGGACGCCCCCGTGATTAACTTCACCTCGACGGTTCCACCCCTTCCGCCCGCGGGAACCTACACCATCAGCGACGCGGCGGTGGTCAACGTGGGCAATGAAGTCGTCGTGGGTCGCGAGAACGGCACCGGCGTCCTCAACCTCGAAGGCGGCACCTTGAACGCCAACAAAATCTCCGGCGGAAGCGGCAGCGCCTCCGTGAACTTCAATGGCGGCGTCCTCCAAGCCAAGAGAGACGAGGGCAACCTGATTGAAGGCCTGGACTCGGCCAATATTCAAAGCGGCGGACTCAAAATCGACAGCAACGGGTTCAGCGTCAGCACGGGCCAGTTGCTGACCGGCACCGGCGGCCTGGAGAAATTGGGCCAGGGCCAACTCACTTTGCTCGCGCCCAGCACCTACGCAGGGACCACAACGGTGACGAGCGGCGTTCTCCGGGTCGAAAAAACCGGACTTAATGCCATTGTCGACGCCACCGCCGACACTTTGGTCGCCGAGTTCGCGGCCCCGACAGCTCCGGGGGCTTATCGCATTCTGCCCGGACCTCTGGCCGGGTCCCAGACCTTCACCGCCACTGGTTTGGGCTCGCTCCAGCAGGCGACTTTCGACGCCCAGACCAGCACCGTGACGGTCACGGGAGAGCCGGACGGCGACCCTTACGTGGCCTGGATCGAGAGCTTCACTCCAAATCCCCTGCTTCCGGATGACGCCTCCAAATTACCCACCGCCGACCCGGATGGCGACGGCATCGCCAATCTGATGGAATACGTGCTGGCCGGCGGCAACCCGGTCGTGCCGTCTCTCTCCATTCTGCCGACCGTGGCCAGCGTGGGCGACGATCTGGTGCTGAGCTACACCCGCAATGACGAATCGGAAGCGGACACCACCCAAGTGGGCCAATGGACCACAGACCTGACCGTCTGGAATGACGTTGTGCCTGTGGTGGTCAACGAAAACGGGGCTTTGGCCGATGACATGACCGTCACCGTGCCCAAGAGCTATGCGGTCAACGGCAAACTGTTCCTCCGCTTGAAGGTGACCATGCCGTAACAGCTCGGCCCAGCGTCTCCCGACGTGCGGAACCCCCACCACGGGTCTCCGGCCAACGGACCGAAGAATGCCATCGTGAAAAGAAGCCCCAGCAGTGCCCAAGGCCGCAGCAATATTGCAGGCCACCCACCCTTGGTCATCACGCCACTACCACGACGTCCTTGCCCCGGCACGGGCTTCACTTTGATCGAGCTTCTCGTCGTGATCGCCATCATCGCGGTTCTTGCCACCTTGGCCGTCCCGGCCTACTCCACGGTGCGAGAAAGTGTCGACAAGGCGAAATGTGTCAGCCACCTCAAACAGTTGGCGGCCCTCACCACCACCATGGCGTCGGAGAACAACGGCAAAATACCGAATTGGACGGAAATCACCGGCCCTTGGCACTGGGACGAAATACGGATGTATACCGGGACACCGACCAACACACCGCTCAAAGGCAGCATCTTCCAGTGTCCCGCGACTTGTCGCAATCCTATCCTCTCCAAACAGCTGGATGTCACCGGCGGGGAGTTTCCCGTCGGTCGCGGCCACTACAGGTTCAATAACTTCTATGCGGCAGGCCAGCGGCCCAAATTCAAAGCGAGCGACGCCCTTTTATTCTGGGACTTCGCCTACACGACCACGCCAAATGCCGATTGGTCCCACTACCGCGGCAGTACCAACCCGGTCCTCAACCTTGCCTACGCTGACGGACACGTGGCCACCGTCAATGCCACCGATTTGCGCGCCGGAAACCGCTCCCAGGGCATCGCCCCGCTTTATCCGCTGGGCGGGAGCGATTACACGGCGAGACTTTACCGTTTGGGCTGGGTGCTGGAGAAGTGAACTTATGCTCATTACCGGCCTGCCGGATTAGGTCGCACCCCGTGGCATATTTGTACAATAATCGAACCCAATCCATCTGACACCCCTCTCCGAACCATGACCACCCACAACTCCTCCCACCTATTTCGTGTCTCCCTGCTTTCCGCGGTCGCCGCCCTTGGAGGTTTTCTTTTCGGCTACGACAGCGGGGTGATCAACGGCACGGTTGGGGCATTGCAGAAGGCTTTCAATGCAGACAACGTCGGCAGCGGATTCAACGTGGCCTCCATGTTGCTGGGTTGCGCGGCAGGCGCTTTTCTCGCCGGTCGTATTGCCGACCGCTTTGGTCGCCGCGCCGCGCTTTTTGCCGCGGCAATTTTCTTCGGCATCAGCTCCTGGGGCTCGGGCATCGCCACCGGATCTTTTGAATTTGTCGTCTACCGGCTGATTGGCGGCTTCGCGGTCGGAGGGGCCAGCGTGATTTGCCCAGCTTACATCAGCGAAATCGCCCCCGCCGCTTACCGCGGACGCCTTGCCACCCTGCAACAAATGGCCATCGTGCTCGGACTCTTTTTTGCCTTCCTCATGAATTACCTTATCGCTTTGGGAGCCGGCGGCGCCTCGGAGCCGTTCTGGTTCGGCTTCCAAGCTTGGCAGTGGATGTTCTGGATGGAACTGGTCCCGGTGGCCCTGTTTCTCGTGGGCGTGATTTTCATTCCCGAATCACCGCGCTATCTCGTGGCCATCGGTCGCACAGCGCAAGCCGAGGCGGTCCTAGCCGGGCTGTCCCACCCGGCGGATGCCGCGGCCAAAGTGCAGGAAATACGCACTACCCTCGACGCGAACCATCGTCCGAGCATGCAGGATCTTTTCAACGACACCACCAAACGCCTCCATCCCATCGTCTGGGTGGGCATTGCCATCGCCGCTTTGCAGCAACTGGTCGGGATCAACGTGGTTTTTTATTACGGTGAGGTGCTCTGGCGGGCGGCCGGCTTCTCCGAGGCCAACGCGCTGCTCATCAATGTGATCGGGGGCATCATCAACGTAAGCGCCACGGTAGCGGCCATTTTGCTCATCGACAAAGTGGGACGCAAACCCCTCCTCCTCATCGGTTCAATCGGTATGGCGATCTTCCTCGGCATTCTTGCCGTGGTCTTCGGCACGGCCGAAGTCGGTCCAGATGGGAACCTTGTCCTCGGGGCCGCCGCGGGACGCATTGCCTTGGTCAGCGCGAATCTCTACATCGTGTGTTTCGGCATTTCTTGGGGGCCGGTCATGTGGGTACTGCTCGGCGAGATGTTCCCCAACCGGATCCGCGGCGCCGCGCTCTCCCTAGCCGGACTCTCCCAGTGGGGCACCAATTTTTTGGTCACCATGACCTTCCCCATTCTTCTGGGCACCATCGGTCTGGGCGGAGCTTACAGCCTTTACGCCATCTTCGCCGCCCTCTCGGGTTTCTGCGCGTGGAAATTTGTCCGCGAGACCAAGGGACGCAGCCTTGAGCAAATGGAGCTCTGAACCGGTCGACGCCGCTCCTCCCGGCCTAACCGGGAGAGCACCTTATGGAACATCCGGCGGCTTGCGCCCCAGGCGAAGCAAGGCCAAGCCGAGGCAAAGCGCCACGGCAAATCCCAGCCACACGGCCGCAACTCGGAGCGCCACGCTGCTGAAATGGGCCAGCGGTGCCGGAAGCATGGTCGCTCCTACGGCGAACACCGCCGCAGACTGCCGATACCAAGCCGCCCCAGAGGCCGATTTTTGCGCGATTGTTTCCAACGCACCCAGGACCAGCATCAACCCACCGACCAAGACCGCGAGATTATTCCCCGCCCCTGCAGACACGACGACAAAGACCGTGGCGATGACCCCTCCAAGGATCGACCCCCCGATTTTTTGCCGCACAACCGTTGCGTCTGAGGCGACGCCAAGGCCGCAGCAGGTCGCCACGACCGAGATGGACAAAGGTACGACAAGGTCCGGAAAGAATAGGGCAGCCACGCCGAACCCCGTCATCACTGCCAGCCCGCTAAGCAATCCGAAGGTGGCTGCGGGAAGAACGGGAGAGGGCGCCACCATGCCCTCCGAGGCACCATCTTTTCCCGCCTCGCCACCGAACAGCGTTTGGGCAAAGGCGGCGGAGATCAGGGCCAGCATCAGCGAACCGGCATGAGCAAGACTGTTGGCGATGGCGTCCTCCGGGTAAATCAAACCACTGCCCAGCGTGCCGACCAAGCCCATGAGGAAAACCATCGCGGCAACAGGACTTCGGCTTCCCCACCACCAAGCACCACCGGCCCCGGCGAGGACTCCACCCAGCGGCAACAGAAGCCACGGTTGCTGGGCGCAGAGCGTCAGCCCGCCGCCACCTAGAAAGGTGCCGGCGCCCACCGCCCACAAGTTATGCCCGAGAAAACGTCCTCCGCCGCCGACCTGCGACACGGCCAATTGGCTGGTTAGGACAGCGAGGAAAGGCTGGGGAAAGCCAAAGACGGCAACGGACAAGGCGGACAGCCCGGCGGCGGTGGCCGCACGCAACCCGGCCCGCGCCGGACTCATTGCCCTGAGGCGACCCCGCGCGCCGACCGGGTATCCACCACCACGGCGGCCTTTCCTCCCATCCGCAACTCCGGCTGCTCGCCTGCGGCAGAAACTTTCAGCGTGATCCGCACCGGGAAGCGCGAGGCCAACTGGATAAAATCGAAGGTCGGCTCGACCCGCGAGAGAAGCCCTTCGCCCCCCGGGGCGCTGCGCGACGAACCAGCGAGCGGACTCACGGCGAGCGCAATGCCCTCCACCGTACCTTCCAGCGGAAGCCGTCGGTCGCTCATCAGATAAATGCGGGCCGTTTGCCCGGGAGCAATCCGCCGCAAATCGGTTTCGCGAAAGTTGGCCAACACATACCAGACGCTCGTATCGACCAAAGTGAAAATTTGCTCTCCGACCGCAGCATAGGAACCCGGGGCGATTTGCAAGTTGGTCACCCTCCCGTCGCGCGGGGCCGTCACCCGGCAGAAGCCAACCTTGAGTTCGGCATCGCGCAGTGCGGCCTCGGCCTCTTCGATCCGCGTGTTGCGCCCATCCACCTCGCCCAAAGCATTGCGTGCCCGGGCCACGGCCGCCTCGCCTTCTATAACCAAGGCCGTTGTGCTGCGCGCTTCACTCCCGGCTTTTTCGACCCGGTCGGGCGAGGCGAATTTGCCTTCGAGCAGGGGAAGGAGACGCTCGTAGTGGTCGCGGGCGTAAGTGGCCCGGGCCCGACGTTCTTCGAGCACGGCTTCATTTTCGGCAATGGCATCGCGGAGGGCCTGAACTTCGAGCCGGACCAACTCAAGCCTCGCCCTGGCCCGCGCCGCCTCCGCTTCATAAGGACGCGCATCCAATTCCATCAAGACATCCCCCTCCCGCACCCATTGGTTGTCGACGACCGGCAGGCGCACGATCGAGCCTCCGACCTGCGGGGCAACCCCGATAACATTGGCCCGCACCTCGGCGTCTTCGGTCCGCGGAAAGGTCCGCAAATTCTCCGCCACCAAAAAGACCACCCCGATGGCCACCAAGATGAGCAAGAGACGGATCCCCACCGCCAGGACAGACGCCTTCATCGGGCGGCAAACAACAAGAGCCAGCTGCCGCCGGTCAGTATGACAAACCACAGCGGCAGCAGCCACCCCGCCGGTTCCACCAAAAGCCGGCCGCCAAAATGCTGCGAAAGCGCCCAAAGTAAACCCACACCCGCTCCGCCGAGCAGCGAAGCCGCCAACCAGGCCGGAAAGTACGCCCCGGCGACTTCGACCAACGGATCGCCCGTGGAGTTGATCATTGCCAACAAATAAGAAAAGCTGCTGTTCACCAAATGCCCTCTTTTGACAGTAGCTTGTCCGATTCCCCGGCAGCAATGCGAATTCCCCGAACTCCAAGGTCGTGCCGCATTCACCGTCTTCTGGCATTGTGTTTTCTTCTGGTTGTGCTCCTCACCCATTGCCCGGCGAAGGCACCCGCCGCCCCAACGCCATCCCCCGTTGCCCCACCGGCGGACCATTGGGACAAAGACCAAGTCTACGACCTCGGCCATCTGCTCGATCTGGCGCTGGCGCGCAACCCGCGCGTCGCGGCGGCGTGGAACGGCGCCAAAGCGGCCGAAGCCACCTCCGCCGAAGCCCGTGCACCCTACTGGCCGGTTCTTGTCAGCGAAGTCCTTGGCGGCAGCGACCAATGGTATACGCCTGCCGCGACTGGCCCGGACAACTTCCGCCGGGTCCAAGCCACTGCGGTCCTTGCTGTCGAATATCTCCTTCTCGATTTTGGACGCCGCGACGCCGACGCAGCACGCACTCTCGCCCTTTTCGAAGGTGCCGGATTGCTCGCCCGGCGGCAAATGCAAGAGACGGTGTTCGCCGTACAATCCGCTTGGTTCGCCCATGAAGCGGCGCGCTGGCAGGAAGTCGCGGCCATCTCCGCGTGGGAATCTGCCCGGGTTTTGCGGCAGACCGTGGAAAAAGAAATGAGCACCGGCCTCAAGGCGACCCCGGAACTTTTGACCGCCCGCAAAGCGGAGTGGCAGGCCCGGTTCCGGCGGGACGAAGCCGCCAACCTGGTCAAAATCACCCGCGGGGAAGTCTGCCTGGCCGCCGGTCTGCCGGCCAATGCCGCTTTGCAAACCCGAGTCGGAACCGGCCCACCGCCCTCCCCGGAACTCCGCCAGACCATTGGTGCTCTCATCGAAAAATGCCTGGCCGAGCGTCCCGATTTGGCCGCGCGGGCGGCCGAAGTCCGCGCCTCCGCCGAGTCCGTACGCCGCGCCCGGGCGGACTTCTACCCGGAGGTGCGTCTGGAAGGCAGTTACTCCTTCACCACTTTTGGCTACCGGGCCGAGGATGGCCGGACCAGCGGCACCTATGCGGAAAACCTCAATGGCTACGGTGGTTTCCTTACCGCCAGCTGGGAAATCTTCGACGGAGGCGAACGTCTCAACCGCGTCCGGCGTGAAGAGGCCGAGATGGCGACGCGGGAAAACTTGCTCGAAGAAAGCCGGCTGCGGGCCACCTCCGATGTCTGGACCAACTATCACGAATTTCTCACCGCGGGAACTTTGGTCGAGTACACCGAGTCTTGGGTCGCCTCGGCCCGCGAAGACGATGCCGCCTTGCAAGCGGCCTTCGCCAGCGGCCTTGAAGATCTGACCACCCGCGAGGAGGTCCGCAGCCTCCTTGCCATGGCCGAATACGAATTGGCCGCAGCCCAAGCCCGCTACGCAACAAGCACTGCCGCCCTCCTCCTGGCCCTCGGCACAACCCTGCCACCACCTCACTAGCTTGAGCGCTCGTCCGCGCTGCTCAGGTGGCGACACCCGCACTTGTCCCATGACCGCTGACCATTCCTCACGCTGCTGCTGGGAAGACTTCGGGAGCGCGTGGTCACCAGAGCAAAGGGACAATGCCAAATGGCTCAGATTCGCGAAGCGCTCACGCGATTTAAGCCGCGGCCCATTGAGAAACCCGATGCGATGAAACACCCCGATGACACGCGCACCGCGCGATGGCAACGCACGGCGAGAGTGCGAACTCCCCACCAAGATTTCGAAATCTGGACGTCTGCCCTCGCCACCGAGTTCCGCGTCGCTGGCGCAGTGCATGCCTTCCATCACCGGTATCGGTTTTTGACCGGCTTGGTCTGGGACATGCTCGCAGCCTCTGCTCTCCTCGGGAAAAGGGAAGAACCGCGCTCGTTGCTCATGCTTGGCTTGGCCGGCGGGACCACCTTGCGCGTTCTGCGCCATCTCCTGCCCTCCTGCCGGTTCACCGCGCTCGATATCGACAGCGAGATGGTTCGCCTGGCCCGCCGGCACATGGCGCTAGAGGCGACCGGAGTCGAAGTCATTGTTGGCGATGCCTATGCCTGGTTGCGGACGAATCACCGCACTTTTGACGTGGTCATCGACGACATCTATCTGGCCGGACGGACCGACGTCTTTCGGGCCAAAACCATGAACCGGCCGCTCTTGGCCGACCTGCGGCGGGCCATAGCCCCGGGGGGCGTGCTCGCGGTGAATCTCGTCACCGGCCCGGGCCACCGCACCATGCAATCGGCAACTCGCCGCATTCTACTCGCGTCCTTCGCCGAAGTGCGGACGGTCAAGTCGCCCGCGGCCATGAACGAGGTCCTCGTTGCCGGACAAATTGTGGCCCCGGCTTCCCGCTTGCGGCGCTGCACGACGCTCTTTGCCGACGCCGCCGACCGTGCCCACTGGGGCAAAATCACCGTGCGTCGCCTCCCCTCGGCGGCCTAAATTTGTAGGTTCGAGTCAACAGTCCGGGAACCGCCGGGCAGAGCCGTCCCGGTTGGCCCGAGGAACTCACGCAGCCTCATCACCGTGCGCAGACCTCCCTCTGAACAACGCCGACCGGCGAAGGCCCGAGATCTGCTCACACCACACTCCCGGACGCGCTGAATTCAAGATTACCGCAGGACCACACCGGTGAGCGGCGGCAAGGTGAGCAAGCGGGCACTGCCCTCATCTGCACGCAAAACCGCCCCCTTCTCACTACCCGTGGAAAAAAGAATCTCCCCCTGGCCCTCCGTGAGCGGGACGGTCTGCTCCCGGTTCGAACGGTTCAGAGCCACCACGCGCAGGTCATCACCTGCCCCACGGCTGTAGACCAAGACGTTCTTCTCGTCCTCGGCCACCAAAACGGAAAATTCCGGCGTCTTGAAGGCTGCATGATCCGCATGCAGCGCTATGGCCCTGCGGTAGAAACCATGCACTTCTTGGTCGAAGTTCGGATCGTCTCCCTCGCGTGCGCGTCCGATGGGGTCGGTTTTCTCCATTTCCATTTGCAGATCAGGCCATGGCATCGGCTTGCGGCAGTCCGGGTCATCCCCGCCCCAAATGCCTGCTTCCACGCCATAATAAAACATCGGCGCGCCGACATAGGTGAGCTGGAACAGCGTGATCAAGCGCTGGATCGCGCGTTCTTCCTCGGCAGGCGCGCGAACCTGGTACCCGGAATTGCTCCGCGCTGAATTACCCGGCTCGTCATAGTCGAACTTTTCCACGTTTTTGTATTGGCCGGCAGGATTGCGGTTGATGATCATTTGCGACAGGCGGTCGGTGTCGTGCGAATCGGTCAAATTCCACAGCGCCAGCTGCACATCATCCGAAAACTGGTCACGGCGCTCGTTGAGGAGTGCTCCGAAGGCGGATGGCTTGATGCTGTTGTCGATGAGGAAAGCTTTCACCGGCATGGCGAAGGCATAGTAGTTCATGGCCGCGGAAAATCCGGTCCGCTTGAGGTAGTCCGCCGCATTGGTCCACACCTCTGGGATGGTGATGGCCTGGGGGTTGATTTGGAAAACCAGCGCATTCCACTCGCGCCAGAATTTGTCCGGCACCTCCTCCGACACATCGAGCCGCCAGCCGTCGATGCCGTCGCCCGGATCGCCATCACCATCCGGATCCATCCAACGCTTGGTGGCATGGAAAATGTATTGCTTCGGCCCCGGGTGGAGATCGCTGCCGTCCGCATTATTGCGGAATTCGGGCAAGGTGAAAAATCCGGCCCAACCCGTGACCCGCAATTCATTCCGACGCGTCTCCGGATCGTCGAAAGATTGGACAGTGAACCAGTCGGCGTACGGTGATGACGCGCCATTGATCCGGATATCGCGAAACGCAAAAAAGTCGCGCCCCGCATGGTTGAAAACCCCATCGATAACCACCTTGATCCCGCGGTCGTGCGCTTTTCTGATCAGCTCGAGGAACAACTTGTCCGCAGCCGTCCACTTCCAAGTCGCCGGATCATCCGTTTCCCCGCCGTGGCGGATGATCTCCAAGTCACCTTCCGGGTCAGGGCCAAAATTCGGATCAATGTGGTGGAACGAGTTGCCATCGTATTTGTGCTGCGAACGCCCGTAAAAAACCGGATTGAGCTTGATCGCCGTGACCCCCAGATTTTGCAGGTAGTCGAGCTTGTCGATCACACCCTGCAGGTCACCGCCGTAACGCCGGTGGAAGACGCCGTTCTCGTAAAAGCTGTCTCCGATCGCCTTTTCCCACTCTTCACGGACGAAGTAATCGCCCGTCCACGGGGTGACCCGCCATCCACCCACATTCGGGAAATGCATTTCCAGAGTCTCGCGCGTGGGGTCATTGGAGGGATCACCATTGCGGAAGCGTTCGGGGAAAATCTGATACCACACAGCCGACTTGCCCCAATCGGGAACATTATTGAGCAAGGGCTTTGCCTCTTCGGCATGGGCTAGGGAAACAAAAATAAGCAGGGGTAAAAAACGGCTTTTCATAGAGAAAACAGCGTCGCGATCCCAAACAGTCTCTGTCCCACCCTCCGAGTCAAGGCACAAACCATTGCGACCCCTATCGGCCTCGCCTATGATCGCGAGCATCCGATGACTGCTCTTGCCTTCGCCGTGGCCTTTACCCTCGGTGTGTCCTTTTTCTGTTCTCTCCTTGAGGCCATGTTTCTCAGCACGACCACGGCCGAAGTGGAGGCCCTGAAAGAACGCAACCCGCGCCGCGGGAAGCTTTTCGAGGACTCGAGGGATCACATGGAGGAAACCATTTCGTCCATTCTGACCCTCAATACCATCGCCAACACGCTTGGGGCGGTGATGGTAGGAGGCATCGCCACCCGCCTTTTTGGAGACGCTTCCCTCGGCCTGGTCTCGGCACTGATGACCCTCGGCATTTTGGTCATCTCGGAGGTCATTCCGAAAAACCTCGGCGTGGTTTACCGCGCCGTCCTGCAAAAGCATGCCGCCTACCCGCTCTATTGGATGCGCCGGGTGCTCCGTCCTCTCACCCACCTCTGCAACCTTGTTGTCCGCGCCCTGATCCGGCGCAAACCAGAGGATGGGGCGTCCGACCGTGAAATTGTTCTCCTCGCCGAAAAAGGCGCCCGTGAAGGTACCCTCACCGGGGGCGAACGCGATCTCATCCACAACGCGCTGAGCCTTTCCAGCACGCGGGTCGCCGACATCCTGACTCCGCGCAACGTCGTTGTGACCCTCGAAGATAGCCAAACGGCAGCCGACGTCCTCGCCGAGCACCCTTCCATTCGGTTCAGCCGCATGCCCGTGCATTCGGGGACCCTCGACGAAATCACCGGTCTGGCCCGGCGCCGCGATATCCTTCACAGCATTGCTACCGGGCAAGGAGAACGCAAAATCAAGGATCTGCAACAACCCGTCTCCTTTGTGCCCGAGATGGCCACGGCGGCCAGCGCTTTGCAGACCCTCCTTGCTGCCAACCAGCAAATGGCCACCGTTGTCGACGAATACGGGGGCTTCGTCGGGGTGGTTTCCATCGAGGACATCATCGAACACTTGATCGGTCGTGAGATTTACGAGAAAGACGATGTCGCTGTTGACATGCGCGCTCTGGCCCGGCGTCGCGGACGCCAGCGCCAAAGCACCCCTGACCTGCCCGCCGCCCGGACATGACACATTCCTCCGCCCTCCTCTTGCTGCTCACTGCTGCCGCGTCACTGCAGGCGCAGATGCTACCCCGGCCCGCGACCTCCGAAGCACCATTTCTCACCGTGCAGGGCCGCGGCGAAGTCCGGGTTCCGAACACCGTGGCGGTCATCCATCTCGGCTTCGAAGCCGCCGGCCCCGGGGAAGCCGCCGTGCGCGAGGAAGTCACCCGCCGCTCCCAATCTGTCCTTACCACCTTGAAGTCGGAGGAAAAGGTCCAACGCCTCGAGACCACTGCAGTGAACATTCGTCCCCAGTTCAGCCCAATCCAGCCCGAGGCCGGGAAGCACTCTCAACCGCCCAAGATCACCGGATACCTCGGACAAGTCGTTGTCAGCTTCGAGTCCCCCGTCGAGGAGGCCGGGCGCTTGATCTCCTCCATGATGGATGCCGGTGCCAACTCCGTTTCGAACATGACCACGCGTCCCGCGGACGCAAGCAGCCGTGCGGCCGAGAATGAGGCGCTGACCCTTGCCGCCCAAGATGCCGAAGTTCAAGCCCGGACCCTGCTGGAAGCTCTCAAACTCAAATGGGCCGGCATTCGCAGCGTCGATGCAACCGGGGGACGTTTCGACCCGCGTCCGATGCCCCGCGCGGCCATGATGATGGCGGCCGACGCGGCACCATTGCCCGAACTTGACATCGAAGGCGGTGAAACGGTCCTCACCCGCGAAGTCACCCTGCAAGTCGAGTTCTCTGCGCCTTAAGCGCAAATAGCCCTGCCCAAGTTGGCGCCTTCCCCGATCTCCAAAAGCACATCACCACTTTGCCGCGTTCTTCACGCCAAGGTACTGCCCATGGAGCCTTCTTCTTGCTGCCTACTGGCGCCCATGCCTGCGCCCCCTCATCCGGCCCATGCAATGCCGAAGACCCACCCGGCTAGAGTAAACACCACGACCGGAATCAGGAGGACAAAAACCAAATTGACCAAGATTCCCACCCGCATCATCTGCGGCAATGGCACCAGACCGCTGGCAAAGACAATGGCATTGGGCGGGGTTCCCACCGGGAGCATAAAAGCACAACTCGCAGCCATCACCGCCGGCAACACAAGCGCCAGCGGGGCCTGACCCATTCCGACTGCGACCGAGGCCACCACCGGCAAAAATGTGGCCGTTGTCGCTGTGTTGCTGGTCAGTTCGGTTAAAAACAAGATCACCACCGTGACCAGAACCACCACGAGGACAATGGGCAACCCTTGCCAGGCGGCAGTCAATGCACCCAGCCACGCCGCCAACCCTGTCCGATCGACCGCCTCGGCCATACTCAAGCCACCACCGAGCAAAATGAGTACCCCATAAGGTAGATGCTGCAGGTCTCGCCCCGACAAAACAAATTCCCCACGTCGCCAGTCCACCGGGATCAAGAACAGCGCGACCGCCGCCGTCATGGCAATTCCCGCGTCCGACACCCCGGGCAACCACGGTTGGAGCAAAGGCTGGGCCAGCCAGAGGGCCGCGGTCGAGCAAAACACCACGGCCACCAGCACCTCTCCCCGTGACCACCCGCCCAATTTTACTAACTCTGCCCGTACCTCCTCGCGCAAGCCGGCTACCCCCAACTTTCGGTCCGTGAGGCACACGCGCACCAAAACCGCGTGGGTCAGAAAAATGCCGACCACAACCAGAGGCACCCCGATCAACATCCACTGGCCGAACCCGATCTGCAGCCCGTAATTCTCGCGCAGAAACCCGGCCATAAAAGCGTTCGGTGCCGTGCCGATCAAGGTCCCGGCCCCGCCGATGCTGGCCGCATAGGCCACGCCGAGCATGAGGGTCAACCCGACCTCCTCGCGCGCCTTTTCTTCACCACCCATGCGTCCCCGCAACAAAGCCGCCACCGAAACCGCCATGGGCAACATCATTACGGTCGTCGCGCTATTGTTGATCCACAGGCTGACAAAGGCTGTTGCCACCATGAACCCGGCCAGCACCCGGCTGACCCGCGACCCGGTCTGTCCCACAATCCACAGTGCTACCCGCTCATGCAGGCGCCATCGCTGCAAACCCAAAGCAAGGACAAAGCCACCGAGAAAAAGGTAAATCACCGGATTGGCGAACGGCGCGGCCGCATCTTTGAAGGACGCTACGCCGAGTAATGGAAACAGAACAAGCGGCAGCAGTGCGGTCACCGGAATCGGAATAGCCTCCGTCATCCACAGAACCGCCATCAGCCCCACCACCCCGGCCGTCCGCCATCCCGCGACACTCAAGGAACCCGGTGGCTCGGTCAGAAGCACCGCCCCCAAGATAAGGGGCCCCAAAACTAGGCCGACCCGCCCCGCCCTGCTCAACCCACGTTCCCGCATACCCCCAAAGCTGCCCATGCCTCGCCACGGCCGCAAGCCGGATCATGATGTTCTGACGTGCTCTTCACTCCCCAGCACACGCCCGCAAGCACAATACGTCGGCCCGCTGCGCGCTCTGCGATTCCCATCTTCCGTCCCGGTCGCTAAATTTGCCGCTTCATGTCTGACCCCAAGCTCACCCCCATGATGCGCCAGTATCAGGACATCCGCCGCGGTCTCCCGCCCAACACGCTTCTCTTCTTCCGCCTCGGAGACTTTTACGAATTGTTTTTCGACGATGCCCGCGAGGCGTCCGTCCTTCTCAATGTCGCTCTGACCAAGCGCGGGGGGACGCCCATGTGCGGTGTCCCCTGCCACAGCGCGCGCGCTTATGTGGCCAAACTGGTCGAAGCCGGCAAACGTGTCGCCATTTGCGACCAGGTCGGCGAGGTCACCCCGGGCAAACTCGTCCGCCGCGAAATCGCCCGTATCCTCAGTGCCGGCACTCTTGACGATTTCGGACTCGAGGAAAACCGCCACAACTATCTGGTCGCCGTCTGCCCCGACAAAAAATCGACCGGCCTCGCCTGGCTCGACCTGAGTACCGGTGAATTCCGTCTGGCCGAAATCGCATCTCCCGAGCACTTGGCCGACCAGCTTGCCCGGCTCCAGCCGAGCGAACTCCTCATTCCTGACCATTTGGCCGCGGTCCCCGCATTCTCGCTCCCCGCGACGCCGCACGACGCCTTCGCCTTCGAACTCAACCAGGCCACCGACCTGCTTCTCGAGCATTTCGGCGTTCAGTCCCTCGACGGCTTTGGCTGCACAGGTCTGCCCCACGGCACCCGCGCCGCTGGAGCCCTCCTCCACTACATCACGCGCAGCCTTCGCCGTGACGCGCGGCACCTCATGCCCCCGAGACCCTGGCACGCCTCATCCTACCTCCTTCTCGACGCCGTCACGCAAGCCAACCTCGAACTCGTCGAGTCCCGCAGCCCCGAGGGCACCAGCCTGCGCGGCGCGGTTGACCGCACCCTGACCCCGATGGGCACACGGCTCCTGCGTGAATGGATCCTTCATCCACTCCGCGATCTTGCCGCTATCACCCACCGGCAAGACCTTGTTGCCGCCTTCCATGATGATCCGCCCCTTCTTGCCGCGGTGCGCGACATCCTCCGTGACATCCGTGATATGGAGCGCGCCGTTTCCCGCCTGAGCCTTGCCTCCGGCAACGCCCGCGACCTTATCGCGCTGAAATCTTCGCTCGCCCTCTTCCCGTCCCTCCGCGCCACCCTCGCTGAAAGCAACAGCTCCCCTCTTCTCGGCCTTGCCGGCGGCCTCCACACCTTCGATTCGTTGGTTGAGCTCCTTGCATCTGCCGTGGTCGACGATCCTCCGCCCACCACACGCGAAGGGGGCATGATCCGCGAGGGACACGACACGGATCTCGACCAGCTCCGCCGCGCCGGGACCGAGGGCCGCCGCTGGATCGCCGACCTGCAGGACCGCGAAATCACCCGGACTGGCATCAAATCACTCAAAATCCGCTACAACTCCGTCTTCGGCTACTACCTTGAAGTTACCAAAGCCAACCTCGCCTCAGTCCCCGGCGACTACACGCGAAAGCAAACCACCGCCAACTCGGAACGCTTCATCACCCCCGAGTTGAAGGAAATGGAAGGCCGCATCCTCGGCGGCGAAGAACGGGCCCGCGCCCTCGAAGCTGAAATTTTCGGTCAACTCCGCGCGGCCGTACTGACCGAACTGGCACCACTCCAGGACACCGCGCGCGCCGTTGCGCAAATCGATGCCCTGGCCGGATTCGCTGAAACCGCCCGGACCTTCCGCTACATCCGGCCGACCGTCACCGCGAGTGGCGCGATCACCATCACCGACGGACGCCACCCCGTCCTCGACCAAACCATGGCCTCCGGGCGCTTTGTCCCGAACGATACCGCACTGGACACCGAAGCCCACCGACTAGTCATCCTCACTGGTCCCAACATGGCCGGAAAAAGCACATACATTCGCCAAGTCGCCCTACTGGTCCTCCTCGCCCAGACCGGCAGCTTTATCCCCGCAGCACACGCCGAGATCGGGATCGTCGATCGGATCTTCACCCGGGTCGGGGCTACCGATGATCTCGCGCGCGGGCAATCCACCTTCATGGTCGAAATGAACGAAACTGCCGCCATTCTCAACAATGCGACCGACCGCAGTCTGGTCATCCTCGACGAAATCGGCCGCGGCACCTCGACCTTCGACGGGCTCTCCATCGCGTGGAGCGTGGCCGAGCATCTTCACGACATCACCGCCTGCCGCACCCTCTTCGCCACCCATTACCACGAACTGACCGACCTCGCCCGCACCCGCCCCGGAGTGACCAACTGCAACATCGCGGTCCGCGAATGGAACGACGAAATCATCTTCCTCCGCAAAATCATCCCCGGCCCCGCCGACCAAAGTTACGGCATCCAAGTCGCGCGGCTGGCTGGCCTCCCCGAGCCCATCCTCAAGCGCGCGCGGGAAATCCTGACCAACCTCGAGAACTCCGAACTGACCGCCGAAGGCAAACCGGCGTTAGCCGAAAAGCGCCCCCGCCTCCACAAACTCCGCGCCTTCACCGACCAACTCGACCTCTTCGAGTCATGAGCTGCGGCACTCGGAGCCGCGAACCCAACAGCTCGCCGGCGCCGGCCGTTAGTCCACACGTGTAGCAATGGTCAGCCGAGGCTTTGCCAGACGGGTCGCCCCAGCAACCGACTGATCTTAGCGCCTGCGGTGGGCGCGACGGAAAAGGTCAACCAGTTCCTCCAAGCCCATCGCTGCGGTGTGCTGCGAGTCCCACAAAGCTTTGGTCGCGTCATCTCCATCGGACGTCGGTTTGTACACGGCGGTCTTCGCCTCGCAGAGCACCATGTTTTGCGCCGTGACAATGTCTCCATCAAACAAAGCCAGCCATGGCCTGACAACCTTCATGCTCAAGCCCGATTGGCCCGCTTCGAATTTTTGATTGTCTACAAATCCACAACTCCCGTGTCCTTCAATTAGCTTTTCCCCGTTAGAGCATCAATGGGCTCCGCACTAAACTGATGCTGAATAACCAAACCCTCTTCCATCAACTCGATAAACAAGGGATTCTTCAACAGCTCCGGATCAATGGCCGGCTTCATCCCCCAACACTGCCACCGGCCTCACCTCCGGGCAAAGCCCCCCCCAATCCACCCGCGATTGACACCTCTCTCACTCCTCAATGACAATCCCCCGATGCCCATCCTGCACTTCCAAAAGATGAACGGCGCCGGCAATGATTTTGTCCTGCTCGACAACCGCGACGGCTCACTCGCTCTGACCGACGCCCAAATTGCCCGCCTTTGCGACCGCCACCGCGGTGTCGGGGCCGACGGACTTCTCCTCGTTGAAAAGCCCGCAGCCCAAGGCGACTTTCGTATGCGCTACTACAACGCCGACGGTCGCGAAGCCGAAATGTGCGGCAATGGTGCCCGCTGCTTTGCCCGATTCGTCAACCAACTTGCGCCCGCCAACCACGGCACCGTCACCTTCGAAACCCCCGCCGGCCTCATCTCCGCCACCCTCCGCGGCAACGCAGTTTCCCTCGGCATGAGCCAGCCCGGTTCCTTCGCCCCCGGTGTGGAACTCGAGGCGGGCGGACAAACCCTCACTGTTTACTCGATTAATACCGGCGTCCCCCATGCCGTGGTTCTCGTGGAACAACTCGAAGACACCGACGTCCACCCGCTCGGCGCCGCCCTTCGCCATCACCATCACTTCCAGCCCCGTGGGACCAATGTCAACTTTGTTCGGCAACTGGGCCCTCAAGACCTCGCCATCCGGACCTACGAGCGCGGCGTCGAAGCGGAGACCCTCGCTTGCGGCACCGGAGTGGTGGCCAGTGCCCTCACTCTCGCCGCGCTCACCGGCGCGGAATCACCCGTCCACGTGCTAGTCAAAGGCGGCGACACCCTCACGGTCGACTTCCTCCGCGACGGCGAGGGCTTCTCGCATGTCGTCCTGACCGGGCCCGCGGATTTTGTCTTTGAAGGCGACATCACGGTCTAGTTCACTGCTCCCATGTTTGCCGGCACCTACACTGCACTGATCACGCCGTTCCGCAACGGCCACGTCGACTACGATGGCTTCCGTCGACTGATCGAGGCCCAAATTGCCGGCGGCGTTGACGGCATCGTCCCCGTAGGCACCACCGGGGAATCTCCCACTCTCTCGCATGACGAACACCGCGACGTCATCAAAGCAGCCATTGAGATAGCTGCCGGGCGGGTCAAAGTCGTCGCGGGCACAGGATCTAACTCGACCGACGAAGCCATCGCCCTCACGCTGGATGCGGAAAAGGCCGGTGCGGACGGCGCCCTCATTGTCGCTCCTTACTACAACAAACCGACGCCCGAGGGGCTTTACCGCCACTTCCACTCCATTGCCGAAGCGACCAAACTGCCCATAATTCTCTACAGTATTCCCGGACGCTGCGGCGTCGAGATCGGCGTGGCCGTCGTGGAGCGCCTGGCCAAAGATTGCCCGAATGTCGTGGCGATCAAAGAAGCTGGCGGCAGCGTCGAGCGTGTCAGCCAACTCCGCCAGACCATCCCCGACACTTTCGAAATCATCTCCGGCGACGACTCACTCACTCTCCCGTTCATTTCCGTCGGCGCCGTCGGGGTCATCAGCGTGGCCTCCAATCTCGCGCCCGGCCGGATCAGTGAACTCGTGCGGGTGGCGCGCGACGGACAAATGGTCCGAGCCGAACAGCTTCATCGCCGCCTCTACCCGCTGTTCAAAAACCTTTTCCTCGAAAGCAACCCCTCTCCTGCCAAATACGCATTGTCGCTGACCATGGACCTCTCGCCAGAGGTCCGTCTCCCACTGGTCGAAATGACCGAGGAAAACCGCCAACTGGTCCGCGCCACCCTCGCCGACCTCGGACTCCTCCCATGACCACACCCCTCCGCCTCTGTATTCACGGCGCCCAAGGCCGCATGGGCCAAGCCCTCATTCGCTGCGCCGCCGAGGACCCGGAGCTTGAAGTCACCGCCACCGTCGACGCGAACGACAATTTCCCTGCCGCTCTTGCCCGGTGCGATGCCATCATCGACTTCTCCGCCACCCACATCACCGGCCAGGTCGCCAAAGCCTGCGCCGACGCCGGCAAGGTCCTCGTCATCGGCACAACCGGACACGAACTCGCCGAGCGTGAGCTGATCAACCAAGCCGCGGCCAAGATCCCGCTCGTCTTTTCGCCGAACTATAGCGTCGGCGTGAACACCCTTTTCTGGCTCACCCGCAAAGCCGCCGAAATCCTCGGCCCCGACTTCGACCTAGAAGTCGTCGAAATGCATCACCGTCTGAAAAAAGATTCCCCCTCCGGCACCGCCCGTCATCTGGCCGAAATCCTCGCCGAAGTCCGCCAACTCGACTACGCCGAAGCTGCCCGCCACGGCCGCGCCGGCATCGTCGGCGAACGCACGAGCAACGAAATCGGCGTCCACGCCATCCGCGGCGGCGACGTGGTCGGAGATCACACCGTCATCTACGCCGCCCCCGGCGAACGCCTCGAACTCACCCACAAAGCCTCCAACCGCGACACCTTCGCCCGCGGCGCCCTTCGCGCCGCCAAATGGGCCTCCCGGCAACCTGCGGGTCTTTACGACATGCAGGATGTGCTGGACCTCAAATAGGCGGTCTACCTGCTGTAGCGTCGCCGTCGGGCTCCGCTCCCGGCGTGGGATCGGAAATAGAGGGGTAGTTGCCGAGCCAGTCCGAAAAGTGGGCGAGGAACCGCCCGCAATCGTGAGCACAGACGACTGCAGGGCTTCTCGCCGAGTGCGTTGCAGCTCTCCAGGACGATGTTGTAGGTGCCGCGCTGCGTCGGTGGGCCGCCCAGCAAACCAGTCGCAGTAACGAGCGTGAGCATGGGCGGCACCTGATGACCCGCTCGGCTTCCCACGAGCACAAGCCCTCATTATCCCAGCATCCGCCGGAATTCCTTCGGCTTGGGCCCGAGCAGAACCGGAGCCAGACGCAAGGCCGCGCGCCGCATGGACTCTTTTCTGCACGACAGATCCGAAAGAACCGGCAAGGTTTTTTGCTTTTTCAACCACCTCTCGGCCAGACACACGTCTTGGAGGTTGCCCAGAATCTCCCCGAGTCGGTCCACCCGGCGGGTGAAACGGACGAGCCGTTCCCGCCCCCCGAGATATTCGCATTGGTAGAGCAGGCGCTTGACCCTCCTCCGCCAGGCATGGAACACCTCGTCTGGCGCTTCGCGGTAGCTGGCCTTCTTCCACGCGGCTCGGGCCGCGCGGTAAGTGTCCACTGCGAGATGGGCAACTTCTTTCCATTCGACCTTGGCCCATGGCGGATTCTCGGCCAGCAAATCGACAGCGCTTTTCGCCAGTCGCCCCGCCTCCACCAGATCCGGAGGCAAGGAGACCCGCAAATGATGAGCTTCACCCGGCGCGTACTTGCCAGCAAAGGTCTGCACGATGGTGAGGTCACGCGTCTCCGCGAAGAGATCTTTCAAGGCACGACATGGTTCTAAAAATGTTTCTTGCCAGACCTTGCCGCGCGGCACCAACCGAGACAATGACTGCAGCCGCTTGACGCGGGTGCGCACGAAATGGGCCTGACCCGCGGGGTCTTGCGGAAACTTGTCGATCGCCCGCAGCACCTGCCTCAGCAACTGCCGCAAGGCTGCCCGCAAGGCCAGACCTGGCGCGAGCTTCCGGCGAGTAAGCCTCATCAAGCCCATATTCACCCCCGACACCCGTTGCGGCAAGCAGGGGAGTGTGACAAATCATGCTCCCGGCCCCCGAATCTGTTCTGGGCCGCGCCGTGCTCGGCCTTCCCCGAATCACTCTGTTTGGCCGCATGTCCCAACCCGTTGTTTGCTTTCCGCTTGATCCGGACGATGATTCCCTTGACAAGTCATTTTCTTGCCATCACGCCAATTGTCGCCATGAGCAAAAACCTCCTCGTTCCTCTATTTATCGGGGGCGAGTGGATAGAAGTCCGCGGTCTCCCCACCACCGCTGTTCACAATCCCTCGACTGGCGACCTCATCGCCGAGACTCCGGTCTGCGGAGCCGACATCGTCGACCAGGCGGTCCGGGCCGCCAGCCGTGCTTACCCGTCATGGATGGAAACCCCGCCGGTCGAACGGGCGAGGATCTTGATGAAACTCAAGGTCCTGCTGGAGACTCATTTTGAAGAGTTGGCCCAACTCGTGACCCGCGAAAACGGCAAAACCCTGGGCGAAGCACGTGGTGATGTCCGCCGAGGACTTGAGAGCATCGAGTTCGCCTGCGGTGCCCCGACCCTCCTGATGGGAGAGTCCCTGGAGAATGTCGCCCGCGGCATCGACTGCGATTCTATCCGCCAACCGCTCGGCGTCGTAGCCGGCATCGCCCCTTTCAACTTTCCCGCCATGGTCCCGCTGTGGATGTGGCCCATGGCCGTCGCCTGCGGAAACACCTTCGTGCTCAAACCGAGCGAGAAAGTCCCTATCACCTCGATCCGCATCGCGGAACTTGCGCAAAAGGCCGGACTACCCGACGGAGTCCTCAACCTTGTTCACGGAGGCCGTGAAGCAGTCGACGCCATCTTGCGCCATCCCGCGATCGAAGCAATCTCCTTCGTCGGTTCGACCCCTGTGGCCAAATACATCTTCCAAACCGGCACCGCGCACGGAAAAAGGGTGCAAGCCGCCGGCGGAGCAAAAAACTTTATCCTCGTCATGCCTGATGCCGATGTCACCCATTCCGCCGCCGGACTTGCCGAGTCCGCCTTCGGTTGCGCCGGTCAGCGCTGCATGGCCGGCTCCACGGCCATTGTGATCGGTGCAGCAGCCGACATCGTCCTTCCCGCACTCGTCGATGTCGTTGCGAATATCCGCGTCGGCGCCACCGACCGCGACCCACAGGCCCAGATGGGCGCGGTCATCTCCCGCGAGCACGCCAACCGCGTCGGCGATTTGATCACGCAGGCTACCGATCAAGGCGCCAAACCGCTGACCGATGGGCGCCTCACCAGAGTCTCCTCCGCTCCCAAGGGCTTCTACGTCGGCCCCACCGTGCTCGACCATGTGCTTCCCGACATGGTTACCATGAAGGAAGAAGTTTTCGGGCCGGTGCTCAATGTTGTCCGCATGGAAGACCTCGGCGCCGCCATCGAGTTGGCCAACGACTCGGCCTACGGCAATGGCGCCGCCATCTTCACCCAGAGCGGCAAAGCGGCCCGCGAATTCCGCCACCGCATCCAAGCCGGCATGATCGGCGTCAACATCGGTGTGCCGGCTCCCCTCGCTTTTTTTCCATTCAGCGGCATGAGCCAGTCATTTTTCGGTGATCTTCACCTCCAGGGACGCGAAAGCGTCCACTTCTTCACCCGACAGAAAGTGACCACATCGCGCTGGTTTGGCCACGGCGAAAATTCGATCTGGGCTGAGATCTGAGTAGGAATAGTCTTTCATGTCTGGTTTGTACCTACTCCCGTACCGGGCCTGGAGCACGGACATGACTGCGATGCACCGATGAAACTACCGCCACTTCCACCCTGCGATCATCAGCCCCTTCCTTACGAAGGTCCTTCCGCCCGCGAGGTGCTGGCCCTGCGCCAGACGTTCATGAACCCCGGCATCTTCCTCTATTACAAAAAGCCGCTCATGATTGTGGAGGGTCACCGTCAGTACGTCTGGGACGAGGAGGGCCGCCGCTACCTCGACGGCTTAGGCGGCATCGTCACGATCAGTGTCGGCCATTGCCACCCGCACGTCATCTCGGCCGGCAACCGGCAGAGCGAAGTCTACCAGCACTCCACCACGATCTACCTCCATCCCAATGTCGCGCAATACGCGGAGAAGCTTGCTTCGAAAATGCCGGGCAATTTGAAGGTCTGTTATTTTGTCAATTCCGGTTCCGAGGCCAATGATCTTGCTCTCATGATGGCGCGAGCGCACACCGGCAATTATGACATCATTGCCCTGCGCAACGCGTACCACGGTGGCAACCAGTCGACGATGGGCGTCACGGCCCATAGCACGTGGAAATACAACGTGCCGCACGGGTTCGGTTTCCACCACGCGCTCGCACCCTACCCTTACCGTGGCACCTTCGGTTACGAGGATCCCGAGGCAGGGGCTAAGTACGCCAATGATGTCAAAGAACTCATCGCATACGCCACGCCGGGCAAAATCGCCGGCTTCATCGCGGAATCCATTCAGGGTGTTGGCGGGTTCGTGGAGTTCCCGGCAGGCTATCTTCAACACGTCTACGGATACGTTCGCGCCGCCGGCGGGGTGTGCATCGCCGACGAAGTACAGACCGGCTTCGGCCGCACCGGCACACACTTTTGGGGATTCGAAACACAGGGCGTGATCCCGGATATCGTGACCATGGCCAAGGGTATCGGCAACGGCTGTCCACTCGCTGCGGTGGTGACCACCCCGGAGGTGGCGCAATCGCTTGCCGGCAAAGTCCATTTCAATACCTTCGGCGGTAACCCTGTGGCCACCGCTATGGGCAAAGCCGTGCTGGAGGTCATCGAAAACGATGGTCTCCAGGAAAACTCCCGCAAAACGGGTGCCTACATTCTGGCCGGCCTGAACAAGCTGAAGCAAAGGCACGCGATCATCGGAGATGTTCGCGGCAAAGGTCTCATGCTCGGCATCGAACTGGTGAAGGACCGCAAGACCAAGGAACCCGCCACAGTCGAATGTGCCCAAGTCCTCGAGACCGCCCGCGATCTCGGCCTCCTTCTCGGCAAAGGCGGCCTGCACGGACAAGTCATCCGCTTCGCCCCACCCATGTGCATCACGCAGGCCGACGCCGACTTTCTCCTCGGAGTCCTCGACAAAAGTTTTAGTCGGTTGTCCTCGGCTACCGTTTCCCGCTGACGAAGCCCGCGATGACCGCGCGTTGTTCGGTAGGCCATGGACATTTAAGGAGGCCACGCGTTTGCCATGGCCTTGAGAGCAGGCTAAATTGCCGCCTCATGAAATTTGCCCTTATTTTTTTCGGCCTTCTGGTCCTGGCTGGCACCTCCGTCCGGGCCCAGTGCAAAGACTGCGGGTGCAAAGCCAAGTGCTCCACCACCTGCCGGTGCAAGCATGACGAAAACCCGAAGGCGCCGTGAACTCCCTCGACCCTCGGGCCAAGCGCTTCCGGGCCGCTGATCGGTCCCTGCAGCAGGCCAAAAACGCCCTGCAAGGTGCTCAGCTCGCGCTCGCCGATCTCCCGCGCTCCAGCCACTCCCCGGTCACCGGAGCTCTTGATGCCATCGATCACGCCCTTTCACATATCGCCACGGCAGGCGGGCAACTCGACGATGCCCGTCTGGAGGATAGTGAGCCCCTGGCCTGAACGAGAGCGGCATTGCCTTTTCCCGCTGTGCGGCGAGACTATTCAGCTGATTTCCGCATGTTTTTTCTGACCCCCGGTTACCGCAAAGAAGCCAAACTCGTCCTCCGCGCGGCTCGCAAGCTGCTGCGCTACCGGCGGGACATTCTGCCCGACAAGCAAATCATCGGCCTTCGCGAGGGCATGACCAGACTTGAAGTCGCTCTGCGGACTAATCACCGCGAGGACATCACCCTGGCCACGGAAAAGCTCCACAACCTCTTCGACCAGGCCGCACCCCAACAGCGCTTGGCCGGTCTACGGGAAAATACGGAGGTCATCCTTGTTGCTCTGGTTATCGCCCTCGGCGTCCGGTCCTACTTTCTGCAGCCGTTCAAAATTCCCACCGGATCCATGCAGCCGACCCTTTACGGGGTCACCGGTACGCGCACGGTCGAGCCGCCACCAGCGTGGCCCCTGCGCGTCGCCGAATTCGTGCTGCGCGGGCGCACTTACATCGATCTCAGCGCGGAAAATGACGACTCGGTCATCGGCCTCCGCGAGGTCACCCGCTTCCACTTTTTCACCTCGACCGAGATCATCACCCGCACCCGGACTTACCATGTCCCCGCTCCGCTTAACGTTGTCCGCACCGACTTTCAAATCCATCCCGGCCGTCCGCTTCGCAGCGGCCAGCCCATCGTGCGTGGCTACGCCGAAAGCGGGGACCAGTTGTTCGTCGACAAAGTCTCCTACAACTTTGTCCGGCCGAAGCCGGGTGATGTCTTTGTCTTCCGCACGACCGGCATCCGCCGGATCGAAGCAGGTATCCCGCCGGGCATGGGGTCGCAATACTACATCAAACGACTTGCCGCCGTCGGTGGACAGACCTTGCAGATCCAGCCACCCGACCTGTACGTCGACGGGAAAGTTTCTTCACTCCCTGTTTTTCGTCGCGTCATGTCCTGTCGGGATGGCTATGCCGGTTATTCCAACACGAGTGCCGGCGGCGGCGCCTTTCCCATCCTCGGTTCTCCGCAGGCGGAATACACCGTGCCGTCCGGAGCCTACTTCGCCCTTGGCGACAACAGTTACCATAGCAGCGACAGCCGCTACTTCGGACCGGTCCCCGAGGAGAATGTGGTCGGCCGCGGACTCGTCGTCTACTGGCCGTTCGTCGGACGCTGGGGACTGATCAACTGACCTCCGAAAAATGGCGGATCGCATCCGCCACCCCCTCACCCCACGGATACGGCGAGACATATCCGGCGTTGCGCCGGACCAACTCTTGCACCTCGGGCACCGCATTCGAGGGACACGCGACCATGGCGGCGGATGAACCGTCGAGCATCGGAATGTCATTGTGATGGTCCCCGATCGCCAACACGTCTTCCCGCGGAACGCCCAGAAGTCGTGACAATTCGGCCAGCGAGGATCCCTTGTGGATCCCAAAGTGTGCGAAGCGCATCCAGACGTGATTGCGATTGAAGGAGAACTCGGGAACAGCAGCCGCCAGTTCCCTCACCGTATCCGCCATGAGGTCCATCGTGGCGGGGTCCTCGGTCATGAGGCCGGCCAGGCGCCCGTTTTCGTACAACAACTCAATCCCATCGCGCGACGCGACCATGGTTTCGATCGCCGTAATCACGTGGGCCGCACGGCCGAACAAATCAATCGTCTGGCGCTCGGTTTGCGCATTCCAGTCACCGAACGCCTCCCAACTTCCTTCTTCCAGGCGGCGATAAATGTCTTTTTCGCTGGTCAAGACAAACTCCGGGTCATGCGGCAAGTTTACTTGTTCGAGCCCCTCAAGTGCGAACCAGAGCTGCCTTCCCGTATTGACCGCCCAAACCGCCCCCTGGCGGCGCAAACCGGTGAGAGCCGCGGACAAGGACCTCGCGGTGCGCGCGTCCGGGTGATGCCCAACCAACGTCCCGTCGAAATCGGTGCTCAACAAACGAATACTCATGGTTTAATCGTAAACGGTCTAACTTTCCACATCCAGCCGACTCATGAAATCCGCATACCAACTCGCTATGGAACGGCTTGCTGCCGAGGCCCCGGGCGTGCAGCTCACTGACGACCAAAAGCAACGCATCGCCGCAATCGAAGCGAAAGGGAAAGCCGACATCGCGGCCAAAGAACTCCTTCTGCAGGGCGAATTAGCCAAGGCACTGGCCGCCGGAGCAACGGACGAAGCAGCCAAGATCCAACGTCAGTTGACCGACGAGATCCGGCGCCTCGAGGAAAAACGCGAGCGAGCAAAAGAAGCTGTGCGGCGCGAAGCTTGAGCCGATGCCCCTCCGTGTTCCCGCCGCCGAGGACGAACGCTTCATGCGCGAGGCGCTCAGACTCGGCGAAAAGGCGGCGCTGGTTGACAGCACCGGTGGCCCGTTTGGCTGCGTTATCGTCAAGGGCGGCAAGATCATCGCCGCGGGCTCAAATCAGGTGGTCAAAAGGAAGGATCCCACGTGGCACGGCGAGATGGAGGCCATCCGGGCAGCGGCGAAGGCCCGGCAGACTTTTGACCTGTCAGGATGCACGCTCTACACCACGAGCGAACCCTGTCCGATGTGCGCGGGAGCCATCTTCTGGGCGCGCATCGACCGCGTGGTCTACGCCTCGACTATCGCCGACGCCTTGCGCTACGGCCAATTCGACGACCAACCCATTTACGAAGACCTGGCCAAGCCGATTGCCGAGAGACTGACGCCGGCCGTGCAATGCCTCCGTGAGGAGATGCTCGAACTCTGGAGACGCTACGAGGCGAAAGCGGACCGGATTCGCTATTGAGCGCGATCCAGTCCGGCCTCCATCTCGGTAAATTCGCGCGCCAGAATGCTGCCCGGTTCGAATCTCATGACCCGCCCGGCGAGATCGAGGACACGCCGCGCATCGTCGTTTCGGCCGGCGGCCATCAATTGCCGGACAAAAGGACGCACCACCTCGTAGAAGAAATTGCCTCCGCCGGTCGGACCAAGCTTGGCGGCCAGCGAGCGATATTCCCGCATCGCGGCAATATATTCACCCTCTTGCATCAGTCGGGAGAGAACCTCGGCCCCCGTGCTGGCGCTCAAATCAGTACGGAGACGCCGGTTTTCGCGGATCATGCGCGATTCGATCCCGCGGGCAACTTGTCCGTCGCCCCCCGCCCGGGCCAACTCAGCCAACCGCGTCTGGTAGCGCACACGCAAATCTTCTTTGCGGCGGAATTGGTCGACGCCTGACGCGTAATGCGCACGCAAGGCCGCCGTGTCCTTTGCCGCCGCGAGCACGTCCTCCTTGGCTTCCCAAGCCGCGACAAAGTCGGGCGCGTAGAAAAGCGCGCTATCCGCCGCCGCGCCGGCCGATGGCAAATCCCCGCGCCGCTGGAAGACTTCCACCATGGCCAAGTCGCCCAAGGCTGCGTCATGTCCTGGGGCACGCGTCGACCGGCCCGAGAGAAAGAGCAACTCGTGATCGGTCACGGGCTGCCAAGTTTGCGGGTCCAGCGCCTGGCCAACGGTATAGCGCTGTTGGAAGAAACGCCCGGCATCCAACTCCCACTGACCGTTCCTCCGCAGATACCCGAACCAGGCATGCCCCCCGTCTTGCCCCTGGCCTGCAAAGTAAAGGGTGGGAATTCCCCGGGCCTTGCCCGCGATGCAGGCGAAGTAGGCTTGGTCGGTGCAAATTCCCCCAGCCGAGTTGATATTGCCCAAGCTGTAATCGCCGTGGGGCCAGGAAAAAACCCCGCGCTCGGCACGCCCGTGATCGTACCGGACCATGTCGAGAACACGATCGAACTTGTCGTGCCGCGTCCGCGCATTTTGGGCCGCCCACTCAAATTCGGAGCGTGGCACCGGGGCGTCGACGAGGAACTTCAATTCCGCCGTGGGGAGACGGCGCAGATCGTGCTCGAGCTTTCTTGCCTCGTTGGCCCGGTAAAAATAATCGAACTGACCCGCGACATCCTCCTCCGTGCGCGCTACCGCTTCCGGAGGCACCTGATGATGCGGCCAGAACGATGGTTCCCGCTGGTCGTGGACCAAGGCAAAAGCCAGCATGAGCGAGCGGTAAGCGGGCCACGCCCCCGGATGAACACGTCGCAACTGCTCGAGACGCGCCAGCACGACTGGGACGAAGTCGTCCGGCTTCAATTCGCGGAAGAACTCTTTGAGAAAGTCCTGGTCGTTGGCCAACCCAGCCAGGAAGTCGTCCGAGGCCCGCGATGCGACTGGACCGCCGCCCGGATTGTAGTCCTCCGGCAAAAGCGCCCGCAGAATCTCCGGAGGCAAATGTTCTAACCGGAGCGCCCCCGCCGCCGTGGGCAGGGGTCGTCCGGATGAGTCGGCCGGCAACGGCACCCCGGGAGGGATGACGAGCAGCGCGTTGTCCTGGTCCGGATTGCGCAGCACGCGACGGCCGAGCCAGGCCTTCAGCGCTTCCGGTTCTGGCGTTCCGAGCAGGCGGCACCATTGGTAAAGTCTTTGCCACTGGCGGAAAACGGCATTCCCGGCGCTGCCGGCCTGCGAAGAGTGTGACGGTTTCCATTCCTCGGCCAATCCGGTTTCCAGCGCATCGGCGGCAGGTGCCCAGCCCAGCGCGCGAATAGCCACGACATCTTGGGCGGTGGGCATGCGGCTCAAATCGAAGTCCGCTCGCGCCAGAACGACAGGGAGGATCCCGAAAATCAGAGCCGACAACTCCCGCTTCATACCCCCCACCATAGCCATGCCCGTTACCTTGCCAAGGGTCACAATCCTCTTTTGCGCCGCGGGGCAACCGCCCTATCATTTAGGGCCACGCATGTTGCCTTCCTCCGAACCCGCTGCCATCCGCGTCAAGGGCGCCCGCCAGCACAACCTGAAGAATGTCGACGTAGTCATACCGCGGAACCGCTTTGTCGTCCTGACCGGCCCCAGCGGCTCCGGCAAATCCTCCCTCGCCTTCGATACCCTCTATGCCGAAGGGCAGCGGAAGTATGTCGAAAGCCTCTCCGCTTACGCCCGTCAATTTCTCGACCGGCTCGAGCGTCCCGACGTCGATTTCGTCGAAGGTCTTTCCCCCGCCATTGCCATCGAGCAGCGCACGGCCTCCGCCGGTCCTCGTTCGACCATCGCCACCACCACGGAAATCTACGACTACCTCCGCATCCTCTACTCCGCCCTCGGGGTTCCACACGACCCCGAGACCGGGGAACTGGTTCGCCGTCAGACCCCACAGGAAATCACCGACGCCATCCTTGCCTTTCCGCCGGAGAGCAAACTCATCCTCCTTGCCCCCGTCGTGCGCAACCAAGCGGGAGAATTCCGCGACATCATCGAAAAACTCCGCCGTGAGGGCTTTGTGCGCGCGCGCATCGACGGCGAAATCACCGACCTTGGCGGGGAGGCACGCATCCGCCTGAACAAAAACCGCCGTCATCACATCGAGGCCGTGATCGACCGCCTCGTGCTCAAGTCCGGGCTCCGCCAACGCCTTGCCGACTCCGTCGAAACTGCCCTGCGCTGGGGCGAGGGGCAACTCGTCGCCTCGCTCCAACCGCCGGACGAAAAACAATTCAGCGACCACCCTTTCTCCACCGCCTTTTGCAATCCGCGCACCGGCTTCACTCTTCCGCGCCTCACTCCACAGCATTTTTCATTCAACAGTCACCTCGGCGCCTGTCCGGGCTGTCAAGGGCTCGGGACCGAACCCTACTTTGATCCCGACCTCGTCCTCGATATGGACAAGTCTCTCCAGGACGGCGCCATCGTGGCCTGGCGTAAGAGCACGCCGAAAATGGAGTCCTATTACGCAGCCCTGACCGCTGCCCTCGCTGCCGATGCGGGTGTGCGCACTGATCTGCCCTTGGGCAAATTGCCAGCGTCCTTCCACCAACTGCTCCTCCATGGCTCGGGCGACCGCGCCATCGACCTCCAATTTGGTACCGGGCCGGCCCGCCAAAAATTAGCCAAGCCGTTTGAAGGCCTCCTTGCGCAGCTTGAGCATCTGCTCGCCCGCGCCAAGGGCGAGTCGCTGAAGCAGCGCCTCAAAGCCTTGCAGAACCGTCGTCCGTGCGGCCGCTGCTGCGGGGCCCGGCTCCGTCCCGAAATTCTCGGCGTCACCCTGATCACCTCCGCCGGAATGGAGTACCCCATCGACACCTTCTGCAACCTCACCATTGCCCAAGCGGCCAAGGTCATCGGACAACTCCGGTTGCAGGGCAAGGACGAGGCGATTGCCGGTGAGGTGGTCGGCGAAATCGCCCGGCGCCTCGCTTTTCTCGAAGAGGTCGGGCTCGACTACCTCACCCTGAATCGCGAAAGCGGCACTCTCTCCGGCGGTGAAGCCCAGCGCATCCGCTTGGCCACGCAAATCGGCAGCGGCTTGGCCGGTGTTCTCTACGTGCTCGACGAACCCAGTATCGGACTCCACCAGCGCGACAACGAGCGGCTCATCGCCACCCTCAAGCGCCTGCGCGATCTGGGCAACTCGGTCCTTGTTGTCGAGCACGACCACGACACCATCGCGGCAGCCGACCACATCATCGACATCGGTCCGGGAGCTGGACCGCTCGGCGGGCGCATCGTCGCCCAAGGCACCCTTGAGGAAGTCATCGCGGCCCCGCAGTCGCTGACCGGACGCTATCTTGGCGGGGAACTCCGGATCCGCGTGCCGGCCAAGCGCAACAAGCCCCTCACACCCCGTGCCCTCGTGGCCGGAGCATCCGACGGCTGGCTCAGCGTGACCGGCGCGCGGGAAAACAACCTGCAAAACCTCGACGCCCATTTTCCGCTCGGCACCTTTGTCTGCGTCACCGGCGTCTCGGGCAGCGGTAAATCCACTTTGGTCAACGATATCCTTCGGGCCGCCCTGGCCCGCGATCTGTACCGCGCCAAGGCGACACCCGGCGCCCACGATGCCATCCTCGGCAGCGGCCAAGTCCATCGTCTGGTGGTCGTCGACCAGTCACCGATCGGCCGCACCCCGCGGTCCAATCCCGCAACCTACACCGGCGCATTCGGCCCGATCCGCGAGCTTTTCGCCCAGGTGCCCGCTGCACGGGTGCGTGGTTACAATGCGGGTCGCTTCAGCTTCAACGTCAAAGGCGGCCGCTGCGAGCACTGTCAGGGCGACGGCTCACTGAAGGTGGAAATGCATTTTCTGGCCGATGTTTTTGTCACCTGCGACGTTTGCCAGGGCCGCCGCTACAACCGGGAAACGCTTGAAGTCACTTACAAGGGGAAAAATATCGCCGACGTGCTTGCCCTAACCATCGACGAAGCCCTTTCCTTTTTCCGTGCCGTGCCCAAGGTGGCCGACAAGCTTTCGACCATGCAAGAGGTCGGCCTCGGTTATTTGACCCTCGGACAATCGGCCAGCACCCTCTCCGGGGGCGAAGCCCAGAGGATCAAGCTTTCGACCGAGCTGGCCAAGCGCGGAGGTTCCAAGACGCTTTACATCCTCGACGAACCGACCACGGGACTCCATGTCTCCGATGTCGACACGCTCATGCAAGTGCTGATGAAGTTGCGCAATGCGGGCAACACCCTCATCGTCATCGAGCACAACATGGACGTGATCAAATGTGCCGACTGGATCCTCGACCTCGGGCCCGGTGGAGGCGAGCATGGTGGTTGTATCATCGCGGAGGGAACACCCGAAACCGTGGCTAAGGTCGAAGCCAGCCACACCGGTCACTATCTCCGCAAAGCTCTCGGAACATGAAATCCGCCGTCTTGCTCTGGATTGCGCTAACCGCCACAGCGCTCGCGGCGGATCCGACCGTGGCGGAAAGATCCCTCGCCGCCCTCCGCGAGGGAATGCCGCAAGCTGCCATTGCCCCTCTTGAGGAGGCGCTGCGCAAAGCGCCGGCGGGCCAGAAAAACACGCTCGGTCTCCTCCTCGCCCGAGCACAACTCGCCGCTGGCCGCCCAGGCGATGCGCTCCAGACTCTCGACGGCCCCTGCGACCGGGGGTCGCGCGAAGCGGTACTCCTCCGCGCGGCCGCCTTGGCCGCCCAAGGCAGGCTGGAAATGGCCGCCAAGCTGGCCGAACCGCTGGCCGCGGAAAATTCCGAAGCCGCCCTGCTTCTTGCCCGCATCCGCACCGAGCAAGGCGACGCGGCGGCTGCCCGTGCCCTGCTGCCTCCATCCGGGACGCCTTTGCCCACCGAGCCAAATACCCTGCGTTTGCTCCTCGATCTGCAACTTGCCACCGGTGATCCCGCGACGGCAGAAGCTCTGATCAACTCCGCAAGCGAGCAGCAACTGCTGCCGGCGGCCGAACTGCAGGTCGCCCTTGGCCGCCTCCGCCTGGCCGAAAACCGTCCGTCCGAGGCCTCGGAGATATTCCGCAACATCCTTGCCACCGGCGAGCCCAGTGCGGCCGTCCGGGACAATGCGCGGCTCGGGTTGGCCCGGTCACTCCTTGTTCTCGGCGTCGACGCACGCGCCCGCGATGTCCTGCGGCAAAGCCTCGATGAGACACCCGACGCCCTGACCACCCGCGAAAGCATGGAGCGATGGGTGATGTTGCAACGCCAGCTGGGGGCCGACCCATCGTCAGACCTGAGAACGTGGGCGGACAAAAAGGGAAGCCGCCGCGCCCTTGAAGCCCGGTTCCAACTGGCACGCCTCGACCTGGATCTGAAACGGCCGGAAGCGGTGATCAGCGCTTTGGACGAAGTGGCAGCTGATCCGGCTTTCGGTCCCGAGGAGGCCCTGCGCGCGCGCCTCCTCCTGGCCGAGGCTCACATCGCTGCCGGGCAAACCAAACAAGCACTCGAACTGCTCGAGACCATTCCTGCGGGGCAGACCGGCACGGCTTCCGATTACCGCTTGGCCGACTTACGCGGACGCGCCCTCGCCGCCACCGCGGCACACCGCCGCGCTTACGATTCGTTCGCCGCAGCGGTCAAAGCAGCCCGCACCCCGGAAGAAAAATCCGCCGCCGCAGCCAACTGTGTTGTCTCCGCACTCGCCGCCGAGGACCTCGCCCTGGCCCGGGACTCCTTCGATCTTTTGCGTCAAAACGAACCCGGCAATCCCGACCTCGTCCGCTGGTCTTTTCTCATTGCCGCGGCCGAAGCGCGCGAAGGGAAAATTGACGGGCTCAGCGCCCTCGCCCGGCGGGCGCCCGCCGTCGATTACGCCTTCCAGTCCAAGCTTGCTCTGGCCGAATGGCGCATGGGCCGTGGCGAGGCCCCGGCGGCCGAACGTATCCTCCGCACGGCTCAAGCCGAGGCGGACACTCCGCCACGCGCCGCCGCCCTCGCCGCCGCGGAAATTTTTGCCGCGGACAACGCCGGTTCGCGTCCCCGCGAGGAACTGGTCACTGCCGCGGCCGAATTTCTGGCCACCTACCCCGAGGCCCCCGAAGCCCCCGACATTGCCTTCAAACTTGGAGAACTGCACTCCCGTGTGGGCGACCACGCAGCGGCCGAAGCGGTGCTGACCAAGCTGAGCCAAAGCCTGCCCGACGCCGAGACCGCAGCACTGGCCAAGTTCTTTGCCGCGCAGTCCGCCGCACGTAGCATGAGTGCGGAGGGCGCGGGCCGTGCCCTCGCGTGGTTCGACCAGATTGCGCAAAGCAATTCGCCCCTGCGGTACCGCGCCCGCTTCGAGCAGGCCTCTCTTCTCTTGCGCGACCGCCGCTTGGCCGATGCCCTCACTTTGTACGACCGCATCCTCGGCGGCGAACCGCCGCACGAAGTTCGCCTCGCCGCCTTGATGGAAAAGGGCGACACCCTTTTCGCATGGGGCGGCAGCGAACCCGGCCGTTTTACCGAAGCTGCCGCCGTCTACGCCGGTCTGGCCGCGGACCTTTCCGCCCCGCCCGATTGGCGCGACCAAGCTGCCTGCAAGCGCGCCGCTGCACTGGCCAAGGCCGGGCAAGCTGGAGCCGCCCTCGCTGCCTACCGCGACGTGCTGTCGCGCCCGCCGGGAACGGACGCCGACCCGTTTTGGTTTTACAAGGCCGGGCTTGAGGCAGGGCGCCTTCTGGAAGAACAAAAGGACTGGCCGGAGGCCATTGCCGTCTATGATAAGATGGCATCCGCCGAGGGCCCGCAGCGCGAAGAGATCAAGCAGCGTGCCCGTCGCCTGCGACTCGAACACTTCATTTGGGAAAATTAATCATGCTGAACACAACCAACGCCACCGCCGACGGCCACGTCAAACTATTCATCCCCGGACCGGTTGAAGTATCGGACAAAACCTTCCGAGCATTCTGCCACCCGCAAATCGGTCACCGCGGCACGGAGTTCTCATCCCTCTACGAGTCAATACACCCGCGTCTGCAAACCCTCTTCGGCACGACCGGACCTGTTTACCTGGCCACCGCTTCCGCTTGGGGGGTGATGGAGGGTGCGCTGCGTAACCTCGTGCACAAAAAAGTCCTCAACTGCATGTGCGGCGCTTTTTCCGACAAATGGTTCGACGTGAGCAAGCGCTGCGGCAAGCAGGCTGAGGCACTTCAAGTCGAATGGGGCGATCCTATCCTTCCCGAATTGGTCGACGAGAAACTTTCCCAAGGCGGGTTTGACGCGATCACCCTGATCCACAACGAGACCTCAGCTGGGGTTCTCAACCCCCTGGCCGAAATTGCCGCGGTGGTCAAAAAGTATCCTGAAGTCATGTTTATCGTGGATAGCGTGTCTTCGTTTTCCACTGTGCCGATTTCGATGGACGATCTTGGCATCGACATTCTGCTCACCGGCAGCCAGAAGGCCCTCGCCCTTCCTCCGGGACTGGCCCTCTTTAGCGCCAGCGACCGGGCCCGGGCTCGGGCCGCCACCACACCCGACCGCGGTTACTATTTCGACCTCGTTGAATTCCACAAAAACTGGGAGAAGTTCATGACGCCGAGCACGCCGACCACCGGGCACATTTGGGCTTTGCAGTCGAAACTCGACGATATTTTCGAAGAGGGAGTGGAAAATCGTTATGCCCGTCACGCCAAGCTGAATCAAATGATTTCCGATTGGGTCGCGGCGCACGGCTTCGAGCACTTCGCCCGGGAAGGTTACCGCTCCAAATCGCTGGTCTGCGTGAAAAACAACAAGAACATCGACGTGGCCGCTTTCTGCTCCGCGCTGAAAAAGAAGCACAAAGTGGCGATCAACGGCGGTTATGGAAAAATCAAAGGCACCACTTTCCGCGTCTCCAACATGGGTGACGAAAGCGAAGCGACCGTCAGCGAACTCCTCGGTTGGATGACGGATTGCCTGCCGGGTTGAGGAAAACAAGATGCCCTTGGGCACGCCCCGCGGCCCGACCTTTATGACTTTATCCCGTCCGCTCCGCGAACCGGAACCGGCCCGTGACTTGCCATCTGGAAAGGCCTGGCCTAGTCTTTGAGCTGGCAGCGGTCCGTCTGCCATAAGCCCACCTTCATGCAAATTCCACTCATCTCCCGCATCCCATGGGATCGCGTCAACTGGACGACCAGCATTTTCCTGGCTGTCATCAACACCTTGGCCCTTACCGCCGTGCCCCTTTACATCTGGCACTACGGGCTGGATTGGTTCCAAGTCGGTCTCTTCCTTTTTTTCTACATGGCCACTGGTTTCAGCATCACGCTGGGCTACCATCGACTTTTTTCTCACCTTTCTTTCAAAGCGAAATCCCCGGTCAAACTGGCCACTCTTCTTTTCGGCGCCTGTGCTTTTGAAAATTCCGCCCTCGATTGGTGCTCTGACCACCGCAAGCACCACAAACATGTCGACCACGATGACGATCCCTACGACATCAGCAAGGGCTTCCTCTGGGCGCACATCGGTTGGCTCCTTTTCAAACTCGGACCCGAGGAGCCGATGGACAATGTCAACGATCTTCGCCGCGACCCTCTGGTCATGTGGCAGCACCGCTGGTGCATTCCCATTGCGGTTAGCCTCGGTTTCGGTCTTCCCGTCCTCCTCGGGTTCCTCTGGGGCGGGGCAGTCGGCGCGCTGGGCGGCTTCCTTCTGGCCGGTGTCCTCCGCGTTTTCGCGGTGCAACACAGCACGTTTTTCATCAACTCGATGTGCCATAGCGTGGGCCGTCAGCCTTATTCGACGCGGTGCAGCGCACGCGATAGCGCCGTGATGGCCCTTTTCACCTTCGGCGAAGGTTATCACAACTACCACCACGAGTTCCAACACGACTACCGTAACGGAGTGAAAAGCTCCAATTTCGACCCGACCAAATGGTCCATCTGGACGTTGGAAAAACTCGGCTTGGTCAGCGACCTCCGCCGCGTTCCGGATGAAAAGATCCTTCTTGCCGAAATGCAGGAGACGAAGCGCCGCGCCGCCCTCAGTACAGATCAGCATGCCAGCATCGCCACCGTTCTCGGCCAGCAAATGCACGATCTCTTCCACCAGCTAAGCGACCGCCTCGCCGCCAACTATGCGGCGGTCGAAAAAGCAATGGCCGAGAAAGTCAATGTCTCACGCCACATGATCGAGAGTTGCCGCCGGGAGACGCGGGAATTCGCCGCACTCCTCACGGACATCGAGCGACGATTGCCGGCCACGGTTTGATAGGCAGAACCTCGAACGGGATTCGAGCGCGACCAAACAACTGATTCTTTTCATAAGGAATCGTGCCGCGGCCACAAACCGCAGGCCGAAGCTCGATTTGACGCAACGCCCCCACGGGTGGGCGCCCGCCCCATCGATCCCGCCATGCACTGCAGACGTGAGAGAAGCAACGCAAGGCCAACGAGTGTCGGCGCTCCCGCTGACCCGCTCAAAGTTTGCCGCAGCAAAGGCGTCCCGACTACAACTCCACCGGTACACCCGGGGCCGGGAGGACGACTTCCGTTTGCGGGCTGACCTTCGGCACTTCCCGCGCAAACCACGCCACAGCCGGGGGATCCCCGTGCACCAAAAGCAACTTTTTTGGCTGCACGCGTTTCACATATCCGAGCAGGCCCTCGCGCGTGCTGTGCGCACTCAGCGTGAACTCGTCAAGCCGGCACCTCCGGCGCACCGGCCGGTGACGCGGGTCGAGGAGAACCTCATCCCCTTCTTTACCGGCACGGAGGCGGCCGGCTGGAGACCTCGGGTCGGAATAACCAATGAACATGCAGTGCGCGCGCGGATCCTCGAGGATTCGCGGGGCGAGAATGTTGGAAAGGGTGTTTTCGGTCATCATGCCGCTCGAAATCGCGTAAATCGTGCGCGAACGCACCGGCAAATTCGCGATGTCACGGCCGCCCACCACCTCCATGGGCAGACACTCGGCCAGTTTGAGGTCGCCATGGCGCCGCGGAGCACGACCGCGCAGGCGATCGGTCACCGCCGTGACCTTCGCGCTCAAGCCACCGACGAACAAGCCGAAGCTCCCCGGCAAGGCACCGCGTTTCCTCGCCTCGAAGAGCAGCGCCAGCAACTCCTGGGTCTTGCCCAGGGCAAAGACCGGCAAAAGGACCGGACCACCTTCATCGAGCGCCGATTGCAAGGTGGCGAGAAAGCGGTCCTCTTCGGTCCGGCGTGTCATGCCGCGCGGAGTAGGACTGTCTCCGCGGGTCGTTTCCATGACCAAGACATCGATGTTTTTCTCGGGGAACTTGGCCCCGCGCATGAGAGTCTGATCCTCGAAGTTGACGTCGCCCGTGTAGAAAATCCGCCGGCCTTCCGCTTCAAAAAGCACGCCGGCAGAACCAAGGATATGCCCCGCGTCGCAGAATTCCGCCGTCAGGCCACCACCCCCGAGGTCAAGCCGTTCCCCCAGACGTACCATTTCCCAGTCCGCGGACATTTTCTCCACTTCACGGTGGGTGAAAAGTGGAAGGTCTTGGGCGGCCAACTCTTCTCGCTGCCGCATCATGACATTGACTGAATTGTGCAGCATCACGTCGGACAAACCCGCCGTCGCCTCGGTCATGAAGACCGGCGCGCCCGGCGCCTGCCGCATGGCCAAAGGAAGGCAACCCACGTGGTCCTGGTGCGCGTGGGACAACACCATGGCATCAAAGCCACGATCCTCGAGAAGGGAAAAGTCCGGGGAGGCAAGGGCCCCCGCCTCCCGTGGATGCATGCCCGCATCGATCAGGACACGGACCCCAGCGGCCTCGAGCAGGTAACAATTCGCCCCGATTTCCTCGGCACGGGTCAGATTGGTGAATTTCATGAAGTCATGGGCCGAACCAGCCCCCTTTGAACCCAACCCGGCCAACCATAAGTCCCGCCCCCAAGGTCAGCAAGGTCAGTGCCGCCGGCAGGGCCACCCGCATGGAAGAAAAAGCAGCCAGCCCGACCATGGCGAAGACCAGCAGGACGAAGAATCCGGCCAGCAATGTGCCCATGTTCGAACGGCGGGCCGGGCCTAGGGCCAGCAAAGACGCAACCGCAACAACGAGCACTGGATACCACCAACCGGGGGAGTGAAAACAGCGGTTGGTCCGCACCGCTTCCCACGCGGCAGCCCACTGCTCCACCGGGGTGACAGTCATTGCTCCTTCGCCCGCCACCCGGGTCACCTCGGAAGTGGCTCGTCCGAGAACCACAATCTGCCCGCGGAGCGGCGACGTTCCCCCCTCGCGCTCGAATTTTTCCGCCAAGACAAACAATTCATTCATGGTGAGAACCCTCGGGGCGGATGCCACGGGGAGGAATTGGACGGCACCGCTGGGATCCAAAATAAGCCGATCGGAAGGCCCGCGTAAGCCGGAGGGCTCGGCCACGATCTCGGACCACCGCCATCCCTGCGCCGCAGCCCAAGCGAGGGCAAGAAAGGAGGGTACAGCCCGACCAGCATTTCGAGCCGCTACTTGGATGGTTTTGGCCCCACCACCTGTCCCCACGGGTGGTGCGAGAAAGCCGCGGACAAATCGGGCCGGACGACCGGTCAACCCCGACATCTCCAGCCATTCTGCGCCCGGTTCCCCCTTCAACGGGGTCCATCCGGATCCGGGCGCCGCGCCGGGCTCGTAACCGCCGAAGACCGGCATCCGCCCCGCCGCCTCGATCATGCGGGTCGGATCGCCGCTCAGTCCTTCAACCCCCGCCCCCGATGCACCGAGCCTCCATGCCGCCCGCACAAAGAGCGCCCCGTCGAGCATCGCCATCCGTTCCGTACCCGCCATCTCGGAGGCCTCATCGTCGTAAAGGACCAGCGTGAGGGGCGGTAAGATTTTCGTGGCGGGACCATTGGCGGCCAACCAGGACAGGAAAGCGCGCTGGACCGAATCGAAAGTGCCCCGTGTGCTCTCACGTTGGAGCCAAGACGCCAAAATGGTCAACCCGACGACCAGAAGAGCAACCGGCACGCGTTTCATGCCGCCTCCTTGCTCAATTTTTCGTAGTGGGTCAACAAAGCCGAAATGTGATGTTCGGGCCGGAATTTGTCCCGCCAGACCTCGCGAGCACAAGCGCCCATCGAGCGCAGCCGTTCCGGGTCGTCGAGCAGCGACTTGACCGCGTCACGGAACCTGTGCCGCTCGCCGAAAGGGACCAGCAGACCCGTCTCGCCGTCGGACAGCCATTCGCGAATGCCTTCGGTCTCAAAAGCTACCACCGGTTTGCCGTGCGCCATGGCGCCGAGCCCCTCGAGACCGAGTGGTTCGTTCCAAAGCACCGGCATGATGACCAAATTCGCTTCGCGATAAAGCAGAGACCACTGGTCTGGGGTCGGTTCACCGACGATACGAACGCGACTACCCAGCCCGCGACGCCTCACGTGCGCTTCCAGCATCTCGCGCTCCCGGCCGCCGCCGGCAAAGACCAACTGCACATCCCGGGGAAGATCTCGCACCATCCGCACCACCATCCACACACCTTTCTGTCCGATCAAGCCCCCGACGTGAAGAATCGTCCGGCAGGAGGACATCGGGGCCTGCCGCGATTCAGGCGGCGGGGGCGCGTACGGAGGCAGGGCGACCAGCTTTTCCTCCGGAACACCATTGGCCAGAAGCTGACGGCGGACGGTGCCGCTGACCGTTTGCAGACCGTGGAGTGATGCCAGCGCCGCAAGGCTGCGGCCGACCGTGCGGTAGCGGACAAAGTTCAGTGCGGGGTTCCACGATCCGCAGCCTCGCAAAACATGAGCCGCACAGCACGCCCGACCGTGCGCACGGGAACAAGGTGCACCCGGACGTTCGAGGGTTAGCCGCCGTCCCGAGCAGTAGAAATCATGATTGTGCACACAACGCACCGTCGGTTTGCGCGCGGCCAACCAGCCATCCAGCAAAGTATTGCCTACGCCGTGCAACTGGACCACATCGGGGGAGAAATCCTCGAGAATAGCCTCAAGACGGAGCGCGTTGAGGTCGCGTGGCATCAGGCGGTGGTCCAAATCATCGTAAATGTAGCCGGTACCCTCGAGTTGCCCCGCTCCCCGGCCGTGGACCAACGCCACCTCATGGCCGGCCAAACGCAGCCGGCGCATGGTGTCGATGACCATCCGGTTCATACCCCCACCCATGGGCAGAGCCGAACGGTTGAAAAAAAGCAGACGCATGCCGCTCAACCTTGGGAGGCGAGGAGTGTGCGGGCGTGGGCCAGTGCGGAATCCGTATCTTGTCCGCCCAGCATGCGCGCCAACTCCGCCACCCGCGCCGTTCCGACCAACTCCCCCACACCGGTTGATGTGCGGTTCCCGTCATATTCTTTGGTCACAGCGAATTGACGGTGGGCCGCCGCGGCTACTTGCGGCAGGTGGGTGATGCAAAGCACTTGGTGGGCCGAGGCAAGGCCGCGCATTTTCTGTCCCACTTTCACCGCCACTTCCCCGCCGACATTGGCATCAATCTCGTCAAAAACAAGGAGAGGAACACCATCTTGCCCGGCCAAGACAGACTTGAGGGCGAGCATGACACGCGAGATCTCGCCGCTGGAGGCGATGGACCGGAGCGGTTTGGCCGGTTCGCCGGGATTGGGTGCAAATTGAAATTCGGCCAATTCACCACCCTGCGACCGGGCCTCAACCAACGACTCCAGTCGGACCCCGAATCCGGCCCGGAGAAATCCCAACTCCCGCAACTCCGAGGTGACCGCCTTGGCCAAGGCAGGTGCCGCCTTGGCCCGGGCAGCCGAAAGCGCCTTGGCCAGCTTTGCTTCCTTGGTCGCAGCGGCGGTCGCATCCTTCTCCAGTGCGGCGATTTTTTCCCCTCGCGTCTCAAGGTCCTCGAGATCCTGCGCGGCCTGCTCACCTCGCGCCATGATCTCTTCGATGGTACCCCCGTATTTGCGCTTCAAAGACTGCAAAAGATCAGCCCGTGCCTCCAAGGCGCGTAAACTGCCCGGATCCGAGTCGATCGTCTCGGCATAACTTCGCACCTCTCTCTCCAGGTCCCCGATGCGCACCGCCACGTCGCCCAGCGCCTCGTTCAAGGCACCGGCAGACTCGTCCAGTCTGGCCAACTCCCGGGCCGCGCGGACCGCTTCGGCCAGAGCCTGACGAACGCCGCCCTCCCCCTCCGTCCCGAGAGCCGTCTCCAGCTGGCTGCTTAACTCAAGCAAACGCTGACTATTTCCCGCGGCGCGCAGCCGCGAAAGAACGTCCTCCTCCTCGCCGGGACGAAGCTTGGCCTCCGCGATTTCCCGCGCGGCGTGGGCCAGCATCTCGCGACGCAGTGCGGCATCCTCCTCGAGAGCACGCAAATGCTCGATCTCGCCGGCCAGTCGTTTCGTTTCGCGGTACGCAGCGGCGAAATCGCCGGCCATCACCGCCGCGCCGGCATAAGCATCCAAGACCCGCGTCTGGTCTTCGCGCCGGAAAAGAGACTGGTGGTCGTGCGGCCCATGCAGATCGACCAGTTGGTCACCGAGCGCCTTGAGCACGGTGAGCGTACACGGCGAACCGTTGACAAATTGCCGGCCGGAGCCTTCGACCGGAAGCGAGCGTTTGAGCAAAAGCTGCCCGTCGGAGCACGGCTCCGTCCCTTGCTCTTCCAACCACGCATCGATTTGCTTCGAATCGGCCAGTTCGAACGCCGCCTCGACCGTACAAGCCTCCGAGCCGGCACGGATAAGCGACTTGTCGGCGCGCTCTCCCAGCAGCAACTGCAGCGCCCCGATGAGAAGCGACTTGCCTGCGCCGGTCTCCCCCGTGATGGCCACCAGTCCCCGACCCGGCTGCCACGCGAGGTCCTCGACCAGGGCCAGGTTTCTGATTCTCAAGGATGCAAGCGTTGCGAGCACGGGCAGGATTATGCAAGTCTGGCGGTTTCAAGTCATGGCCGAACTTTCGATCACCTTTCTCGGTACCGGAACCTCCCAAGGCGTTCCGTTCGTGGCCTGCGATTGTGCGGTCTGCCGTTCAACCGATTCCCGCGACAAGCGCCTCCGTTCGTCCATCCTGGTCGAGGCCGAAGACGTCACTTTTCTGGTCGACACCACCCCCGATCTCCGGGCCCAGGCTCTGCGGCACAACCTTCGGCGACTCGACGCCGCCATCTTCACCCACTCCCACACCGACCATGTCGCGGGGTTCGATGACCTCCGCCGCTTTTGTGAATTGGCCGACCGGCCCATGCCCGTCTACGCCTCGCCGCATACCATGGCGGATTTGCGGCGCGTCTTTTACTATGCATTCGACGGCCAGCATTCCTTCCGCAATTACGTCCGCCCCGAACCGCACGAAATCACTGCACCTTTCGAAATCGGCAGCGTGGAAATCATCCCGGCCGAGGTTCCCCACGGGAAAATACTTGTTTACGGTTACATCTTTGCGCGGGGCGGCCGGAAACTCGCGGCTTATTTCAGCGATTGCCATCACGTTCCTCCCGCTGTCATCGCCCAGATTCTTGGCATCCCCGTCCTCATCATCGATGCCCTGCGCCACGAATCCCACCCGAGTCACCTTTCGCTGAGCGAAGCCCTCGAGGTCGCCACCGTCACCTCCGCAGGGCGGGCCTATTTCACCCACATCGGACACGACCTCGGACACGAGGAGACGGAAAAACTCCTTCCGTCCCACGTTCGCCTCGCCCATGACGGCCTGCGCATTGAGATTTAGCGCCGCCTTCGTCGCCCTTTCGACCTTCCTGGCCGGAGCGCGGGCCGACGACAATCTCGTTCGTCCCACCCGCGAAGCCGAGGCCACGCTTGTTGTCTTCAACACCCGCGATCCGGAATCGCGCGGGCTGGCCGAATACTATGCGGAGCGGCGACGTATACCCCCGGATCAAGTCATCGGCCTCGACTGTCCGCTGGAGGAAGAAATCACCCGCCGCCAATTCACCGAGACCATCGAAAAACCCCTGCGCAGCCTGTTGGAACGCAAGGGATGGTGGTCTGTACGAAAAATTCCCGGAGGAAAGCCTGAAGTTACCGGCGGGAGCATCCGCTTCATCGCTCTGATGCGCGGCATACCTTTGAAGATTGCCACGACAATCCCGGCGCCGGTTCCCGACGCCACTCCTCCCCCCCGCCCTTATGGCGGGGATCCGGTTCGCAGCCACGATGAGGCCGCGGTCGATTCCGAGCTTGCCGTGCTCGGTACCTTCGAAAACGAGCATTTCGGCATCCTCCCGAACCCCTACTTCCGGCGCTTCTCGCCCATCCTCGATTCCTCGATCCCCCACGGACTCCTTCTCGTCGCTCGGCTCGATGCCCCCACGGCCGACGCCGTGCGTCGCATGATTGACGACACTCTTTTGGCCGAACGCGCCGGTCTCCATGGTTGGGCCTACATCGATCGGAGGAGCATCGCCGAAAGCCCCTACCGCGAAGGCGACGAATGGCTGCGCCAGGCCGCCGCTGAGTGTTGGAACCATGGGATTCCGGTCAACCTCGACAATACTCCCGCCATTTTTCCTGCCGGCTTCCCCGTGACCGACGCGGCACTTTATTACGGCTGGTATGCTTGGACGGTCGGTGGGGCGATGAGCGCTCCACAATTCGTCCCGGGTGCGGTCGCCGTGCATATCCATTCCTTCAGTGCCGGCACCCTTCGCGATCCCAACGCGAACTGGGCCGCCCCGCTCATCACCCGGGGGGCCGCCGCCACCCTTGGCAATGTTTACGAGCCCTATCTTGATCTCACCCCGCACCTCGACGTCTTCAACGAGAGACTCCTCCAAGGCTTCACCCTGGCCGAGAGCGCCTACATGTCCTTCAAGGTTTTATCCTGGATGACCACGGTGATCGGGGACCCCCTCTACCGGCCTTTTGCCGAGGCACAATCCAGCGGCTGGCTGCGTGAACCGGACCCGACCACCGCACCATGGCTTTCCCTGGGCAAGCAATTGCGCCGAGGCACCCGCTCGGGGCCCATGCAGGCGCTCTACCTCGAGGGCCTCGCCAAAGAGAACCCGACCGGACTCAATTACGAAGCCCTCGCTATGCTCCAGAGTTTCCACAATGAGCCGCGCGCCGCGCTCAAATCACTCGAGTTGGCCGGCACACTCTACAAAGATCCGGCCCAATCCTTCCGTACCCTCGTCGAGCGCTTACGCATCATGCAAGCGCTCGCCGATAAGACCGCTGCGCTCAAACTCATCGACCGTTCTTTGCGGCGAATCCAGCCACCCGACCGCGCGAAGCTTCTCACCGACATTCGTAACGAAATCGCGCCGCCTCCACCAACCCCGTCCCCCACTCCCAAAAAACCGTGACGAAGCAGACCAAGGACACGGGCCTTCGTCTGCCGGCCGCACCAGACGCACCCGACCGGGAATTCATTCCTCCCGTGATCACCCGATCGGCCGACAAAGCCATGAACTCCCCCCTGGCCTGCGCTTACGAACAAGCATTGCACGCCGGCGAGGCCCGCGTGGCCGAGAGCCCGCCATCCGCCAAGAACGAACTTGCCTGGCAAGCCCGCTGGTTTTCCGGGGCCTGCGGCCGTGCCTTTACCACGACCACCGGGGCACAGGCTGTCATCATTGACTTCGGGGAATGGAACCGCGAGGCAGGTCCGGACTTTGTCCGTGCCACCGTGCGACTGGATGGACGCGAACTCCACGGCGCGATTGAGGTCGACCTCGCGGCATCCGGTTGGGAACAGCACCATCACGCCGTCAACCCCGATTACGCGGAGGTTGTTCTCCACGTCGTCGTGGACCGTCCGGGCCAACGCCACTTTTCGCGAACGCTCCACCACCGTGAGGTCGCGCAAATTTGCCTTGCCGACCATCCAGAGACTGCCCCCGAGTGGGATTCCGCCGCCCCCGCCCGCCCCGGACGTTGTGCCGCGCCGCTGCGTGCCCTCACCCTGGACCAGTTGTCCGCTCTTCTCGCCGTCGCCTCACATCGCCGCCTGAGGCGCAAAGGGGCCGTCCTCGCCGCCCTGACGGCCGCCCGCGGGGTGGACGCCGCACTTTTTGAAGCACTGGCCATCACCCTTGGTTACAAGAACAACAAGCTGCCCTTCCAACTGCTCGCCCAGCGGGTGCCGCCAAAAATGGCTGGCTCTACCCGCGGCGAAGCATTGCTTTTCGGGATGGCCGGCTTTCTTGAAAAGCCGGAGCCCCCATCGGGGACCGCCCGCCAAGAGGTTGCCGCGCTTTGGTCCAAGTGGTGGAAGCTGCGGGCCTCCCGCACCCATGCCATCCTGCCGCGGAGCACTTGGAAACTCGGCGGAGTTCGACCGGCCAACCATCCCCTGCGACGCCTCGCTGCGCTCGCCGCCATCGCGCGGGGGTGGAAAAACGTGCGGGCCGCTCTCGAATCGGGTGACCCCGGGCACCTCCAAAAAACCCTTGGTTCTCTCCAGCACCCGTTCTGGTCCTTCCACACCTCCTGGGCCAGCCCCCGGCGCACGAGCCCGCTGGCCCTGCTCGGCCCGGACCGCGTGCGTGAGATCTACGCCAATGTTGCACTGCCCCTCGCCCTGTCCCGCGGCAAGGAGCTACCGTGGCACGATCTCTCCGCTGGACCCGCCAACGCCACGTTGAATATTGTCTCCGCTCGGCTCTTCGGTGGAACGCTGCCCCGCGGCCTCCTTAAGCGACTTTTCGTCCACCAAGGCTTGCTCCAGATCTACGCCGATTTCTGTCTCCCCGATCATGGCGAGTGCGCCCGGTGCCGCTTTCCCTCTTTGGTCGCCGACCTGCCCGCTTGACCACGCCACACCGCAAAATACGATCAAGGCATGAGCGGTACCATTCCACCCACCGACTTGACCCAACGCCCTCCACGCAGCGTGCGCTGCCGCCTCGGCGGCTTCGCTCTCCTGCCGCGCATCATCGACAAGGGACGCGCGCTCGGCGCAGGCACCAACGGTGAGTTCAACTACGCTTGTCCTCTCGACATGGAGTTTTTCGAGTTCACCGCCATCGACCCACAGGCCTTCAAAAAACAGATCGAGACGGGTCCGGGCGATGGCGAGCTTCTTGCTTGGGTCGGCCAGAACTCCGGGACCAAGCGGCGGGCCCACGAAATCGCCCTGTGGTCGCGTTACATGGAAGACCGCGTGCCGAGCGACAGCGAAAGCCGTGAATTATTCCAAGGAATTCACAAGTCTGCGGCCGGCTCACGGGCCGACATCGGGACTTGGTTCGACCTCCTCGACCTCGACGACTACGCGTCCTTCGGGGGCAAAGCCTGACCATGCCCCTCCGCCTCGGCGTCAATATCGACCACGCCGCCACTTTGCGGCAGGCCCGCTACGCTCGCGACCCGGTTGGCCTCCTGGCCGAGCCCGATCCGGTCGAGGCAGCTCTTATCGCCGAGAAAGCCGGAGCCGACGGCATCACCGCACACTTGCGCGAAGATCGGCGGCACATGCAAGACCGCGACATCTTCCGGCTCAAGGAATCGCTCCGCACCAAACTCAACCTCGAAATGGGTAACGCGCCGGAAATCGTGGCCATCGCACTCCAAGTCAAAGCCCACGACGTCTGCCTTGTCCCCGAAAACCGCCACGAGATCACGACTGAAGGCGGGCTGGATTGTCTCGCCCACCAGACAGCCCTGCAGACGACCGTGGGCAAACTTCGCGATCTCGGAACGGTGGTCAGTTTGTTCATTGACCCCGATCCCGACCAGATCTGCGCAGCCGCCGACCTCCGAGCCGATTACATCGAGCTTCACACTGGGGCGTTCGCCAATGCAACGGGCAGTGCCCGTAGTCGCGAATTGCAACGGTTGGTCGCGGGCGCCACACAGGCCCACGAGCTAGGACTCCGCGTCAACGCCGGACACGGGCTCAACTACCAGAATGTGAGTGAACTCTTCGTTGTTCCCTTCATGGCGGAACTCAACATCGGGCACGCCATCATCTCCCGTGCGCTCTTCACCGGACTGGCCGACGCCGTGGCCGAAATGAAGGCCCTCTGCGCCAGATACCCGTTGTAAGGGTTCATTTTAGCTCCGCCCTCGGCCTTGGCCTTCGCTCTAGGTCGCCCGGCGCGACAGCGAAGCAAGCCACCCGCCCTTCGCGCCTGATCCGTCCGATCTGTCGTCATCCCCGAACTCAACCCCCAACCCGGGCGTCCCCCCACAGCTTTTCTCAACGTGCTGCCTCGACATCCCGCCCGATCTGCTCCCGCAACGCTTCGACCGAACGGAACCTCCTCTCCCCCCGCAAAAATCGGGAGAACTCCACCTCGATATCCTGGCCGTAAAGTGCGCCCTCGAACCCCAACAAATGCACTTCAAGCAAGCGCCTCTCCCCCGGAGATACCGTCGGCCGCACACCCAGGTTAGCCACCCCGGCAAAGCACTCCTCCCCCATCCGGACCCGCACGGCATAAACACCGTCCGGGGGCAATTGGAAACCGTCCGTTTCAAGGTTGGCGGTGGGAAAACCGATCTGCCGCCCGAGCTTGCGGCCGGGCACGACCTGGCCGAACACCGCGTAAGGACGCCCCAAGGCCTCCGCGGCAAAGGCCAAATCGCCCCGCGCCACGGCCAGACGGATCGACGTGCTGGAAATCGGTTTTCCCGCGATGGTCACAGCCGGAATTCCATCCACCTCGAATCCACCCATACGCTTGAGCAAAGCCACATCACCGCCGCGCCCTCGGCCGAATTTCCAGTCAGCCCCGACCACCACGCCACCGAGCGGATGACACGCGGCCCGCAAATCACCGACAAATTCCTCGGCGGTCTGGCCCGCGAGGGCTGCTGCGAAGGGCAACACGACGAGGTGGCTCACACCTTGGCGCCGGAGGAGCAGTTCCTTGTGCCGTGGGGTGGAAAGACGCAGAGGGGGATCGCCGCGCTGAAAAAACATCATGGGATGAGGCTCGAAGGTCATGACCACAGCCGTGCCACCGGTCTTCTTCGCATCGGCTTGCGCCTCCTCGATCAGCGCACGGTGGCCGCGGTGCAAGCCGTCAAAAATTCCGATGGCCAGATAAACCGGCCCCGGCAAGGACCGCAACGACTCCAAATCGTGGAGGACCTCCATGCCGCTCAGACCCCGCGCAAACGGGACACTTCCGGCAGGCTCATCACCCTGGCTCTGACCTGCTCCAGCGGCCAGGTGCGCAATTCTTCGACCGTGAGCACACCATCCGCCCGGAACTTGCCGGACGCCGTCCGGCGGAGGGCCTTCAGATGGCCGCCGCAGCCGAGAAGTTGGCCGATATCGTGCGCATAAGTGCGTACATAAAACCCCTTGCTGCAGACCACGCGGAACTCCACTTCGGGCAAGTCAACATTGAGAATCTCGTGGCCGTAGATGTGGACCAAGCGGGGTTCCCGCTCCACCGTTTTTCCCTGCCGCGCCAACTTATAAAGAGGCACCCCATCCTTTTTGATTGCCGAGACCATGGGCGGCGTCTGGTAAAAATCTCCATGGAAGCCGGCGAAGATTTCATCGAGCTTCTCGCGCGTCACCTCCGGGACCGGCTTTTCCTCGAGCACCGCGCCATCGGCATCTTGGCTCGTGGTGGTCTGTCCGAGGCAGATGGTGCCGACATACTCCTTGTCCTCGCTCATGAGAAGATCCTGGATTTTCGTGCCGCGACCGATCGTGATGATGAGCAAGCCGGTGGCCAGAGGGTCGAGCGTGCCGCAGTGACCGACTTTGCGGGTGTTGAGCACCCGGCGGGTAATCGCCACCACGTCATGCGAGGTCATGCCGGGGGCTTTGTCGACGAGGAGTACGCCGTCAATCATGGCTTCGGATTTCATGGCAAATGGCCTCCAGTACCTTTTCTTCCGCTGCCTCCAGCGGACCAGACAAGCGGGCGCCGGCAGCTTGCGGATGCCCGCCGCCGCCGAAAAGGCCGCAAATTTTACAGACGTCAAAGCGCGGCTCTTTCGAGCGCATGCTGACGCGCACCTTGTTCTCCGGAAGCTCCTCGAAGAAAACCGCCACCTGAACCCCATCGACTGCCCGGAGGTGATCGATCAACCCCTCGTTGTCCTCCGGTCGGACAGCAAGGTTCTTCGCGGTTTCCCTGGAAAGACTGAAACTGGCTACGCGCTCGTCGCAGCCGAAGCGCGCCGAATTAAGCAACGCTTTGAGCAACTCGAGACGGCGGCGCGGGTAGCTGTCATACATTTGGCGGGACAGTTCGGGAACATCCACCCCCTTCTCGACCAAATCCGCCGCCAGCCGGAAAGTGTGCGGTGAAGTTTTGCCGTATTGAAACGACCCGGTATCCGTGGAAATCGCCGCGTACAGATTAGCGGCGATGGCCGGGGTGATGGTGCCCCCCGTTTCGACAAGGTAATCGTAAAGAATCTGGCCGGTCGCCGGTGCAGTGTCGTCGATGTAGTTCAAATCCGCATAACGGTGATTGCTCACGTGATGGTCGATATTGATCCATGTGGTCACCTGCCCTGCGGCCTTGAGCACGCGGCCCAGTCGCTCCTTGGTCGATGTGTCGAGCGCAACGAAGACGTCAAAATCATGCTTCCCGTGGTCCGGAGGCGCCTCAACGAGAGTGCTCTCCGGGAGATAGGTGAATTTTTGCGTCAATCCCTCCTCATTCCAAAGGGTGACATTCTTCCCCTGGGCCTTGAGGTGCAGCGCCATGGCGATAGCCGACCCGTAAGCATCGGCATCCGGCCGCACGTGAGAGGAGACCAGGATGCGGGTGGCCGCATCGAGCGTGTGCTTGATCTGGCCGAAGGTGGTGTCCATTCCACAGCTCATCCCTCGGACTCCTCCCCATCGACTCCCAGTTCCTCGAGAATGTCGAGCACCCGGGACCCGCGCTCAATTGAGGCGTCCAGTTTGAAGTGCAGGTGTGGGGTAAATTTGAGGACCACACGCTTGGCCACCTCGGCTTGGAGCAAGCGCCGGCTGTTCTCCAAACGTTCCAAGGCCTGCTTCTGCTGCGCGGCGGTTCCCATCACACCGACAAAAACAATCGCGTTGCGCAGGTCGGGAGAAACGTCCACGGAGTTGACCGTGATGAGGGAACCCCCGGCGGGCACTTCGCGGAGAACGACCATGCTCAGCTCGCGCTTGAGAATTTCGGCCACGCGGACCAGACGGTTTTTCATCTCGGCAGTTGAGGTTTGAGCGGTCGGGATGCGGGACACCCATCCACTCGAGGTCACTCGAGTTTCTGGGCGACTTTCTCGAGGGTATAAGCCTCGATGATGTCACCGGCTTCATATTCCTCGTAGTCGCCAAGCTTGATCCCGCACTCGAAACCATTGCGCACTTCCTTCACATCGTCCTTGAACCGGCGCAAAGTGGAAATGCCCCCGTCGTAAATCGGCTGCTTGCGGCGCAGCACGCGGGCCCGCGCAGTGCGCAGGATGCGGCCATCGGTCACCATGCACCCGGCCACGATACCCTTGGTCAGATCGAAAACCTGCCGCACCTCGGCGTGGCCGATGACGTTTTCGCGAAGTTCCGGCTCGAGCAAACCGGCCATGGCCTCTTTGAGTTGGTCGATCAACTCATAAATGATCGAGTAAAGTTTGATCTGCACGCCCTCCCGCTTCGCGGCCGTCGCCGCACTGTTCTCCGTTTTGACCCCGAAGCCGACGACAATGGCATCGGAGGCCGTGGCGAGGAGAATGTCGGACTCGCTGATCGGGCCGACTGCGGCGTGGATGATGTCCAGGTCGATCTGTTTGGCTTTGATCTCACCGAGAGCCTGGACCAGCGCCTCGAGCGAGCCTTGCACGTCGGCCTTGAGCACGACGCGCAGGGACTTGCGCTGGTCGGCCGCGAGGTCGTCGAACAGGCTTTCCAGCGTCGCCCGCTGCGGGGCGGCCAGCTTCTCCTTGCGCTCTTCTTCCTTACGCTCCTCGCTCAGGGTGCGCGCGGCACGGTCGGAATCCATGACCATGAGCTCATCGCCCGCCTTGGGCAGGCCGTCGAAGCCAAGGATTTTCACCGGCATGCCCGGGCCGACTTGCTTCACCGGCTTTCCGAGATCGTCGATGAGGGATTTGACTTTTCCCCACTGCATCCCGCAGAGAAAGGCCTGGCCGACCTTGAGGGTGCCCATTTTTACAATGACCGTGGCCGTCGGCCCGCGGCCCGGCTCCATCTCGGCCTCAATGATGGTGGCACGCGCCGGTACCTTCGGGCTTGCTTTGAGTTCGAGGACCTCGGCCTGCAAATTCATCATTTCCAAGAGGTGGTCGATGCCGAGGCCTTTGGTCGCGGAAACCGGACAAACGATGGTTGAGCCGCCCCAGTCCTCTGGAGAAAGCTCGTGCTCCTGCAGTTGTTGTTTCACGCGATCGACGTTGGCCGCCGGCAAATCGGTCTTGTTCACCGCGACAATGATGGTCACCCCGGCGGCTTTGGCATGGCTGATGGCCTCTTCGGTCTGGGGCATGATGCCGTCATCGGCCGCGACAACGAGCACCACAATGTCGGTGACATTGGCCCCGCGGGCCCGCATCGCGGTGAAGGCCGCGTGGCCGGGCGTGTCGAGAAAAGTGATTTTGTGCCCGCCATGGTCCACGGAGTAAGCACCGATATGCTGCGTGATGCCACCGGCTTCCCCCGCCGCCACGCGGGCCTTGCGGATGAAGTCCATGAGCGACGTCTTGCCGTGGTCGACATGCCCCATGAAGGTGATGACCGGCGGGCGCGATTCGAGTTCGTCTGCGGCCACCACGGCGGCGGGTTCGGATGGCGGGGCGACCACCGGCTCGGCCTTGTGCACGCCGGCCCCGGTTTGGCGCTTTTCTTTCTCGAAAACAAAACCGTGCTTCTCGCAAACCTGCGCGGCGACAGCCGGCTCGATCGTTTGGTTCAAATTGGCGAAGATGTTCGCCTCCATCAGATCTTTGATCACCACAAAGGGCTTGATGCCGAGGGCCGCGGCGAGGTCTTTGACCACAATCGGCGGCTTGATGTTGATGATTTGTTTGCCGTCCTCGGTCAACTCCACCGCGTCGGCCGCCGGCGGGACGGGCGGCGGGACGGAAGCAGCATCTGGGAGAGACTTCTTCTTGGGCTTCTCGTCGATGAGCGAGAGGACCTCGACCGGGGTCTTGGGCGCCGGCTTGGGCTTGGCCGGTTTGACTTCGGTCGCGGACTTGGAAGAGGAGAGCGCCGGCTTCGCCGCGGGCTTTCTCGCGGCGGGCTTTTTGGTGACGGGCGCTTTGGCGGGCATGCGGTTGGTGGACAAAATTATTCTGCGGCGGTTGCTTCCGCCGGGGCCGGAGCAACTGGGTCTGATTTCTTCGCCTCGAGGCCTTTGGCCCGTTCGACGATTCCGGCGGCCGTGGCCTCATCGATGCCGAGCATGCCGACCAGATCGGCCGCCTCGACACCGCCGGCGACAAGATCCTGCGGGCTGGGAATGCCGTTTTGCACCAGCTTGGCCGCGGTCTCCTCGTCGAGCCCGAGTTGGGATTTGAAAGCCGCGGTCGCGCTCGAAACCTGGTTCTCGAAGGCCTGCTCTTTCGATGCGTCTTTCTCGATGTCCACCTCCCAGCCGGTCAGTTTGGCGGTCAGGCGGGCATTTTGGCCCTTCTTGCCGATGGCGATGGAAAGTTGATCCTCGTCGACACAAACCTTGACCCGTTTGTCCGCCTCGTTGATCTCGATCGACTTGATCTTGGCCGGTTTGAGCGCCTCGACCACAAACTCCTTCGGATCGTCGCTCCACTTGATGATGTCGACTTTCTCGTTGTTCAGCTCGCGCACGATATTCTTGACGCGCGCGCCGCGCATACCGACACACGCACCGACCGGATCTACTTTGCTGTCCGCACTGGCCACCGCGACCTTGGTGCGCACGCCGGCTTCCCGGGCAATGCCCTTGAGCTGGACCGTTCCGTCGGCAATTTCGCTTACTTCCAGCTGGAACAACTTGCGGACGAAATTCGGATGGCTGCGCGAGAGGATGATTTGCGGGCCGTCTTTCCCGTTCTCCACCGCGACGACGTAGGCTCGGAGCCGGTCGCCCACGCTGTAATCCTCAGTCACCACCCGCTCGCGCGAGGGCATCACGGCTTCGAATTTGCCAAGGTCGAAAATCACGTCGCTCTTGACGAAACGGCGCACCGTGCCGCTGACGATGTCACCTGCGCGGTCCTTGAATTCCTCGTAGATCCGCTCCTTCTCGACACGGCGGATGCTCGACATGATGGCATTGCGCGCCACGCCGGCCGCAATCCGGCCGAAAGCGGCCGGTTCGACTTCCACTTCGAGAGTGTCGCCGGGTTGAACGCCGGGTTTGATCACTTGAGCCCGAGCCAAGAGCATTTCTTCCTGCGGATTGCCCACCTTGTCGACGACAAGGACATTGGCCACGCCGCGGATTTTGCCGGTCTTCGGGCTGATTTCGACCCGCAACTCCCGAGTGTAACCCCCGAAGCCCTTGCCGGCCGCTTTGATAATGGCCTCCTGCATGGCTTGCAACAAGGTGTCGCGCGAAATCCCGCGCTCGCGCTCCAAATACTCCAGCATGGTCAGCAGCTCGTTACTCATGGTCGTGTGTGGTTTGAGGATAAAAAAAAGTGGGCCGAAACCCACTTTTCATCAGAAAAGGTTGTCCTTAAATATGAATCGGCCGGCCGGAGCTGTCAAGGCATGCGCGATGCAGGGTTCGAACCTGCGACTTCTTGCGTGTGAAGCAAGCGCTCTACCACTGAGCTAATCGCGCGAGAGAAAAACCGTTTATTTGCCACGCCCGGCCCGCCGCGTCAATCCCGCTACCGCACCAGGAGGCGGTCCCCGGCGGCCAGCCCCTCGAGCACCGGGTAAAAACCGTCGACCTCTTCCCCCACCTGGATGCGGACACTCTCTGGACCGCCTTCGCCCTCGCGGACCCGCAAGACATAGGCGCCCGCCCCCTCGAGACGAACGCACGCGGTGGGAATGAACAGCTGGTCGGTGTAGAGGGCGACCGTCGCCGTGGCCTCTCCGGTCAACCCGCCGCGCAGCGCGAGATCCGCATTGGCCAGCTCCCCCTCGACCCGAAAAAGCCGTGTGGCTTCGTCCGAAGCACGCGCCACGTGGACCACCGGGACCTGGTAAACCCGGCCCGGGGCGGCCGGCAGCCGGAGACGGACGGTCGCGCCCGCGGGAAACGAGGCCACGTCGCGCTCATTGACATAAAAAACGACACGCAGGCGACTGGTGTCAACGAGGCGCGCGACCGGTTGGTTGACGTTGACCGCCTCGCCGACCTGCACAAGACGCTCCGCCACCGATCCCCCGAAAGGAGCACGGATAGTGTGGTCTTCGAGACGGGCGCGGGTGGCATCCTCCTCCGCATCGGCCTGCCGTGCCTCGGCCCGTACCGACTCGACCTGCGTTCGAGAAACGACCTTGTTTTGGCCCAGAATTTCCGCCTCACCGAGCAGACGCTGCAATTCCTCGAGCTTGGCCGAGGCACGGCGGTAATCGCTGGCCGCGATCTCGTCATCGAGTAGCACCAGAGGGTCACCCTGCTGCACGAGTGAGCCGGGCTCGACCTTGATCTCCGAGACCCGCCCCGTTACTTCCGCGGGCACACTGGCCACGAGCCACGGGTCCACGGCCGCCGGAAAACGCCGCTCACGCTCAACGGTGCGCCGCTCGACCGTGAAGATGAGCTCCTCGCGCTCCTTCAAGGTGGCCTTCTCCTCCTCGAGTCGGCGCTTTTGCTCGACCACTTGAAAATAACGGCCCGTCACGGCCAGCAGCACCGCAACGAACAAAAGAAGACCGGCGAAAGACAGGACGGCGCGTTTGGATCGGCGGGCGAGCATGGACAAAGGTAGCGCGCGGAACCACCCGCGTCACGGGTCAGGTATCAAGCCGCACGACACACTCGATCTCGACCAGCATATTCATGAGCTGCGCGCCGACCGTCGTGCGGGCCGGATAGTCCCCGACGAAGAACTCCTTGTAGACCGCGTTCATCTCGGCAAAGTTTTTCTCGGTCAGTTGGGCAAGGAAGACTCGGCAGCTGACCACGTCGGCGAGTGTGGCCCCGGCTCCCTCGACAACCTTGCGCATGTTTGCGAGCACCATGCGGGTCTGCTCGCCGACCGGACCGTCGCACATCTTGCCGGTGGTCGGATCCATCGGCGTCATGCCGGAAACAAAGAGGAACTTTCCCTCGGCAGCTACGGCGAGGGAGTAAGGACCGATGGCCGACGGGCCATCGGGGACGGAGGTGATGCATTGGCGCATAAAATCCTTTTAGCCGCTCGCCCGGCGAAATCAACGCTGTCCCGCGGCCCGGCGCAGGGCGTCGACTTCCTTCGCCGACAAATCCCGCCACGATCCGCGCGGTTGGCGTCCCAGCCGGAGGGGCCCGAGACGCGTCCTGGTCAGACGCTTCACCTTGTAACCCAGCGCGGCAAACATGCGGCGGATCTGGCGGTTGATTCCTTGGGTCAGAACCACCCGCACCTTATTGGCGCCTTCGACGTGGACATGTGCCGCTCTGGCCCGTCCTTCCTCCAGGTAAATTCCCTTGATCAGCTTCGGGATGAGGCCCGGGTCAAAAGAGCGGTCGAGCACCACGTCATATTCTTTCTCCACGTGCCGCGAAGGATGGGTCAAAGCTTGGGTCAGAGCACCGTCGTTGGTCAGCAGCAAAAGCCCTTCGCTTTCCGCGTCAAGCCGCCCGGCGTACGGCAAAGTCGACAACTCCGGCGGCAGCAACTGATAAAGCGTCGGCTTGCCGCCTTGCGAAGCGCGCGAAGTCAGACAACCCGCCGGCTTGTGCACGGCCAGGTAGCGCGTTTCGGCGGTCCGCACCACCCGTCCCTTCGCGACCACCGTGTCGCCCGGGGCGACCGACGTGGCCAATTCGCGCACCGCGCGCCCGTTGATGCGCACTCCGCCGGCCAGAATGATTTCCTCGCAGGCACGGCGGGACCCGAGCCCGCAGAGGGCAAGGTAACGGTTTAAACGCATGGACCGGCTCCGGTTGCCGCAGGGCAACCCGCCGCGACGATCAATCGTCCGGTTTGGTCTTCTTTAGGCCGAGGACGCTCTGGCCTTCTTTGAACTGTCCGCGCTTTTTCAGCACTTCGACGCGCTCGAAACGCTTGAGAACATTGCGCTTCGCCTTGATAGCGCCTTGGCCGCGGAGACTTCTGTGCTGACTCATAAGACCGGTCACCATAGCTGCTCCGCCGCCGCCTGCCAATGAAAAGCTCGGCCAAACCGCAAAGACCGCGGATTCCCCACTCAGACCAGCCCCAATTTCATCCGCCCCGCCTCGGTGATCATGCCTTGGTTCCAAGGCGGCGACCAGACAAGGTCCACCTCGGCAGACTCCACCCCCGGCACCGTGAGGATGCGGCTCCGCGCATCGGCCGCGATGGTCGGCCCCATGCCGCAACCGGGCGCGGTGAGGGTCATTTTCACATTCACCGTCGTGCCTCCGGAGGCGCTCTGGCCAAGGATCAAATCATAAACCAACCCGAGGTCCACGATGTTAACCGGGATTTCGGGGTCATAGACGTTTTTCAACTGCGTCCAGACATCATCGTCTTTCACTTCGCCGCCCGTCGCAGCACCGCCTTCCGGCTTCCCTTCGGTTTCTTTTTTTTCCGGCACGATTCCCAAGGCATCGGCATCGGCCTCGGCGATGCGCGCCAGGCCCGTCTGGGTCGCCACGGTGTAGGTGCCGCCGAGCGACTGGGTGATAATGACTGGACTGCCGGCCGAAAGGGTCGCCTCCTCACCGCTCGGGATGAGAACCACTTGGCAGTCGCGGACCAGCGTAATTTCGCGGTGTTCCATGACCGACAACCTACCCGGCAGTGGCGGGCAATCCAATCAAATGGTTTCGCCCCCTGTCAGTGGATGTGTAAGCTCCGTCCTGGCATGACTTGGCTTACTCTCTGGCAGGGCAAATGGATCTTGCTCGTTCTGGCCGCGGCGACTGCCGCAGCTTGGATCCTGGCCCCATGGTTGGCCATCCTTCCCGCCGCCCTCCTGGTTTTCACCCTCTGGTTTTTTCGCGATCCGTCCCGCACGGTGCCTCCCGGCGCGGGCCTTATTGTTTCGCCGGCGGACGGACGCGTCACCGATATCCAGGAAATGGAGGAAACAGAATGGATCAAACAACCGGTCCGCCGTATCGGCATTTTTCTTTCGGTTTTCGACGTTCACGTCAATCGGGCCCCGGCGGACTGTCGTGTGGTCTACACCGCGGAGTTTGAAGGCACCTACCATGATGCCCGCAGTCCGGCGGCTTCGACTCACAACACGGCTCGGACTTGGGGCTTCGAGTGCCGTGACGGCGTCATCCTGGTGGTGCGCCAGATCACCGGGGCCATCGCGCGCCGCATCGTCCCTTGGGCCCGGCCCGAGCAGCAACTGGCCCGCGGCGAGCGCTTTGGCATGATCCGGTTCGGGTCACGGACCGAAATCTGTCTTCCGCTTGGGGCGGAGGTCGCCGTACAGGTCGGCGACCGAGTCAAGGGAGGCAGTACCATCATCGCCCGCCTGCCCCCCGGCGAAGGGAGCGATGCCGCCCTCCGGCCACCCTCCAACCCACGATGAACCCCGGCCCGGACAACCAAGCGGCGAGGATTTACCTCCTGCCCAATCTCATGACCGCCGGCAACCTTTTCTGCGGGTTCGCCGCCGTGCTTAACATCCTCGACGCGGTTATCCAGATGAATGCCGGCCTGAATCCCGCGGGGCAGATCCACACCGCGATCTGGTTCATCCTCGGCGCCTGCGTCTTTGACTTGCTCGACGGACGGCTCGCCCGGCTCGGGGGGAATGAAAGCGCCTTCGGGCGCGAATTCGATTCGCTGGCCGACATTGTCTCCTTCGGCGTCGCCCCTGCCCTGCTCACCTTCCACATCGTGCTCCGCGATTTCGATCGTTACGGCATGCTCATCGCTTTTGTCTATCTCGCCTGCGGCGCCCTGCGTCTCGCACGGTTCAATTGCCTGGCGGCGCAGCGCGGGGAGGATGCGGCGCACAAGGACTTCGAGGGCTTTCCCATTCCGGCGGCCGCGGGGCTTATTGCCTCGCTCACCCTGTTCATGCTCTGGCTCGATGCCGGGGAGAAAACCATCGGGCCGTGGAAATTAGCTCTGCCCCCGCTCATGCTTTTCCTTTCCTTCATGATGTTCAGCAAAGTGCGCTACCCGAGCTTCAAGGCGGTCAATTGGCGCACGCGGCGCTCCATTCCAAAATTCCTCGGCATCATCGTCGTGCTCATTTTCACCGTGATGAACTACGAGTGGATGCCGGCCATGATCTTCATTGCCTACCTGCTCTACGGAATGGCCCGGCCGCTTCTCTCCCAGGCTTGGCGACGTGAGATCGAGACCGAACTCGGTGAGGACGAGGAAAGCGCCCCGGAAGAGCGTGGAGCTTGATTGGCCCGCCTCGAGGTGACGCGCCGCTTAAAACGGGATATCGTCGTCGGAGGGCTCTTCCGAAGCGGTTGAAGCCTTGGCCGGCTTGTTGGCCCCGCCCGACCGGCTGCCACCACCACCGCCGCCGCCGCCTTCACCGGCATCGCGTCCGCCGAGAAGTTGGAGGTTTTCCCCGATGACTTTGAGCTTGGAGCGCTTCTGCCCGGTCTGCTTGTCGTCCCAGGTGTCGAGCTGCAAGCGGCCCTCGATCATCACGGGACGGCCTTTCTTGATATACTCCCCGGCGATTTCTGCCGGGCGGCCCCAAAGAGTGACGTCGACAAACGTCGTTTCCTCGCGCTTCTCGCCGCCGTCCGTCGAATAGTAACGGTTGACCGCAAGGCCGAGTTCGGTCACCGCAGTGCCCTTCGGCGTGTATTTGACCTCGGGATCGCGGGTGCAATTTCCCAGGAGGACGACTCGGTTGTAGGAAGCCATGGTGGTAGAGGTCAGGCCGCCTGCGCGACAGGTTTCAGTTTCTGGTAGTGTTGCAAATGCACGACCGAATCGAGCTTCCATTTCGATTGCAGGGCCTCGATCTGGGCCGGTTCGGCATGGACGATGAAATTCACATAGTAGCCGGAGGTCTGCTTGCGACTGACGTAGGCAAAATGACGCTTCTCCAGACGTTGGGTCTGCTCGAGTTCGATCCCTTCGGCCTTGATTTGTTTCTCCACGGTTTCGATCAGGTCATTGACCGATTCCTCTTTCCCTTTGGTGTTGAGCACCAGCAGCACTTCGTAACGTCGTTTGGTCATAATCCTTCTTTATTGAACTCATTCATCGCTGCGGCAAGCCCGTTTTTCAGAATGACGCGAATTGAGGCGGCCGCACGGTCCATTAGTGCGCCCAAAGCCACCTCTTCTTCGGGGGTGAAAAGCGCAAGCACGTAATCGGTCAAAGCCATGGGCGGCGGCGGATTGCCGATCCCCAAGCGGAGGCGCGGCACGTCCGCCGTGGCGAAATGCACCAGGACGGACTCCAGTCCGTTGTGGCTTCCCGCACTGCCCGTCGGCCGGATCCGCAGCCGCCCGAAGGCCAGCGCGGCATCGTCGAGCACGACCAAAACGCGCTCATGGGGGATTTTGTAAAAGTCGGCCATGGCCCGCACGGCCACGCCGCTCAAGTTCATGAAGGTGGTCGGTTTAAGCAGCCAGGCGCCCTCGGTGCGCGAAACATCGCCGTCAAAACGCTTTTCCCCGCGGAACGGTTCGGTGGCCAGCGCATCGAGTGCGAGCCAACCAATGTTGTGCCGCGTACGCGCGTAGCGGGCCCCGGGATTGCCCAAACCGGCGACCAGCCATGTCGGGGCGCCGGCATCCATCCGGGTCGCGGGCTACTTGGACCCTTCCTTGGCCTCGCCTTCCTGCGGCTTCTTCTCCTTGATCACCTCAGGCTCCGAAGGTCCGCCTTCTGTCGCTGCAGCATCGTCGGCCACCTTCGGTTCGGAGACCAGAAACACAGTGACCCCACCATCGGCCAGATATTTCACGCCGGGTATGGCCGGAAGATCACTAATGTGCAGCGAGGCGCCCAAGCCGAGCCCGCTCACGTCGACGCGAATCAGTTCCGGCAGGTCTTTGGGCAAGCACTCGACCTCGACCATACGCACGTTTTGCTCAAGCAGGCCGCCGCCGGTTTTGACCCCGGCCGATTCGCCGAACGGTTCAATCACCACCTCGGCGACAAGAGTTTCGTTCATCGAAACAGCTTGGAAGTCGATGTGAAGAACGAGGCGGGTGACCGGATGGTGTTGCACTTCGTTGATCAAAGCAAGACGGCCGCCGGGTTTGCCACCGTCTTCGATTTCGAGGTTGACCAAGATGTTTTCGCCCACCGCATGGGACAACAATGTGTCGATGGCCCGGCGTTCGACTTGCAGGGGCTGGGGCTCGATCCCGTGGCCGTAGAGAATGGCGGGCACGGCCTTGGCGGCCTTCAATTGTTTAACGGCGTTGCGCCCGAGGGCTGTGCGGCCCGTGGCCTTCAGACTGACTTGGTTCGACATAAGGGCCGGGACACTAGACAGATCGCCCGTTGATTTCAAACAAAGAAGTCACGGACTCATCCTCGTGAATTCTTTTGATCCCCTCGCCCAACAGGCTGGCGACCGAACAAATGGTCAACGGGCAGCCCTCCAATTTCGGCACCGGCACACTGTCCGTGGCCACCAATTCCTTGATATCCGACTCCCGCAGGCGCTGGGCCGCGACGTCGACCAGCACGGCGTGGGAGACCATGGCATAAATATCCTTCGCCCCCGCAGCACGCAGGATGCGTGCCGCGCCAGCCAGGGTGCCGGCTGTTTCGGTCAGGTCGTCAACCAGGAGAACATTTTTGCCCTCCACTTCGCCGATGACGTGCTGGGCCTCGGTTTCGGTCGCGCTGATCCGGCGCTTGACCACGATGGCCAGGCCGGCACCGAGCACCTGCGCGTAGGCCGAAGCCATTTTCACACCACCCACGTCGGGTGAAACAACCACGAGGTCGGGAATATTTTTTTTCTGCAGGTGCTTGATCAGGACGGGCAGGGCATAAAGGTGGTCGACCGGAATATCAAAAAAACCCTGCAACTGCTGGGCATGCAGGTCCATGGTGAGCAAGCGGTTCACGCCGGCGGCCACGATGAGGTTTGCCACCAGCTTCGCCGTGATCGGGACGCGCGGTTGGTCTTTGCGGTCCTGTCGCGCGTAGCCGAAAAATGGAATCACCGCGGTAATGCGCGCCGCGCTGGCCCGCCTTGCCGCATCGACCAGAATGAGCAATTCCATCAAATTCTGGTTGGTCGGCGGGCACGTCGGCTGGATGATAAAAACATCGCGCCCACGCACGTTCTCGTTGATTTTGACGAAGGTCTCCCCGTCGGGAAAAGAGCTCACCGTGGCGTCGCCCAGTGGCACGCCGATGTAGTCGGCAATGTCCTTGGCCAGTTGCGGGTGCGCCGTGCCGGCGAGGAGTCTCATATCTGCTTTTCCGCGTAACATGAACCAATGTTCCCCGACCGGAGGCCGGTCTTGCAATTGCAAAAAAGGAAAACCCGGTGAACTATCCGACCCCGATGCACGCACCTCTCTTCCGCCAACCTGATCCCGCGGAAGTTCTCGCCCCGCTTGGCCTGCCCCTCACCCCGGCAGTGTCGGCCTTGGCCCGCGATTTGGCCCCGGCCGACGACGACCGGTTGGAAGAAATGGCGCGCCGCTCCCGGGCCATGACACGCCGCCACTTTGGCCGGACGGTCCGCCTTTTCGCCCCGCTTTATCTCTCCAACGAGTGCATCAATAGTTGCTCGTACTGCGGCTTTTCGCGCGAAAACGCCATCCTCCGCGTTACCCTCGAGGCCGAACAAGTCCGGGCCGAAGCCCGCCACCTCGCCGCCCAGGGCTTCCGCAACATTCTCTTGGTGGCCGGCGAGCACCCCAAATTTGTTTCCAACGGTTACCTCGAAAAAGTCCTCCGCACTCTTGCCCCGGAAATCCCCTCGCTCTCGATCGAAGTCGCTCCGATGGAAGCTCCCGATTACCTTCCTCTCGTCCGAGCCGGGGCGGAAGGACTTGTCGTTTATCAGGAAACTTACCACCGCCCGACCTACGCACGCATGCACCTTGCCGGGCCGAAAAAGGACTACGACTGGCGGCTGGCCTGCCCGGAACGCGGGCACGCCGCCGGTTTCCGACGTATCGGCATCGGGGTGCTTTTTGGTTTGTGGGATTGGCGCGAAGAGGCCATCGCCTTGGCCGCCCATCTTGATCACCTCCTTCGCACCTGCTGGAAAGCCCACTTTACGGTTAGCTTCCCCCGCCTGCGTCCCGCCGCCGGTGATTTCCAACCCGCGCACCCGATCAATGACCGTGATTTTGTCCAACTGCTCTGCGCTTTCCGCCTCCACTTCCCGCGCACCGGCATCGTTTTGAGCACGCGTGAACCCGCCGCGCTGCGCGATGCCGTCGCACCGCTCGGAATCACCATGATGAGCGCCGGCAGCCACACCGAACCCGGCGGTTACACCGGACTCGGGCACGACAATCTCCATCTCACCGTGCGCGGTCGGGCCATGACTTGCGACGCGCCGGACGGCGCGCTGGCCACCGAGCAATTTTCCATCTCCGATCAGCGCGCCCCACACTTGGTCGCGGCACAGTTGCGCGACCTCGGGCTCGATCCGGTCTGGAAAGACTGGGACCAAGCCATTCTGGCAACATGAAACTGCGCCTCAATGGACAAGAACGCGGGGTGAACGCGACAAATGTCGAGGCACTGGTCGCGGAACTCGGCCTTCCTCTTGCCGCCGCCCTGGTCGAACACAACGGCGCCGCGCTCCTCCGCTCGGAGTGGGCCGAGACTGGGCTGCAGGAGGGCGACCGCCTAGAAATCATCCGCATGGTGGCCGGCGGCTGAAGCAACGCAAACGATCAGCCCCTTACGCGCGGCCAGAGTCCGAGCCTGCCCACCCGACGCCTGCTGTTAAGCCTCGGCTCTTGCCACCACCACTTCGCTGCCTTCAACCCTCAAGGCAACCACCGGGGTGCCGGGCGCAATAAAGTCTCCTTCGCTGCGCGCGCTGATCATCTCGCCCGCAAACTCCGCCCGCCCCACCGGCCGCAACATGGAGATCGCTTTTCCCTTGTCCCCCGCACCCACCGGCCAACGCGCAGCACCAGGTTCATCCATGGTCAGTGACCCTCCGCCCGGCTCGCTCGCCGTGAGAACCAAGCGCCGCAAGACCGGTATTTTCGGAAAAAATTGCGCGAGCAAAAAGATCGCCACTCCGGCCAGCCCGATGGCCACCCCGAGATTGGCCAAGGGAAGAAGGAACAGATCGAGGGACGGCCATTCCGGTGCCGTCGGATAGTAGTCGACCATGGCCCAGAGCAAGGATCCGAACATCAACAGGGTCCCGACCAAGGCCAGCACCACAATCCCCGGAATAAAGATCAACTCGAGCAAGACAAGGATGACTCCGAGCACAAAAAATGCCGCAACCTCCATTCCGGTTAGCCCGGCGACATAGTGCCCCGCGAAGAAAAGGAGAAAACAAACTCCGGCCAACACGCCCGGCACGCCGAAGCCGGGCGATTTGAATTCGATGTAAGTGCCGACAATTCCGCCGAGCAGGAACAAGGGCGCCAACATGGTGATGATCAGTGCTGCCCGCTCAAAACCGCTCGGCTCGGCTTCGACCACCGGGCCCTTCAAACCGGCATCGCGGACCAGCTCGGCCACCGAGGCCGCGATGCCTTGGGCCAGGAGCGGTTTGCCGCCGATTTTTTCCACCGCCTCCTGTGCACTCAGGGTGAGCAGCTCGCCGTCCTCCGTGATCACCTTGCCGCGGACCTTCACGCCCTTTTCCTTGTTGATAAAAGCCTCGGCAAGTTCCGGATTGTGCCCGCTGTTCTCCGCCGCGCTGCGGAAATAGCCGGAATAATATGACACGATTTTCGCGTTGAGGGTCTCGGGGATTTCCTGCCCCCCGCCCATGACCGGAGCCGCCGCGCCGATCGCGCTGACCGGAGCCATCCAGATATGCTTCGTCCCGAGCGCAATAAGGGCTCCGGCCGAACCGGCATTGGGATCGACGTAGGTGTAAGTCGGAGCTTTCACCTTCTTCAGGGCCTGCAAAATATCCACCGCCGCGCCCAACTCCCCGCCCGGGGTATCCATATCGAGGATGTAGGCCGAGGCATTGGCCGCCTCGCCCCCTTTGATCACCCGACGGAGGAAGAAGAACTGGGCTTTGGAGACCTCCCCCTTGAGCGGAATGACCACCACCGCGCCTTCGGGCACCTCCCCGTCGAGTTTCCGCACCTCGGGGAGGGATTCGGCTGGTGACTTGTCCGGCGTGGCAACTTGCGCCCCCGCGAACGGCACCGCAGTCAGGAAGACCAAGAGCAGGAAGAACCTCATGACCCCGATCATCACCGCGCCGGAGCCACCCTCAAGCCCAATCGGGCGAATTCGCGCGCCGCGGGTTGCGCCGTCCGCTAAACTCCGGTCCATGCCCCGCATCGCCGAGGAAAGCATCGAGCGCGTCGCCGCCGCCAGCGACATCGTCGAAATCATCGGCGGCTACTTCCCGCTGAAGCGGGCCGGTTCGAGTTGGCGCGCGCTCTGCCCGTTCCACCGCGAGAAATCGCCTTCTTTCCATGTCAGTCCGCAAAAGCAGGCCTACTACTGCTTCGGCTGCGGCGCCGGAGGCAGCATTTTCAAGTTCGTCATGGAATATGAGCGCGTTGACTTCGCCACTGCGGTCCGCCGCCTGGCGCAGAAAGCGGGCATCACCCTTCTTGAGGATGAATCCGCGCCCGGTGACGACCAGCGCCGCGAATTGCGGCAACAACTCCTCGCCCTGCACAAGGCCGCCGCCGCCTGGTTCCACGCCAACCTCCTCCGCTCACCCGCCGGTGCCGCCGCCCGCACCTACCTTAAATCCCGCGAGATCAGCTCCGACATCGCCAAAAATTGGCAAATCGGGTACGCGCCCGACAGCCGCGACGCCTTGCTCAAACACGCGCGCGCCGCCGGTTTCTCCGAGCGTGAGCTGCGGGCCAGCGGACTCTTCCACGGCGGCGAGGACAAACCGCTGGCCGACCGGTTCCGCCAGCGTCTCATGTTTCCCATCCGCAACGACTACGGCGAAGTCATTGCCTTCAGCGGACGCGTTCTGCCCCCCTCGGAAGATCCCGCCAAATACGTCAACTCCCCCGAGACCCCGCTTTTCAGCAAAGGTCGTGCGCTCTTCGGCCTCGATAAAGCGCGCCGTCCGCTGGCCGATGCAGGCCTCGCCATCGTCTGCGAGGGACAACTCGACCTCATCCGCGTCTTCGAGAGTGGCCTGCAAAATGTCGTTGCCCCGCAGGGCACCGCATTCACCCCGGCCCAGGCCCGCCTGCTCAAGCGCTACACCGACAACGCCGTTCTCTGCTTCGACTCCGACCGCGCCGGACGCACCGCGGTCGAACGCTCCCTGCCCATTCTACTCGCCGCCGGCTTCGGTGTCCGCGTCGCCCCCTTGCCCGCCGGCGAAGACCCCGACTCCCTCATCCGCCGGAACGGAGCCGACGCCTTCCGCACCCTGCTCAGCCGGGCTCCCGATTATTTTGATTTCTCGCTCGATGAAGCGGCTTCGGGAGGACAACTGGAAAACCCGGCGGCCAAAGCCGCGCTGATCCGCAAATTGGCCGGCTTCGCCGCCCACCTTCCCGACGCCGTCGCCCGGGAATCCCTCGCCTCAAGGCTCGGACCGCGCCTCGCCGTTTCGCCCCAAGCCTTTCTTGCCGCCGTGCCGGCCAAAGCCCAGGTATCCGGGCAGGACGAGCCTGAAGCCGAAAACGACGACCCCGGCGCGACCGCGGAACCGGACCACACCATACGCCTCCTTATCCATGCCGCCCTCGGCAGCCTGGAAACCCGGCGTTGGCTGGCAACCCAGAACCTCGAGATTTTGGCCTCCCAGTCTGGCGCCGGCCTGCTCCGGCAATGCTTGGCCGCCACCTTCGACCCGGGCGATGCCGCGGCCACTCAGGCCTTCTTGGCGGCGCAGTCCGCTCGGGACCAGTCCTTGCTTGCCGCACTGCTTATGGGGCGCCCAGCCACGGACCCCGGAGCGATCGCCCGCGACACGCTGCACACCCTGCACCGGCAGCAGCTTGCCGCCCGCCGCACCGCCCTCACCGCGCGGCTTCGCCAATCCGGCCTCCCCCCTGGAGAAGTCGCCGCCTTGCAGGCCGAAGTGGTTGACATCATGGAACAAATGAGTCAGGTTAGCCGGTCGCTCTGACATCATCCCTGCAAGGGGTCCAACGCCGGTCATCTTCCGGCGCGGCGCCCCGAGCGACGAACCGTTCTATGGCCACCAAATCGAAGAAGAAGCCAGCTAAAGTCAAATTCGCAAAGCCCAAAAAGCCGCTACGCAAGCCCGCGCCGAAGAAGGCGAAGCCCGTCACGAAGAAAAAGACCCCGCCGGCTAAGCCTGCCCCGAAGACAACCAAAGCGGCGGGTAAAGCCAAAGCGGTCCCGACCAAGACAGCCAAAGCTCCCTTCGTCGAAGCTTCGAAAATCAAAGGCGGCGGAGAAAAAACGGCCGCCGCACCGACCACTGGTAAAAACCGCGCCCGCGCTGCGATCGTCGAGGCGGCGCCCGCCATGGACGTCGACAAATTCATCGCGGACAAAACCCGCGAGCTGGTCAAGCTAAGCAAAGACCAGGGTTACCTCACTTTTGATGACCTCGAGGAAAACCTTCCTTCTGCGGTCAATGATCCGGACGTCATCGACAAAATCATCACCCGTCTCCGCGAGGTTGAGATCGAACTGATCGAGCAAAGCGACATCGATACCGACAAAGCACCGCGCAAGGAGGAAGAAAAAGAGGAGAAGGCCGACAAAGACGAGAAATCCGACGGCCGCCTCGATATTCTCGACGATCCTGTCCGCATGTATCTCAAGCAGATGGGCCAGGTCCCCCTGCTGACCCGCGAGCAGGAGGTCGAAATTTCCAAACGCATTGAAGATGCCGAAATCCGGGTGCAGGATATTGTCTACCGCATGGGCTTCGTGGCCAGGGCCCACCTTGATTTGGCCCAGAAACTTCTCGACCAGCGTGAACGCTTCGATCGCGTCATCATGGACAAAAAGATCGAAAGCCGTGAGCGCTACATGAAAGCCCTTCCGCGGCTCTGCGCGACAATCAAAACGGCCGCGCAAAAAATCGACCATCAATTTGTCATCATCATCCGGAGCAAAAAGCCCGCCGCTCCGGTTCTGAAAAATTTCGAGAAAGCCATTTCCAACCTCCGGGCTCACTACCCCAAGTTTTTCTACAAACAGAAAATTACCGACGACTTCGTCCAAGCGGCTGAAGACACCCACCGCACCCTGCTTCACCTCGGTGGTGAACACTCCCGCCACAACGCGCGGGCCAAACGCAGCGAAGAAGCCAAGAAAAAGGCCCAGGAATTGGCCAAACGGATCCAGGAGCTTTCCCTCCGCGCCTGGATGGTGCCGGACGACTTCAAGCAATCCTACGGCGACCTCCGCAAGTGGCACCGCGCCGCGCACCAAGCCAAGACCGAAATGGTCGAGGCCAACCTTCGGTTGGTCATCTCCATTGCCAAGAAGTACACCAACCGCGGCCTCTCGTTCCTCGACCTCATCCAGGAAGGAAACATGGGCCTCATGAAAGCGGTGGAAAAATTCGAATACCGCCGCGGCTACAAATTCTCCACCTACGCCACGTGGTGGATCCGCCAAGCCATCACCCGCTCGATCGCCGACCAAGCCCGCACCATCCGCATTCCGGTGCACATGATCGAGACGATCAACAAACTCATCCGCGTGCAAAAACAGCTGGTGCAAGAATACGGACGCGAGCCCTCTTCCGACGAGATCGCCGACGAAATCCAGCTTCCCGTCGAGCGCGTCCGCGCCGTCCTCAAGATGGCGCAGACCCCCATCTCCCTCCAGATGCCGGTCGGTGACAGCGACGACACCAGCTTCGGAGATTTCATCGAGGACAAATCCGCCGAAAACCCGGCCGACAGTGCCGCGATCATCCTGCTCAAGGACAAAATCAAAGACGTACTCGAAAGTCTCACCGACCGGGAACGCAGCGTCCTCGAGCAACGCTTCGGCCTGGTCGACGGCTACCCCCGCACCCTCGAAGAAGTCGGTCGCCAGTTCAAAGTGACCCGCGAACGCATCCGCCAGATCGAAGCCAAAGCCCTCCGCAAAATGCGCCATCCCACCCGCCTGCGTCAGCTCGAAGGATACCTCGAGCCCCGCGACGTCTAAGCGTCCGCGCCTTCTCGCGGCGACCTGGGGTGACCGGAGCAAAACAAAGTTTGCGCAACCTCCCGTTGCAGGCGGGGTTCAAATCTCCATGGACGATCAAAAACTCTGGGACCTCTTGGGCTGCGCCCCGCCTCCCTCCGCCCCGCCGTTCTTCGCGGCCAAAGTCATGCGGCCCATCGAATCTGCCGGTTCGCCCAGGGTATGGCTCGCCCCCGTCTTCCGCTGGCTCGCCCCCGCCGCCATCGCCACCTTGGTCGTCCTTGCCGTCTTCCCCCGCTCACCGGTCGGACCAGCCACCTTGGCCGAGTTCACCACGCTCGACTTGATGGAAATGCTCAGCCCCGAAGACTACGAAACTCTCACCGCCGCCGGTTGGCCCTACAATAACGGGTTTTTATCCGCTGGTCTCTGATTCGGACCGGCCGTCTCCGGCTCGAACTGCGTTCTTCATCCCACCGAAAGGTTTCAAGCCGCCTACGGCGGATTGGCGGAAGGGGTGGGATTGGTCGCCTTCGGCGACCCGTCTCCGGCTCGAACTGCGTTCTCATCCCACCGAAAGGTTTCAAGCCGCCTACGGCGGATTGGCGGAAGGGGTGGGATTCGAACCCACGGTTGGTTTAACCCAACGCTCGATTTCGAGTCGAGTGCCTTAAACCGGACTCAGCCACCCTTCCTGAGAAGACAAATCTACACAGCCGCCACCTCCTCTGAAATCTCAATTTTTGCCTCCGCCGTCCTTCACGTCCCGCAAAACGTCCGGTAATGCTGGCCGTCCCGGGGCGGAGCCGTCCGGTAAGAACAGTTGGCCGGCGTCTCGTCGAAAGGCGCGCGCAACACATCGAGTAAACGGTGCAGGACCGACAAATCTCCGGCCACCGCCGCCGCCAGCGCTTCCTCAACACGGTGGTTGCGCGGAATCAACACCGGGTTGGCGCGACGCATCGCAGCGACAACCTCGCTCCGGACTTTCTGCTGGCGCTCCAGTCTGGCCTTCCACTGTTCGTGCCACGTCCGCAAAGGAGCTTCGCCGGAGGAAAGCGGCCCGCTCAGCGTCCCGCTCTCCACCGCTCCAGCCAGCGCGGCAAACGACAGCGTAAAATCAGCTTCCGCCGCTTTCATCCCGTCCAGAAATTCCTGCGCCAAGGCGAAATCGCCGTCTTCCGCGGTGAGCAGCCCGAGCTTGGCCCGCAGGCCCGCCGTGTAATGCGCACGAAACCTTTCCGGAAACTTGCCGAGCGCCTCTTCGGCCATCTCCACGGCTTTGTCTTTGTCCTTGTCGATCAACGGCAAGAGCGCTTCAGCCAAGCGGGCGAGATTCCAATGACCGATGTTCGGCTGGCTGCCGTAGGCGTAGCGACCGGCACGGTCGATCGAGCTGAACACGGTGGCCGGGTCGTGGATGTCGAGAAAGGCGCACGGACCGTAATCGATCGTCTCGCCGCTCAGCGCCATATTGTCGGTGTTCATCACGCCGTGGACGAAACCCACGCAAACCCACTGCGCGATCAGCCTGGCCTGACGCTCGAGCACGCCTTCGAACAGCGCGAGAGCTACCTTATCCGCCCCGGCCAACTCCGGATAGTGGCGCTGCAAAGTGTATCGCGTCAGCGCCTCGAGCGCCGCACCATCACCGGTTGCGCTGGCGTATTCGAAGGTCCCGACCCGGATGTGGCTGGCCGCCACCCGCGTCAGGACCGCCCCCGGCAACATCACTTCCCGCGCAATCTCCTCGCCCGTGGTGACCACGGCCAAACTGCGGGTCGTCGGGATGCCGAGCGCGTGCATGGCTTCGCTGACAATGTATTCGCGCAGCATGGGGCCTAGCGCGGCCCGTCCATCGCCGCGTCGCGAATAGGGTGTCCGGCCAGAGCCCTTGAGCTGGATGTCGAGACGCACTCCCCGCGGTGTGATCTGCTCCCCAAGTAAAACGGCCCGCCCGTCACCCAGGTTGGTGAAATGGCCAAACTGGTGTCCCGCGTAGGCCTGCGCGATCGGTTCGGCTCCATCCGGCAGGCGGTTCCCCGCGAAGATTTCCGCGCCCGCATCCCCGGCCAGCGCACCCGGATCCAAACCCAACTCCACGGCCAGCTTTTCGTTGAACAATACCATGCCCGGACGCACAACCGGCACCGGCGCGGCCCGGGTGTAAAAAAGCTCCGGCAGACGCGCGTAGGAATTCTCCAAACGCCAACCGGCGCCACTGCCACTTGCTCGCTCCGCTTTGATCGTCATGCCCCTAAACTGCGCGTTCGGCAGAATCTTTCAACCTATCCCGCCTCTTTTCGGCCTCTGCGGCTTTGTCCCGATGGCCGGTCTAATTACTTTTCCACCATCGGGCCGGTGACCTATGGTTGCAAGCTCCTGTCATGCGAATTCTCACTGCCCTTTTCTCCCGCGGCACTCCACGCCTTTGGCGGCAGGCCGCCTTGCCGGTGGCCTGCGCCACGCTCACCGGTTGCATCATGTTTCCCAAGGCGCCAACCATCACGCCGCAAGCCCGCACCCAAGCCGCCCGCGTCGACACAGGTGACTTCGCCTGGGGATTTTCCTCCTCGAGCTGGCAGTACGAGAACCGCCAGGCCGGCCAGGACGGGAAACTTCCCTTCCGCACCGACTGGGACATCCTCATGGAGCAGGGAAAAGCGGTGCCTCGCGGCAACACCGTGGTCATGTCGTGGAGCGAATTTGACAAAGACGTGGCCGCGCTCAAAAAAATCGGCGCCACCCATTACCGCTTCAGCTTGGAGTGGGCCCGCATTGAGCCGCAGCCGGGCCGCTATGACGAGGCCGCCATCGGGCGCTATGTCGAAATGGCCCGTCGCCTCAAAGCGGCCGGCATCGAACCTGTCGTCTGTCTTTGGCACTTCACTTTCCCCGACTGGCTCTACGACGAGAAAAATCCCAAACGCTCGAACTGGCTGCACCCCGACTCGGACCGCCGCTGGCAAGCCTACGTGAATAAAGTCGTCCCCCGATTAAAGCCGCACGTCCGTTATTTCGCCCCGCAAAACGAACCGAACGGCCAAATTGCCACCGCCTATCTCAACGGACAGTGGCCGCCGGCCATGACCGCCGCCCTCGGCACCTACGCCGCAGCAGTGCGGGCCAGTGCCCGCCAATTCCGCCAGGCCGCCACGATCATCAAACGCGAACGCCCCGACGCCGTTGTCATGTCCGTGCAAGCCCTTCCGTGGTGGAGCAACGGAGCGCTCGATCCCACCCGTGCGGCCTACAATGGCATGATGCGGATGAATTTCGACCACCTCGACAAGATCTGGGACGTCTGCGACGTGATCGGCTTCAACTATTACTACAGCCAAAAGGCCGGTCCCATCGCGGCACTCGGACTGGGATCCCACCGCGGACCAAACTTCACCGAAATGGGTTGGGACATCGATCCTGTCGGTCTTTACAAACAGATTCGCCTCGTCGGCAAGCGTTACGGCAAGCCGATGATGATCACCGAAAACGGCATTGCCACGAAGGACGAAGCCCAACGCAAGCATTACCTCGAGGAGCACATTGCTGCCGTGCAGCAAGCCCGGGAAGACGGACACGACGTACGCGGCTACTTTGTCTGGTCGCTGCTCGACAATTACGAATGGCACTACGGCTACGATGCCACCTTCGGGCTCGCCCGCATGAACCCGCGGACCTTCTCCCGTGATCTCAAGCCCGCCGCTTTCACCTACCGCGACATCATCCGCCGTGGCGGCGTCAAACAAATCCCCGCCGCTGTGCTCAAGGCCTCCCAGCGCCAATAGACACCCAGCGTCGTGTTCTTCCATGGCCCTCTGGCGCCCCCCTGCCCTTGCTCTCCGGGAAAGGCACACCGCCAACTTCTTGTGCAACCGGCATTGACGCCGCCTGCCGCC